>DATLFC010000154.1:0-11501 GCA_035525015.1 Thermoanaerobaculia bacterium | reverse complement strand
GCTTCCCTTCCTCCCATCCCTGGAGAGTGCCCAGGCTGACGCCGAGCATCAGCGCGAACTCCGCCTGCGACTGCTTCAGCCGGTAGCGAATGGCCTTCACTTGTTCCGGCCGCATCGCCAGGCCCGTCGTTCCTCCCATGTTGTTTCCGGCGATCTCGACACGACCCATGGACTGCCTCCTGTAGGGATCAATTTGCCACCGCTTTGCGGCATGCGCAAGTATTTCCGCGCGAAGAGCCAGTCCATCCACGCCATCAGCCCCTCCTGACGCTCGGTCGAGACCTCGATGATGTCCGCCGTCTGGTTGATGGAGCGTGCGTTCGCCCTGGCCTGAGCGAGATCGAACGGAACGTAGGGAAGGAGATCGGTCTTGGTGATGAGGATGAGTTTCGACTTGAAGAAGATCGACGGGTACTTGAGCGGCTTCTCATCTCCTTCGGTGACGCTCAGGAGAACGATCTTCGCCTCTTCGCCGAGGTCGTAGCTCGAGGGGCAGACCAGATTGCCGACGTTTTCGATGAAGAGAATGTCGAGCTCGTCGAGCTTCCATCCTTCGAGGTGCCGCATGATCATCGATGCATCGAGGTGGCACGTACCGCCGGTCGTGATCTGCCGGACCGGATAGCCGAAGCGGGCCAGCCGCTCGGCGTCGCGCTCCGTCTGGATGTCGCCGGTGAGCACGGCCACGCGGAGGCCTTCCGGCAGCGACTCCAGCGTCCGCTCGAGCAGGCGGGTCTTGCCCGACCCGGGGGCGCTGATGAGGTTCACCACCAGGGTTCCCGATCGCGCGAAACGCTCGCGGAGCTCGGCGGCGATGCGCGCGTTCTCGGAGAGGACCTTCTTTTCCACCGGCACGACGTTGCTCATGTTTCCTCCAGCTCGATCCAGGCGATGTCCAGCTCTTCACCGTTTGCCGACTCGACCTCGAGCCGGAGTGGGTCGAGATCGGAATCGCTCACCATGGCCTCGAAACCGAACCGGAGCGAGTCGGGATCGAGGCCGGCCAGCGCGCCGATGCGCAGTCCGACGCCGGTGGCCCGGTAGCCGGGTCGCATCCCGACCTCGGTTCGTACGGCGTCGAGCACGGATGCGGCGATTCCCAGCTCGTGCATGCGGGCAGTATCGGCCGGCGCTGCACCTCCACGTGTGACCACTTCTACCCGCTGGTGTGAGCGTGGTCACTCCGAGTACACTGGCGCCCTCCCGCAACATGGAAGACCGTAGCAGACGCGGACCGCAGGAGTTCGCCGACATCGTTCCCGGCCGGACGACCGAGGTGTATCTCGATCTCACCGAGCGCCGGACCGAGAGCGAGCGCGCCGACGCGCTGCAGCCGGCCCTGGTCATGCTGCAGGGCGATCTCCCCGGCCATGTCTTCCGGCTGCCGATCGGCCGGCAGGTGATCGGGCGGCGTGCCGACTGTCATATCCGCCTTCGCGAAAAAGCGGTGAGCGGCCAGCACGCCGAGATTGTCCGGACCGATGCCGGCGTCTCCGTCTCCGATCTGCAGAGCACGAACGGCACGGTGGTGAACGGCCGTCGTATCCGGAATCCGGTGTTTCTCGCGCAGGGCAACCTGCTCAAGCTCGGCAAATCGGTATTCAGGTACGTCGATTCGCTCCTCGACGTCGAGCTGACCGAATCGCTGCACGCCCGGGCCTCCACCGACGCGCTGACCGGTCTCTGGAATCGAACGCACTTCCTGGCACGCGCGCCCTACGTCATCGACGGCGCGTCGGCGGCGCATCCGGTGACGCTGATCGTGATCGTGCTGGAGCGGTTCTCGCCCGACGAGGTCCTGCGCACGGTGGCCCGGATTCTCCACGAGTCGTGCGACGAGCCCGGCGGCCAGATCGCGCGCGTCGGCGACGATTCCTTCGCGGTTCTCGCGCACCTCGAAGTCGATTCCGCGGTGCAGGCGATCCGTGCCGCCCTCCTGGCGGCCGGCATCCCCTCCTCGATTACCGTCGCCACCACCACCCGCCCCACCGAGTCCCCGGAATCGCTCCTGGGAAAGAACTGACCCCGTCAGGCGAAGCTGCGGGGGCGGTCGTCGATCGTGGTGGCGATGTCGATGAGGGCGCCGCTGTAGACCGGTTGCTCGACCTGCATCTCCATCGGCTGGTCGGGGCGGGCCGGGACGACGCGCAGCAGGTTCGCGTCGACGTCCACCTCGATGTCGTCGACGCGCGCGAGCGCGACCTCGGCGCGGCGGCGTCCGTCGACGATGAGCCGTTTGTTCGTCAGAATCAGCCGTCCCTTCGCCGCTTTCCTGCCGAACACCTCACCCGGCGCGGCGTGGATGCAGTGCTCGCGGAACTGCATCGGCACGCCGCACTCCTGACGCGGCATCTCGTCGCGGGTGATCCCACGGAGCTGATCGAACTGGGCCACGACGGCCAGATCGTCGGCCAGATATTCCTCGCTGATGCCGAAGCCGCTGCGCAGGTTCTCGAGCTCGCGTGCCTGCGCCGCGCCGATCCGGTCGTCGGCGAGCAGGTGCCACAGCACGACCTGATAGAGGTCGACCTTGACGTCGCGGGAATCGGCCTTTTCCAGCCCGACGGCCGTTCCGGCGCGATCGATGAGATCGCCGACCTCGCGTGCCGAGGACGGCCCGACGCGCGCGAGGGCATTGAATCCGATGTGCAGCACGCTCCGCTTCGCCAGCGGCCGCCAGTGGCGGTAAGAGAGCTCGAGCTTCTCACGCTCGCGCATGGCGGCGGTGAAATTCGCTTCGCTGGGATCTTCGCGCACCCGCTCGAGGGCGGCCGAGTACGAGGCCATCACCTCGCGGTTGTGGCGGTCGCGCTCTTCACGTTCGGCGCGATCCTTGTCTTCTTCCGCCCGGATGACCCGCCGTTTCTGTGCGGTGATGCCGATCGGAATTCCCGCCAGCACGAGACCGAGGATGATCGGGATGATGCCCTGTGGACCCTTGTTCACGATCACCATCAGGCCCAGCAGGATGAACAATCCGCCGAGGATCATGAGGGCGATGAGTCCCCAGCCGCGCACGTCCTGCGGCGCCAGCGAGGACCAGAACGATGTCGACGCAATGCTGCTGGGGCGCGGGATGTCGGGCGCGCCGATGGCGGGCGTGTCGGCGGAGAAAAAGCCGCGCGTGTTGCGGCGTGTGAACTCGCCGGCCGGACCGGTGCTGAGCGAAGGATCGTCGTCGATCTCTTCGAGGGGGCGGCGGGGCGAGACTCCGAATCGGATCGGACCGTGGGCGAGAGCTTTCTTGATGTAGTAACTCACAGCGTCCTCTGCCGGTGCATGTCGGTTGCCAGACTCATCGCAGCGTGAACAGGTAGGCGGTCATGTGGCGCGCGTCGTCTTCCGAAACTCCGAGGGGCGGCATGCGCGTCTGCGGATCGACGGCGGGGGGATTCTGCAGATAGGCGACCATCGTCGGGCGATCGTTCGATACGCGGCCGGCGATCGAGGGACGGGAGGCCATACCTGCCAGCGACGGGCCGAGCGCCCCGTGAGATCCGTCGATGCCGGGCGTGACGTGGCAGGCGATGCAGCCGTATTGCTCGATGAGCGCTTTTCCCTGTTTCGGATCGCCGGCGGGCTGCGAGGCGACGGCCGTTGCGGCCGGTTGCTGCGGACTCTCTCCGCCGCAGGCGATGAACAGAACGGCGATGGTGAGGACGAGCAATGGTTTCATGCAGGGCGGAGGTTATCGCAAGGCTCGTATTTTGCAACCACTTGCGGCGTGTCGGAGAGAGATAAGGGGAGAGTGCTCGTCATCGACGACGAGCCGGCGATCCGTGGCCTCGTCGCGCGGATCGTGCAGCGCGCCGGGCTGCCGGTCGACACGGCCTCCGACGGGGAGGAGGCCATCGCCATGCTCGACAGCTCCGACTATTCGGTGGTGCTGGTCGATCTGATGATGCCCCTCGTCGACGGCTATGGTGTCGTCGAGCATGTGAAGAACAGCCCGCGTCCGAAGCCGGCGGTCATCGTCATCAGCGCCGGGGATCCCGTGGCACTCCGGAAGCTCGACGGATCGATCGTCCACTCCATCGTCCGCAAGCCGTTCGAGATCGACGTCCTCGGGGAGCTGGTGGTGGCGGCGGCAGAGATGGTGCAACGCGCGCGCGCGCAGCGCGGTGACGTCCTGCCGTTCTCCAACCGGCGCTGATTTGCGGCTGGCGCAAGCCGCTGCACGATTCGATCTGGTTTCCATCTGCACACGGCGCTTTCACCACCCGCAACGTATACTGTGGCGGTCGGTCGAAAGGAATCGCGTGTCCAGGGTTGATTCACCATCCCGCGGGTGGAGTGTCCTCGTCGTCGATGACGACCCCGCTCTGCAGAGTCTCTTCCAGACCCTCCTCGGGAAGGACGGCTTCGTCGTCGACTGCGCGCCAAACGGCCGCGTCGCCGTCGATTTCCTTCTGCGCAACTCCTATTCCGTGATCTTCCTCGACCTCATGATGCCCGACGTCAGCGGCTTCGAGTTTCTGGAACGGCTGGAGCGCGACAGCCCCGGGATGCTCCGCCGCGTGATCGTGATGACCGCCGCCGCGCAACGCGTCGTCGACTCGCTCGACGAATCGCGGGTCTGGAGCGTGATCCGGAAGCCGTTCGACATCGATCACCTCGTGCAGTCCGCCCGCGAGTGCGCAGCCGGCGCCGCCGTGGCCCTGCGCTGAGGCGCGGCCGCTCTCCGCTACACTACGCCGCTCATGAGCGCCCTCTGGGCCCTTCTTGCATTCGTCATGACCCTGGCCGGAGGTGCGTTCGCCTTCCGGTACCGGAAACACCTCCTCTACATCATGGCGTTTTCCGCCGGGATCCTGATCGGCGTGGTCTTCCTCGATCTGGTGCCGGAGATCGCCGAGTCGGCGGCGGAGAGCGGGATCGATCTGCGCACGCTGATGCTGGCGCTCCTCGGCGGATTCCTGGCCATCTTTCTGCTCGAGAAGCTGACGATCATCCACAGCGAGAAACAGCACGACGCTCCCGGCCATCACCACAACGTCGGACTGGTAGGGGCCATCGGACTGACGTTCCATAGCTTTCTCGACGGTCTGGCCATCGGCGTCGGCTTCGAAGCGGGGACACAAGTGGGTCTCGTCGTACTGATGGCGGTACTGGCCCACGATTTCGCGGACGGCCTGAATACCGTCACGTTCATGCTGGCCAGCCGGAACAGCCCGTTCCGCACCGGTACGCTGCTGCTGATCAATGCCCTGGCGCCTGTCGCGGGAGCGACGGTGGCAATGATCGCGGATATCGATCCGCAGATGCTGGCCTACCAGCTCTCGTTCTTCGCCGGTTTCCTCCTCTATCTCGGCGCCAGCGATCTTCTGCCGCACGTCCACGAGAAGCCGCGCTTCGCGCTGATCGGGTCGACGCTGGCAGGATTGTTGTGCGCGGGCGGAGTGGTTTACGCGATGCACGCGTTGCATTAGGGATACTCTGGCGCGCTTTCTGACGCAGCTCGATCAGCGTGATCTCCGGCGTCATCCCGAGGCGGAACGGCACGAGCCAGTGTCCGGTGCCGGTGTTGACGTAGAGCTGCGACACGCCCCACCGGTAGTGTCCCATGTGGTACTCGAGGAAGACGCCGGCCAGCGACCACCCCAGCGGACGGATTCCGCACTGCCCGCCGTGTGTGTGCGCGGAGAGCGTCAGCGGCAGCCGCCGTTCACGCGCCTGGTAGAAGATCTGCGGCTGATGCGAGAAGACGACGGGGTAGGTATGGGGTGGCCGCCGCGCCAGCGCCGCGTCGAGATCGGGCTCGAGCGAATCGTACCGGCGCATCTGCATCGCCGCGCGGTCGGACGTTCCTGCCAGCCACAGTCCGCCGAGCGCGACGCCGTCGTTGACGACCAGCCGGATGCGGCTTCCCTCGAGCGCCTCGATGACACGAAGCGGATCGCCGTACATCTCGTGATTGCCGAGGACGGCCAGCAGCGGGACGGCCGGGCCGAGTGCACGCGTGCCGGCCAGGAGTTTCGGGACGAAGTGGGGATCGTCGTCGATCAGGTCGCCGAGGATCAGGACGGCGTCCGGCTCGAGCGCGCGCGCGGTCGCGAAGATCGTATCGAGCCGCGAGGTGCGTGTGAAGAGTCCGACGTGCAGGTCGGCGAGCAGCACGATGCGCATGCCGGCTGCTTCGGAAGGAAGTCCGTCCAGATCGATCGGAACGTGCTCGATGCGGATCGGCACCAGCGCCTGATGGATCCCGGCGATCGTGCCGAGCAGCGCCAGCGTCAGGAAGACTCTCGACGGCCAGCGTGCGAACGCGGGAAACGCGGTCCGCCGCCGCGCGATCAGCCAGGCGATGACGAGGAGCAGGACCAGCGCGCTGTAGAGAATCGCGAATGACTGCCAGGCGAACCAGAGCGGACCGGCCACGGCGCGCACCACGCGCGTGAATGCGGTGAGCTGCCGCAGCATCGGCAGAAACACCCACATCGCGTTGCCGAGAACCGCCGCGGCAATGATCCAGCGCCGGCGCCGCGGATGCACGCGCAGGAGCGCCCGCACCGTGACGGCGTTCACCGACACGAAGACCAGGAGAGCGATGAGGATGGCGAGGGCGACGCGCATGCCGGCGAGCAGCGCGCACTATACTCACCGCCGTGGCGCATTTCGACATTCCGCTCGATCTGCCGCACGCCGGCCGGCTGGCCGACCGCATCCTCTCCCTGCTCGAGCGCCACATCGAAGAGAAGGGGATGGAGGCGCCGGCCGTGCTCGATGCGGCGGACCGGCTCTCGAATCTGCTGTTCCGCTACAGCGGAGACGACGACAATCCCGATCCCGCCGAGGCGGCACGCGTTCGCGACGAGGCGGCGCAGATCGCGCGCGAGCTGGTGGATGCCGCCGTCGAGGCGGGCATCTCGGGAGACCGCCTCGGGCAGTACGTCCGGAATCTTTTCGAGTGCCTCGAGCTGGGGGCGGAGGGGGCGGAGATCTCCCTCCGCGCGGGAGAGAATCCTGATTCCCTGCAGCGGCCGCTCTGAGTGGCATTTGCCGCCGGAAAGAAGGACTGAGCCCGCGGCGCCCGCCCGTATGATGGAGTTCTCTCTCTCCCAAGGAGGATCATCCATGCCCATGCAGGGGACGCTCGGCGCCATGCCGGTGCCGGAGCTGTTGATGTGGATCAGCCAGTACCGGAAGACGGGGACGCTGGAGATCCGTACCGCGAAATCGACGGAGACGATGGCCTTCGAAGAGGGCTTTCTCGTCTTTTCGTCGTCGTCCAATCCGGAAGCGACGCTCGGCCGGCTTCTGATCCGCAACGGCATCGTCACCGAGGAGATGCACCAGGAAGCGCGTGCGCTGCGGAAGACCAAGTCCGTGGCGGTTGCGAAGGCGCTTCTCGATCTGAAGATGCTGACCGAGCCGGAGCTCCTGCGCTTTCTTCGGAAGAAGGCGGAGAAGGAGATCTTCGATCTCTGCGAGCTGACCGAGGGAGAGTTCGTCTTCACGGAGCGGTACCTGCCGGCGCTCGATCTGCTTCCGCTGCGCGTCGACGTGTCGCGCATGCTGTTGCGCGTGATGCAGGACCGCGACGAAAAAGGGGAGTACGACTTCGACGCCACCGGAATCCGTATGCAGATCCCGGATATCTAGACGGCGCGCCAGACGCCGGCGTAGTCGACCGGAAAACCGGCCTCGTTCACCCGCAGCTCGGCGGTGAATCGTCCGCCGGCACTCTCGTATCGGTAGAGATCGCGTTCGACGCGGCTGTAGGTCTGCTCGAGGACCTCCAGTTCGAAGCTCGGGAAGCGGAGCCAGGCCGCGCGGACGGCCGCCGACTGACCGACGCCGAGCTGCAGCCGCCGGATCGGCAGCAGGTTCGTCGAGGGGCTGAAGTGCAGATCGACGTCGGCGCAGCCGGCGACCGCCGGCACCGGCGATCCGTTCAGCGACCATTCGCCGAGCGACACGGCGATGTCGATCGAGACATCGCTCTCGCCGATCCATCCGCGAACCGTGACGCTGCGCGTCGCCCAGTCCTCACCACAGACGATGCGGTAACGGAGACTCACCGGCACCGCGTCTTCCACGAAAACCGCCGCGCCGCTCAGCTCGTTGATCTGCGCCGTCTCGACCAGGCGCGCCGCCTCGTGCCCCGGCCGGTCGAGCCGCGTCCAGAGAATCGATCGCCTCACCGGGATCGATCGTATCGCGCCTAACGGCATTTCCGGCACGCCCGTTGCGATCTTTTCAACGTGAAAAGGAGGAACGATGCACGACGATACTGGAGTGTGGGATCAGATCAAGGGCAACTGGAAACAGCTCAAGGGCAAAGTCCGCGAGAAGTGGGGTCTTCTGACCGATGACGACCTCGAGCACATCGCCGGACACAAGGATCGGCTCGTCGGAAAGATTCAGGAGCGCTACGGCGAAGCGAAGTGGGAAGCCTCGCAGATCGAGAACGAGCTTCGCGGCCTCAGCAGGAGTGACGCCAACCGGCCGGTGGACCGGCCTGAGGACCGGCGGTAGGGATTTCGGGGCGCCGGTGGGACACCGGCGCTCCAGGATTTCCCTAGACGGCGGCTGCGGAGGCCGCTTTCTTCGCGGCGACCTCGCGCCGGGAGTGATCGAGGATGCGCTTGCGGATGCGGATCGACTCCGGCGTGACTTCCACGAGCTCGTCGTCGTTGATCCACTCGAGGCACTGCTCGAGCGTCATGACGCGGGGCGGCGTGAGCTGAACGGCGATGTCCGATCCGGAGGCGCGCATGTTCGTCAGGTGCTTCTTGCGGCAGACCTGCACGACCATGTCGACGTCGCGTGAGTTCTCGCCGACGATCTGCCCGCCGTAGACCTTGATGCCCGGGCCGATGAACATCGTCGACCGCTCCTGCAGCGGCTCGATGGCGTAGGCCGTGGTATCGCCTGCTTCCTTGGCGACGAGGGATCCGCGCGTCCGGCTGGCGATCTCGCCGCGGTAGGGACCGTACTGGAGGAACGTGTGGTAGAGCAGGCCCGTTCCGCGGGTCTCGGTGAGAAACTCGGTGCGGATGCCGAAGAGGCCGCGCGTCGGAATCCTGAACTCGACGCGGACGCGGCCCGTTCCGGGGTTGACCATGTCGGTCATCTCGGCACGCCGCTGCTGGAGCTTTTCCATGATCGCGCCGAGGTGCTCCTCGGCGATGTCGACCACCAGCGCCTCGTACGGCTCCATCAGCTTGCCGTCGACCTGCTTGAGGATCACCTGCGGCCGCGACAGGGCGAACTCGAACGCTTCGCGCCGCATGTTCTCGGCCAGGATGGAGAGATGCAGCTCGCCGCGTCCGCTCACTTCGAAACGGTCGGGGAGGTCGGTGTCCTTGACGCGCAGCGCGACGTCCTTCCGCAGCTCGCGATCGAGGCGCTCGCGGATATTGCGCGAGGTGACGTACTTACCTTCGCGCCCGGCGAATGGTGAGTCGTTGACCATCCAGAACATGGAGACGGTCGGCTCGTCGATGGCGATTGGCTCCAGCCGCTCCGGCGCATCGGCCGCGGCGAACGTTTCGCCGATCTCCACGTCGGCAAATCCGGCGATGGCGACGATCTCGCCGGCCGCCGCCTCGCTCACTTCCTCACGCTTCAATCCTTCGAACGTCGTCAGCTTCGTGACGCGGCCCTTCTTCTGCGTGCCGTCGCGAAGAATCAGGATGACGTCGGTTGCCTGACGGATCCGTCCGCGCTGAATCCGGCCGATGCCCATCCGCCCGACGTAGTCGTTGTAGTCGACGGCGGAGACGAGGAGCTGCAGCGCCGCTTCCGCGTCGCCCGGCGGCGGGGGAATGCGTTTGAGGATGGCGTCGAAGAGTGGACGGCAGTCGTCGTTCTCGTCCTCCATGCTCGTGCGGACGTAGCCGGCGCGGCCGGAGGCGTAAAGAATCGGAAAGTCGATCTGCTCGTCGGATGCGCCGAGCTCGATCATCAGATCGAAAACCTCGTTCAGCACTTCGCCCGGGCGGGCATCGGGACGGTCGATCTTGTTGATGACCACGATCGGCAGCAGCCCCAGCGTCAGCGCCTTCCGCAGCACGAACCGCGTCTGCGGCATCGGCCCCTCCGCCGCGTCGACGAGCAGGATGACGCCGTCGACCATCGACAGCACCCGCTCGACCTCGCCGCCGAAATCGGCGTGCCCGGGGGTGTCGACGATGTTGATCTTCACTTCGTTCGGATGAATGAACTCGGCCGGAAGATCGTGCCCGGTCGCGGTATGCGTCGCCTCATGGTGAGGCGGATGCCCGAGGGCGTCGGGGGCATCGACGAGGTAGCGGATCGAAGTGTTCTTGGCGAGGATGGTGATGCCGCGCTCACGCTCGAGGTCGTTCGAGTCCATGACCCGATCGTCCAGGTGCTGGTAGGCGCGGATGGCGCCGGCCTGCTTGAGGAGCGCGTCGACGAGCGTGGTCTTCCCATGGTCGACGTGCGCGATGATGGCGACGTTGCGGATGTCGTAGCGGAACTGCTGCATGCGGGGTGCTTAACGCTAATCGTAACAATGAATTCCAGCGGCTGCGGTGCCGCCATGCATGAGCCTTGCGTATCCCCTGCCATGCGGATTCCTCTGGTGGGGCTGCTGGACAAGGTCCGCTCGAGCCTCTGGTTCATTCCGGCGTTGATGGTCGTGAGCAGCGCCGTCCTCTCCTTCCTCGTCGTGGCCGCGGACCGCCGGCTCATCGATGCCTCCGGCCGCACGTTCCTCCTCTTTGGAGGGGGCGCCGACGGCGCCAGGGCGGTCCTCGGGACCATCGCCTCCTCCATGATGACCGTGACGGGGGTGGTCTTCTCCATCACCATCGTCGCCCTGACGCTGGCTTCCCAGCAGTTCGGGCCGCGCGTTCTCCGCAACTTCATGGAGGACCGCGGCAACCAGGTCGTCCTCGGGACGTTCATCAGCACGTTCGTCTACTGCCTGCTGGTGACCCGGACCGTGATCGGCGGCGACGACGACGCCGCCTTCGTACCGCACCTGGGGGTGACCGGCGGCGTCCTGCTCTCCATCCTCAGCCTCGGCGTCCTGATCTATTTCATCCATCACGTGTCGAGCTCGATCCGCGCCGAGACGATCATCGCCCGCGTCGCCCATGAGCTCGACCACACCATCGACCGCCTCTACCCGCAGCAGATCGGCGAGGAGCAGCCGGAGGAGCGCTGGGAGGTCCCTCCGGCCTACGACATGAAGACGGAGATCTCCTCCACGGGCGAGGGCTATCTGCAGGCCGTCGACGATGCGGTGGTGATGGAGATCGCCTCGAAGGAGGACCTCCTGCTGCGGTTCCATGTCGAACCGGGAGAATTCATCGTGCGGGGGCAGCGGCTCCTGGAAGCCCATGCCCGGAAGCCGGTGGAAGATAAGAGCCGCGAGAGGCTGGTGGGCGCGTTCGTGCTCGGCAGCGCGCGTACACCGGTGCAGGACGTGGAGTATCCGCTGCAGCAGCTGGTGCAGATCGCCGCCCTCGCCCTCTCACCCGGCGTCAACGATCCCTTCACCGCGATCAGCGCCATCGATCGCCTGG
>DATLFC010000150.1:0-8761 GCA_035525015.1 Thermoanaerobaculia bacterium | reverse complement strand
CCGATTCCGGTGCGGAGCGCAGCGATCGACCGCGGCCGCGTGGAGCGGACCGTCGCCAACACGCGCGCCGGAACGGTCAACGCCTGCCGCCGGGCCAGGCTGGCCCCGCCGTCGGGAGGAGCCATCGCCGCGCTGCCGGTTCGTGAAGGCGATCGCGTCCAGGCCGGCCAGGTCCTTCTGGAGCTGTGGAACGAGGACACGGCGGCGCAGGCGCGCGTGGCCGTGGAGCAGTCGAGAAGCGCGGTGCTGCGGGCCGAGGAGGTCTGCGTCAGCGCGGCCACCGCGGCCCGCGAAGCGGATCGGGCCCGCAAGCTCCACGGCGACGGGCTCCTTCCCGACGAACAGGTCGACCGGGCCATCTCGTCGGCAACGACGCTGCGCGCCGCATGCAATGCCGCGCGCGCCGACGTGCAGCAGGGAGAAGCACGCGTCGCCGCCGCGCGCGCCACGCTCACGCGCACCGTGCTGCGCGCTCCCTTCGCCGGCGTCGTCGCCAAGATCACCGGCGAGGTCGGCGAGTTCACCACTCCATCGCCGCCGGGCATCCCCACCCCTCCCGCCGTCGACCTGATCGACGACAGCTGCCTCTACGTGTCGGCGCCGATCGATGAGGTGGACGTGGCGCGCGTACGCGTCGGCCAGCCCGCCTACATCACCATCGATGCGCTGCCCGGCCAGCGCTTCGCCGGCCGCGTCCGCCGTGTCGCGCCGTACGTCGTCGATCTCGAGAAGCAGGCCCGCACCGTCGACGTCGAAGTCGAGTTCCTGAACCCGCAGGATGCGAAGGCGCTCCTGGCCGGCTACAGCGCCGATGCCGAGGTCGTGCTGGACGTTCGGGAGAACGTGGTCCGCGTGCCCACGCAGGCCCTCCTGGAAGGAAACCGCGTGCTCGTCATCAGCGACGACACGCTGCACGAGCGCCGGCTGCAGACCGGCCTCGCCAACTGGCAGTACACGGAAGTGCTCTCCGGCCTGGAGCCGGGCGACGCCATCGTCCTGTCTGTGGAGCGCAAAGGACTCATCCCCGGCGCGCGGATCGTCCTCGAGAAATGATCACGCTGAAGGATGTCTCGCGCACGTTCGTGCTCGGCGAGGAGAGCGTGCACGCGCTGCGCGACGTGAACCTCCACATCGAGCGCGGCGAATACCTCTCCATCATGGGTCCGTCCGGCTCGGGGAAATCGACGATGCTCAACATCCTCGGTCTGCTCGACCGTCCCACCACCGGCACGTACGAGCTGGACGGACAGGACGTCACCGCCCTCACCGACGACGAGCAGTCGCGCGTCCGCCGCGAGAAGATCGGCTTCGTCTTCCAGTTCTTTCACCTCGTGCCGCGTCTCACCGCGGCAGAGAACGTCGAGCTGCCGCTCGTTCTGGCCGGAGCGGACCCCGACGAGCGTCGCGCCAAAGTGACGCGTCTCCTTGGCGAGTTCGGCATCGCCAAACGGGCCAGGCATCGTCCCGACCAGCTCTCCGGCGGCGAGCGCCAGCGCGTGGCCATCGCCCGCGCCATGATCATGGAGCCGGCCGCGATCCTGGCCGACGAGCCCACCGGCAACCTCGATCAGCACACAGGCAATGAAGTGCTCCACCTTCTCGAAGAGCTGAACGGGCGAGGCATGACCCTGGTGCTCATCACGCACGATGCCGCTCTGGGCCGCCGCGCCCGCCGGCACATCCGCACGCTCGACGGCCGGGTGGAAGGGGCCTGACATGCTGACGCCCGACATCGCCCGCTTCGCCTGGCGCGCGCTGGAAGGGGCCCGCACGCGCTCGCTGCTCATGGTGTTCGCCACCTCCATCGGCGTCGCCGCGGTCGTCGTCCTCACCTCCCTCGGCGAAGGAGCGCGCCGATACGTGCGCCATGAGTTCGAGTCGCTCGGAACGAACCTGATCATCATTCTTCCCGGACGGGCCGAGACCATGGGCGGCAGCTCGGCGCTGGCCTCCGGACGGACGGCGCACGATCTGACGATCGAGGACGCCATGGCGCTGCGGCGCATCCGCGGCATCGAACACGTGACGCCTCTCAATCTGCTGGAGGGCGAGGTCTCCGCCCGGGGACGGCGGCGCGATGTGCCCGTGGCCGGATCGTCGAGCGAGATTCAGCACCTGTGGGGACTGTCCATGGCTTCGGGCCGTTTTCTGCCGCCACAGGATCCGCGTAACGCCACTCCGCACTGCGTGCTCGGTTCCACGGTGGGGCGTGAGCTGTTCGCGGGCGACTCACCCCTCGGCCAGTACGTGCGGCTCGGCGACCGGCGCTTCCGCGTGATCGGCGTGCTGGCGCCGAAGGGAGAGCTGGCCGGCCTCAACATGGATGACATGGTGATCGTCCCCGTCGCCTCGGCGCAGCTGGTTTTCAATCTCTCTTCGCTTCTGCGCATCGCGGTGATGACACGATCCCGCGAGGATGTGCCACTCGTGAAGGCGGAGGTGGCCCGCCTTCTCCAGGAGCGCCATGGAGGGGAGGACGACGTCACGATTCTGACCGAGGATGCGCTCTCCTCCGCGTTCGACAAGATCCTCGTCGCTTTGACGTTCGCCCTGGGAGGGATCGCCGCCATCAGCATGGTGGTGGCGGGCATCCTGATCATGAACGTGATGCTCATCGCGGTCGCGCAGCGGACCAGCGAGATCGGGCTCCTCAAGGCCCTGGGCGCTTCCCCTCGCCAGATCCGATTCCTCTTCTTCGCCGAAGCAGCTCTGCTCTCAACCGTCGGCGCGATCCTCGGTTCCACGATCGGGCAGGCCGGCAGCTTCGTCATCCGCCGCCTCTATCCCGCCGTACCTGCGTTCGCTCCGGTCTGGGCGGTGGCCGGCGGGCTGCTTCTCGCCATCGCGACGGGCATCGCGTTCAGCGTACTGCCGGCGCGGCGGGCGGCGGCGCTCGATCCGGCGCAGTCGCTGGCAAGGCGTTGACGATGAGAAGCGCGGACTACATCCGGATGACGACCGGCACGCTGCGGGCGCACCGGCTGCGAACGTCACTGGCCATCCTCGGCATCGCCGTCGGTGTCGCGGCAGTCATTCTGCTGACGTCGATCGGCCAGGGGATTCGCGAGTTCGTGCTTTTCCAGTTCACGAAATTCGGCTCGAACCTCATTGTCGTCCTGCCGGGACGCATCCAGACCGCGGGCGCCACGATCGGTATGTTCGGGACCGTGCGGCCGCTGACCATCGATGATGCCATCGCAGCGCGGCGCGCTCCGCATGTCCTCGTTACGAACCCGACCACCGATGGGAGCGCGGAGGTCCGTTACGGCGGGCGCCGGCGGCGCGTGATCGTTTACGGGTTCAGCCCGGATTGGGCGAAAATCTGGTACTTCAGGATGGCGGCAGGCTCGTTTCTGCCCTACGACGACCTGAATTCGCCGCGACCGCTGGCCGTCCTCGGTTCCACGGCGAAGACGGAACTGTTCGGCGACGAGAACCCGATTGGCAAACGGATCAACATCGGCGGATCGCGGTTTCTGGTGATCGGCGTGGTGGAGCCGATGGATCGCGTGCTCGGGCTCGACCTCAACGACTCGGTGAGCATCCCCACCGCGCGCGCTCTCGAGCTGTTCAATCGCGAAGGACTGACCGGTTTCCACGTCACCCACGACCCGAACGTGCCGCAGGACCAGGTCGTGGCCGGCCTTCGCCGGATCCTCACGATGCGCCACGGCCGCGACGACGTCACCTTCGTCACGCAGGACGAGATGGTCCGCGTCCTCGGAGCGGTCCTCGGCGTCCTCACGTTCGCCGTCGGGGCGCTGGGGAGCATTTCCCTGTTCGTCGGCGGCGTGGGGATCCTCACGATCATGACCATCGCCGTGACGGAGCGGACTGCCGAGATCGGCCTTCTGCGCGCGCTGGGCGGCGGGCAGGGTCAGATCCTCCGGATCTTTCTGGGCGAAGCGGCCATGCTGGCGGCCATCGGCGGCGCCGCCGGCCTCGTTCTCGGCGTAACGCTGGCGCGTCTGCTGACGATCGTCGTGCCGGCGCTGCCGGTCAGCACACCGTGGTGGTTCGCCGTGCTGGCCGAGGGGATGGCGGTGACGGTGGGCCTGGCGGCGGGGGTTCTGCCGGCGCGCCGCGCGGCGCACATGGAACCGGTCGACGCATTGCGCGCGGAGTGACTGAGCGGCGGATCACCACAGAGTCACAGAGGACACAGAGGTGGGGCTCTGTGATCTCTGTGTCTCTGTGGTGATCCCCGTCGCCTGGCCTTCACTCCGGTCAGGGCAGGAAGTTCTCGAGGACCCAGAGCTCGTTCTCCGGATCGCCCGAGGTGAAGCCGAGGGTTCGTCCATCGGTCTCCCGTTTTCGGCAAGCGCTGGACCGCCATTGCTTCTGATATCGTTCACTCCTCGATTCAAAGTCGCCAACTTCGTGACCCGAGAAGGAGTTTCTATGAGCCAGGCAAAGTACGTCAGGTTTCTGCCATTCGTGTCTCTTTTCATCGCCCTGCTGATTCCGATCGCTGCATCGGGCCAGAGCAGCAGCGGTTCCATTTCCGGCACCGTCGCCGATGAAGGGGGCGGCATTCTTCCGGGTGTGACGGTCACGGCGACGAACATCGCCACCGGCGTCGAACGCATGGCTGTCTCCAATGAAGCCGGTCGTTTCCGGATCGCCCTTTCGCCCGGAACGTATGGCCTGTCCGGCGAGCTCTCCGGATTTCAGGCCGCGCAAGTCAAGCGCGTGGTGGTCAACATCGGCACGGATGTCGCGCTGAATCTGACGTTGAGGCCGGGCCTCACCGAGACGTTGACCGTGACCACGTCCGCCCCGGTGATCGAGACGACGCGCTCGGAAGTGAGCAGCGTCGTGAACGAGAGATCGATCGAGAACCTGCCGGCCAACGGTCGGAACTTCATCGACTTCGTTCTCACCACTCCCGGCGTGGTCCGAGACGTGCGGCTCGGCGACATCAGCTTCGCCGGCCAGCGCGGAACGCTCAACTCGCTCGTCGTCGACGGCGCGAACAACGACAACACGTTCTTCGGCCAGGCCGCGGGCCGCACCGGCTCGGGCCGCGCTCCCTATCAGTTCTCCCAGGATGCGGTGAAGGAGTTTCAGGTGAACTCGAACGCCTACTCCGCCGAGTACGGCCGCGCCGGCGGCGCAGTGATCAACGTCGTCACTAAGTCGGGGACGAACGAATTCCACGGCACGGTGTTCAACTTCTACCGCGACAGGTCGCTGAACACGAAGGACTACATCAGCGAGATCAACAACCGCCCGAAGAGTCCCTATCACTTCGATCAGTACGGCGCCAGCCTCGGCGGCCCGATCGTTCGCGACAAGCATTTCTTCTTCGCCAACTACGACGCGCAGCGGAACTCCCTTCCCAATCTCGTGATCCTCGGTGGCGGTCGCATCACCAACTTTCCGACTGATGCCGACAGCCAGAGAGGGCTGGTCACGCTCCAGGCGCTGGCCGGCAGTTACAGTCAACAGCAGAATCAGGATGTTTATCTGTTGAAGACGGACCACGAGCTGGGCGGGAACAATCACCTGGCCGCGCGCTACAACAGGCAGAGCTTCAAAGGCGTCAACCTGGAGAGGGGCGGCATCACCAACGCCGCGGAGCACAGCGGCAACTCGAACGTGTTCACGGACTCGTTCTCCCTCGTCTTCTCCACCGTCGCCACCGGCTCGTTTTTCAATGAAGTTCGCGCGCAATATCTGAAGGATCAGGAGCCGGGCGAAGCGAACAGCGCTTTGCCGGAGGCGTCGATTTCCCAGGGCGGCAACCATGTCCTGGACATCGGCCGGAACTTTTTCTCCCCGCGCGAGACGACCATCAAGCGCTATCAGCTCGCCGATACGGCGACCTATGTCTTCGGCAATCACACGTTCAAGGGCGGATTCGACTACAACAGGGACGACATCCTGAACTTTTTCCCGGGCAACTTCTCGGGATCGTATCGTTTCGACAGTCTCGCCGACTTCGCCAATGGCCGGGCGTCGCGCTTCGTTCAGGCCTTCGCCGGAGAAGGGACGAGCGGACCGACGACGAATCCCGACCTCGAGGAGACGGGCCTGTTCCTGCAGGATGAGTGGCGCGTCAACCCGAGTCTGACCCTGAATCTCGGTCTGCGTTATGACAAGCAGGACATCGCGCAATCATCGGTCCGCAACCCCGACGCCCAACTCCTCGCCGCGGGGTATCGAACGGATGAGATTCCCATCGACGGCAACAACATCGGCCCGCGCCTCGGCTTCGCCTGGACGCCGCGGGCCGACGGCCGCACGGTCGTGCGCGGCGGCTACGGAATCTTCCATGGCCGCACGACCTCGATCATGGTCGGCACCGCGCATTCGAACAACGGCATCAACGTGCAGACCATCACGTTCACCGGCTCGCTGATCCCGGCATACCCGAGCATCTACACGTCGATCCCGACAGGGGCGGCGCTGCCGAGGCCGAACATTTTCGTCTTCGACCCCGATTTCGAGAGTCCCGAGGTCCAGCAGTCGAGCTTGGGCATCGAGCAGCAGATCGGCACGGATTTCGCGATCGGATTGACGTATCAGTACGTACAGGGCGACGACCTGCCGCGCTCGCGCGACGTGAACGTGAGCAATCCGGAAATCATCACCGCCACGGTCGCAGGCGGCGGGACGCGGACCTTCACGCGCTACAACGGGCGTCCGTTCGCGAATTTCGCGCGCGTCATCGCCTTCGAAAGCACGGCCAGCTCGCGCTACAACGGCATCACGCTCGATGTTCAACGCCGCTTCGCCAACAACTGGCAGGCCCGCCTGGCCTGGACGCACGCGACGGTGGAGGATGACAAACCGGATGCGACCGCCGTCGTGCCGTTCACGTTCGACGACGCCAAGTACATCAGCGATCCGCTGAACATCGGCGCCGCTCGCGCCGATGGCGACAACGACGTGCGCGATCGTATCGTCCTGAGCGGCGTCTGGTCGCTGGACAGCTACGCGCAGAACATCACGAACAACGTGCTGCGGGCGTTGGCTTCGGGCTGGACGCTCAGCGGAATCGCCAGCTATCAGAGCGGACAGCCGTTCACGCCCGTCGTGAGCGCAGACCTCAACAACGACGGAAACTCGCGGAACGACATCGCGCCCGGCTTCACGCGCAACTCGCAGCGCCTGCCGTCGCAGGTCGATGTCTCGCCGCGCATCACGCGCGACATCACGCTGTTCTACGACACGCGCCTGCAGTTGATCGCCGAGGCGTTCAACGTGCTCAATCGGAGCAACGTGAACGGCGTGAATACCACCTTCTACGGTTACAACTCGTCCACCAGGGTCCTCACGCCCGTGGCCGCGTTCAACACTCCGGTCACCTCGACAGGGCCGCGCATCATTCAGCTGGCGGCGAAGCTGACGTTTTAGGATCACGGGCTGGTGGGCACGGGCTTCCGCCCGTGCCCGCTCGCCGCGCGATCATCACCTCCGGATGCAATCCCGAAGGAGACACCGCGAATGCTGACCAGTCTCGTCCTTCTGGCCGCCCTCACGAACATCACCACCATCAGCGACGAGACGACGTTCTCCAAGTACCCATCGATCGCGTTCGACGCGAAGGGCAGGCGGTGGGTCGCGTGGACGACGCACCGCGAGGGGAAAGACCAGGTCGTCATCAACGGCGAGCGTGTCGATGGCGGCGATGGGCTCGAGAGCAACGCGCAGGTCGTGATCACGCCCGCCGGCGAGCCGCTCGTCGTCTGGCACGGGCGGCGGCAGGGCATGTTCGCGGTGTATGCGCGAGAGAAGAGGGGTGGGCGGTGGGAGCGGGAGACGCGCGTGGCCACGAATGCGCTGCATCCGACGATCGCCCGCGATCGGCGAGGAACCGTCTGGGCTGCGTGGGAAACGCCAAAACAAGGCGGGTTCTCGGTCCGGCTGGCGCGTCGCAGCGGGCGCTCATGGATCGAGGTCGCGCGGATCGAAAGCGCGGGCTCGGATCGACGACCGGTGCTCGCGGCCGCCGCGGACGAAGGGGTCTGGATCGCCTGGGACTCGACGCGCTCCGGCAACTACGACATCTTCCTCCAGCATTCTTCACGGCTCACCTCGGCGCCGATCCAGGTAACACGCCACGCCACGATCGATGACTCCCCTTCACTCGCCGTCGCAAAGGACGGCGGAGTCTGGATCGCATGGAACGGGATGCGCGGACATGCGAACGACACCTACCGCGCCGATCGCCACAGCGGCGACGCCTTCGTGCGCGTCCTCCGCGACGGTGTCCTGCTCGCACCGCCTGCCGTCGCGGGCTCGATCCCCGGGCAGGTCAGCTTCGGGTCGAAGAACAAGTCGGCGCGCGAAGCCGTCGATCCCTACTGGCACTGGAAGCAGACGCAGAACTATCCGATCGTCACGATCGACGGCGCCGGCCGGGCATGGATCATCTGGCGCACTGACGCGACCGGCGCGCATAACTTCGACCTCTGGGCACGCGTCCACGATGGAGCGCGCTGGTCCCCGGAGTTGCATCTCACCGAGTTCTCACCGGGACGCGATGAATGGCCGGTCGCCGCGGTCGCGCCGGACGGCGCGCTCCACCTGGCCTGGGAAGGCCAGGTCCTCCCGAAGCCTGGCGATGAGGCGAAGTATCTCGGCGGCGACGTCGACGCCTACAACACCCTCGGACTGCCGAACGTGGTGCTGACGGCGACAGCCACGGCGCCGGAAAATGGCTGGATCGATGCGGCGCTCAAACCCGCGCCGGAAGAGCGTTTCATCGCCGCCGAGATGAACGAGCCACCACTGGCCGGCCCGGCGCCGCGCA
>DATLFC010000133.1:0-13725 GCA_035525015.1 Thermoanaerobaculia bacterium | reverse complement strand
GCCATCGTCCGGACGCTCCTCGTTCTGGCGCACGAGCTCGGCCTGAAGGTGATCGCCGAAGAGGTCGAACAGCAGGAGCAGCTCGACTTCCTGCTCGAGCACGATTGCGACTACATCCAGGGATTCCTGTTCAGCCGGCCGGTGCCGCTGGCGGAGCTCGAACAGACCCTCACGCCGTCTTCTGCAGCGTCCCCTCTTCCGGAGCGTGCTCGTCGCGACGGCGGTCGAGGTCCCTCATCACCACCTTCTTGAAGTTCTCGGGGCCCCCTTCGCGGGTCCGCTCGGCGACGTAGCCGGCCAGATTGAGGTTCTCCACGCGCATCCGCACGGTCCTGAAAATGCGAGGCAGTTTGCCGGGAACCTGCACGTGATGGAGACCGCCGCTGTAGGCGAGCAGCATCCTCCCTTCCTTCACCGCGCTCATGATGTCGGCGATGCCGCCGCGAACCGTCATCGGTTTCCCGTGGAGATCGAGGCCGTTAGCCCGCTTCATCCGCCCTTCCGGTGCGAGGACCACCATCGACTTCGGGTCGATGCGCTGCAGGACGGCGAACCAGGTCTGATCGCGCTCGCGCGTGATCGGGATGACGTGGTGCGCCACGAACCTGAAGATCAATCCGACCAGCGGCCGGTCGGTGGTCTTGTCCGCCGCGGGGACGACGCCGTGCGCCGCCAGCCGCCAGATGAACCGGTTCGGGACGGCGCCAAGGAAGACCGGCTCGAAGAGGCTGGTGTGGTTGAGAAACGCGACCAGCCGGATGTCGTGCCACGGGTCGGCCGGGGTCGCGCCGATGAACGAGAAGTCGTGCCGGTAGAAGATCTTGCTCAGGTACTTGAGGAAGATCAGAAGGCTGAACACGAACGCGCTTCGGAGGTGCCCCACGGAGCGGAAAGATTAGCACGCCGCGCGGAAAGCGCCGGCGAACTGCGGCCCCTTCCCTTCGTCCTCGTGCTTGAAGAACACGAAGGCCTCGGACCACGGCTGGCGCTTCACGCGATCGGCCCAGGCGGCGATCGCATCGCCGGCGTATTCGCTCCGCCGCAGGCGAACGTAACCCCACGATGCAGTCGGCGTCAGGACTGTTTCCGGATCTTCGACTTCGTCGGTGTCGGCCGCGCAGAGTGCCGCGTCATGGTCGCGCAGGATGGCGAAGATCTCGTCGTCGAACCAGGAGGGGTGGCGGAACTCGAACGCGGCGCGCCGCTGCGGGGGGAGACGCCGGATGAAGTCGCGCAGCTTGTCCGCGTCTTTCCTTGCGAACGGCGGCATCTGAAACAGCACCGGGCCGAGCTTCGGGCCGAGGACCGCGGCGGTGTCGAAGAAGTAGTGCAGATCGTCAGCGACGTCGCCGAGCTTCTTCTGATGCGTGATCCGCTGCGGCGCCTTCAGGATGAACGTGAACCGCTCCGGCACCTCCGCACCCCATCGCTCGACCGTCTTCGGATCGGGCATCCGGTAGAACGTGTTGTTGATCTCCACCGTATCGAAGCGCTCCGCGTAATATGCGAGCATCTTCGCCGCCGGCAGATCGTCGGGATAGAAGCTCCCCTTCCACTCCTTGTAGCTGTATCCGCTCGTCCCGGTAACGATCCGCATGCGAAAAGTTGGTGTCAGGTCTGGAAAAGCAACTTTTTACCAGATTTGCACGGCTGATTCTGGTGAGAAGTTGCTTTTCCAGACCTGACACCAACTTTTCACCAATTTCGATACACTGCGCGCACATGAATCCGCACCGGGCGTTGATCGTCGAAGATGATCCGGCGATCCGGCGTCTGGTCGAGAAACTCCTCCGCCGGCACCACATCGACATCGACAGCGCGGCCGACGGCCGGGCGGCGATGAAGAAGCTGGAAGAGAACGACTACTCGGTCATCGTTCTCGACCTCATGCTTCCGGAAGTGAACGGATTCGAGGTGATCGAGTTCCTCAAGACACGCGAGCGCCGCATCCCCGTGGCCGTCGTTTCCGCGGTGTCGCAGCAGGCCCTGACGAAACTCGATCTCGACGTGGTGAAACTCGTGATCGCAAAGCCATTTGACGTCGATGAGTTCACCAAAGCGATTCTGACGCTCTGCAACGAGTCGTGAAACAATTCTCCCCACTTCAAGGAGGAACCATCATGCGCACAGCACTCACGTTCACGGCAGCGCTCTGCCTCGTCGCGGCGACGGCGGCGGCGCAGGACAAGAAGCCTCTCAGCCCGCCGGCGAAGGCGGAAGCGGCGATCGCCGGCAAGACGATCACCGTCGACTACAGCGCGCCGTCGAAGCGGAACCGCGTCATCATGGGCGAGCTCGTCCCGTACGGAAAGGTGTGGCGCACCGGCGCCAACGCCGCCACGACGCTGAAGACCGACACCGACGTCACCATCGGCAACCTGCAGGTCCCGGCCGGCACCTACACGCTGTTCACCATCCCGGGCCAGAAGGAGTGGACGCTCATCGTCAGCAAGCAGACCGGCCAGTGGGGCACCCGCTACGATGAGAGTCAGGACCTCGGCCGCGTGAAGATGTCGGTCAAGCCTCTGAAGGAGACGGTCGAGACGTTCGCCATCGCCGTGAAGCCGGGATCGGCGAAGAACGGCACGCTCACCCTGACCTGGGAGAACACGCAGGCCAGCGTTCCGCTCACGATCCGCTGATGCGGACCGCGCTGCTGACCCTTTTCGTCGCTGCTGCGCCCCTCGCGGCGCAGCAGGCGACGATGTCCATCGAAGAGTACGACCCCCGCTCCACGCTGGTCGTCCCCGAGCATCCGCGCAGCCGGGCGAAGTTCCCCTTCATCGACGTCCACAGCCACCAGCGCCGCGACACGACCGCCGAAAACGCGCGGCAGCTCGTCGAGGCCATGGACCGCATCAACATGGCGGTGATGGTCAATCTCAGCGGCGGAAGCGGTGAGCCCCTCGTGCAGAGCATCGCCGCTCTCGGCGGGCGGCATCCGAAGCGCTTCGTCACCTTCGCCAACGTCGACCTCCGCGGGATCGACGAGCCGGGTTTTGGCGAGCGCGCCGCGCGGCAACTGGAAGAGGACGTGAAGAACGGCGCCGCCGGTCTGAAGATCTACAAGAACCTCGGCATGACCCTCACCGATGCCTCCGGCAAACGAGTGCCCACCGACGACCCGCGCCTCGACCCGATCTGGCGCAAAGCCGGCGAGCTCGGCATCCCCGTCCTGATCCACACCGGCGAGCCGGCCGCCTTCTGGCAGCCGGTCGATAAGCACAACGAGCGATGGCTCGAGCTGACGCAATTCCCCGCACGCCGGCGCACCGATCCGCAGTACGTGTCGTTCGACCAGACCATGCGCGAGCAACACAACCTGTTCCGCAGGCACCCGCGCACCAGGTTCATCACCGCCCACCTCGGCTGGTACGGCCACGACCTCGCCTTCCTCGGAAAGCTGCTCGACGAGCTCCCGAACGTCTACACGGAGCTCGGCGCCGTCCTCTACGAGCTCGGCCGGCAGCCGCGCACGGCACGCGCCTTCCTGATCCGGTATCAGGACCGCGTGCTCATGGGGAAGGACATCTGGAACGCCGACGAATTCGCGACGTACTTCCGCGTTCTGGAAACCGAGGACGAGTATTTCGACTACTACCGGAAGCGACACGCTTTCTGGAAGATGTACGGCCTCGGTCTGGCTGACGAGGTGCTGAAGAAGATCTATTACAGGAACGCGCTGAAGCTGATCCCGGCCATCGACAAGGGGCAGTTCCCGGAGTGAAGGGACACCTCGCGCCACCGCCCGCCCAGATTCCTCGCTACGCTCGGAATGACTACTTCACGGCGATCGCTCTGGCCTGCTTGTAATCCACCACGCCCTTGAACATTTTCTCGAGAGCGTCCTGCAGGAGAGTGCGCATCCCCTGGGCCATGCCGATGCCTCGCAACTCGTCGATCGGGGCCCGGCGCTGTACGGCTCGTTTCACTTCATCGGTGCCGACCAGCAGCTCGTGCACGCCCATCCGGCCTTTGAAGCCGGATGTGCAGTTCGTACATCCCTTCGGGCGATAGAGCGTCAGGTCCTTCGTGTAGTCGATCTCGGTCCGCATGAAGTAGTCGGGGCCGTAGACCGTGACGATCTCGTTGAACTCTTCGACCGTCGGATGGTAGCCCTCCTTGCACTTCGGGCAGAGCGTCCTGACCAGGCGCTGGGCCATGATGCCGAGAAGGGCGTCGGCGAAGTTGAACGGATCGATGTCCATGTCGAGGAGACGGGTGATCGTCTCCGGCGCCGAGTTCGTGTGCAGCGTCGAGAACACGAGGTGGCCGGTGAGGGACGCCTCGACGCCGATGGCCGCCGTCTCATGGTCGCGCATCTCGCCGACCATGATCACGTCGGGATCGGCGCGGAGGAACGAGCGCATCGCCGCGGCGAAGGTGAAGTCGATTTTCGGCTGCACCTGCACCTGCCGCAGACCTTTCTGCGTGATCTCGACCGGGTCCTCCGCGGTCCAGATCTTCATGTCCTCGGTGTTGATGAACCCGAGTGCGGAGTGGAGGGTCGTGGTCTTGCCGGAACCGGTCGGGCCGACCACCAGGCAGATGCCGTACGGCTTCTGCAGGATCTCCTTGAACTTCATCAGGTTGTATTCGCTGAATCCCATCTTCTCGATGGGCAGCGGCTTCGAGGCGGCCAGCAGACGCATGACCACATCCTCATTGGCGTTGGCCGTCGGGATGGTTGCGACGCGCAGCTCGATGAGCCCCTTCGAGTACTTGAAGCGGATCTTTCCGTCCTGCGGCTTCCGCTTCTCGGAGATGTCGAGCTTCGCCATGATCTTCAAACGCTGCACGAGCGCGTTGCGGTGCGCGCCGGGGATCTCCATGAACTTCTGGCAATCGCCGTCGATGCGGAGGCGGATCAGGCAGGGGCTCTTCGGGCCTTCGGGCTCGACATGGATGTCCGACGCTCCGCGCGCGTAGGCCTCGATGATGAGCTGGTTGGCGAGGCGGACGATGCCGGAATCGGTCTCGTCGATCTCGGGGATGTCGTCCTTCCTGTCCTCTTCGTATTCGGCCTCCCCCTCTCCGAGGGAATCGATGATCCTGGCCAGGTCGGCATCGCCGGCGGTGGCTGGAGAGTCGAGCGGCTCGCCGTAGGAGTGGGCGATGTATCCGAGGATGTCGTGCCTGAGACCGACCAGAAAGTCGTAGCGGGGGGCGAGGGTCATGGCCCGGATCCCGTCGAGCCGCGTCAGATCCTGCGGATCGTCGACGGCGATGACCAGCACGCCCGGCCGCCGCTCCACCGGGGCGCAGACGTACTTTTTCCACATGTCCGAGGGGACGCGCTCCCTCAGGTCGGGGGCGATGGACTGGTCGCCGTCCCAGTTGAACGGCTCCGCGCCATAGAACGACGCCAGCGACTTGAGCAGCTCATCCTTCGGGACACTGAAATCGTCGACCAGGATCTTCTCGATGTTCACGTTGTTGACGCGGGCGCTGGAGACGGCCTGCTCGATGTTCTTCTCGGAGATGATCCCCTTGTCGACCAAAGCGCCGAACCTCGACGGCTTCGAAGTGCGCGCCGCCCGGTGCTGGTTGTAGAAGGCGATGCCGAGAATCCGGCCGATCTCCTCGGCCGTGTCCTCGTCCTGCTCCGTGAAAGCGGGGCCATGCCGCTTGTTGATCATCTGCACGACGCCCATCAGGTACTTCTCGAACGAGACCGGCACGGCCAGCACGCTGCGGGTGCGGAAGCCGCTCTGCTTGTCCCAGCGCTGGTCGAAGCGGAGATTGGGGTGGAACTTCGCCAGCTCCGCCGGATCGTAGGCATCTTTGATGTTGACGGTCTTGCGCGACAGCGCCGTGAAGCCGGCGATGGACGCGAAGGACTTCGGGACGCGGATCTCCTTCGGCACGTCGCCGACTTTCTGGATGGAGTACAGCTCCTGGTTCTTCGTGTCGACGGCATAGATCGTCAGCCGCTCGGCGTCGTGCAGTTCCAGGATCCTGTCCTTGAGCGTCATCAGGATGTGCGGGATCGACTCCGCGGAGTTGATCTGGTTCGTGATCGCGGTGAGCTTCTTTCGATACTCGAGCTCGCGCTCGACGGACGAAGCGGAGGCCTGGACGGTCATCGCATTCTCCTCTTGGACGTGTCGGCCAAGAATACCGTATTACAGGCATGAACCAACGCACCGGCCGGCGCGTGGACGAATCGAGGAGAACAATTCCATGCGCTATCGCTCCATCGCAGCAATCGTCGTCTTTCTGTGCGGGCTCCCGGCATTCGCTCAGATCGCTCCCCCGCCGGTCATTCAGAACGTAACCCCTTCCTCCGGATCGATCTCCGGCGGCACGCTCGTCACGCTGACCGGAATCGCCCTTTCCCCTTCCTGCGGCGGCTACATGATCGGCTGTGAGCCCGTCGTCCGCATCGGCGGCGTCGAGGCGGCCATCGTCGAACGGGCGTCCAACCGCCTGGTGGTCATCGCGCCGCCCAACAGTCACGGTCGCGCCGACGTCGAGATCACGACACCCGGCGGCTCGTATCGGCTGGCCGGTGCCTTTTCGTACGGCGGCGCCGGTTTCCGGCGCCTTCTCCTCCCCGTCTACATCGACGGCGAGGCGCACGGTGCAGAGCTCTCCCGCTGGGTGACCGAGCTCTTCGGCTTCCATCGCGCGGCGGGCGTGGCCCGCGTGACCGGTGACCCCGATACCAGCGCCGGCACCGTGGCAGGCCGTATCGCCTTCAGGCCGGCCCTCGAGACCGCGCGACCGGGTCAGGGACGCTTCCTCTACGTGGCCGACGAGGACGCCGAGGCCGTGCGGCTCAACCTCCGCGTCCGCGATGTCTCGCGCGAGGCCGACAACCTCGGCACCGAGCTTCCGGTGATCGCCGCCGAGCAGGCCTTCGCCGCCGGAGAGGAGATCCCCCTCGTCAATGTACCGACGCAGGAGCAGTACCGTCAGAAGGTCCGCATCTACGATCTCGACGGCGAATACGGACGGACGGTGACGGTTCGCATCTACGGCGACGACCTGTCCACGCCGATCGCCACGAGATCGGTGACCACCAGTCAGGCCGCCATCGAGACCGACTATCCGGCTTACCCCGGCCAGGGCGAGCTCGATCTGAACCTGCTCCCGGAGCTCGCCGGTCTCGACAGCGTCAACATCGTCATCGACACGCCGGACGCCGGACAGTGGTGGGCGTTCGCCAGCATCACGAACAACACCACGCAGCTGATCACGACAGTCACGCCGTAACTTCAGTGGGGTGGCGGTCCGTACTCGGGCCGCCACACCAACATCTCGTCATCGGGGTCGATGCGGACTCCGACCGGCCGCGCGGGAGTGGCCACGACGAAGCGATCGCTCCGGTTACAGATCTGCACCGTCGCGCGCATCTCGCCGCCGCCATCGAGGTCGATGGCGATCTCCAGCGGCAGATCGAACGGCCCCTCCTGCAACTGATCGATCGAAATGTCGACGGCCCGCCCGCGATCGGCAGACCACCACTCCACCCGCAGCACGGGCGCTCCAGTACGATCCAGCCACTGATCGAGGAAATCAGCGAGCGCAGGATCGCCGCCGCTCACCTGCAGAAAGGCATTCCGGAGATCGCCGACGGTGGCCTCTTTCCCGGCGAAATCGCGGATCAGCGAACGGAGGGCCTCGAAGAACAGACCGTCACCGAGACGATGGCGAACCATGTGATAAAACCAGTGACCCTTGGCATCCGCGAGATTGTGATCCCAGCGGCCGCTCTCCAGTTGCGAAAGCGGCTTGTCGCCCCCCTCGCGCCAGATGTAGAAGTATCCGAGGGCGCACTGCGTGGGGCTGTATCCGGCGCGGGAGTATCGGAGAAAGCGTCGCGCCGCCGCTTCCCCCTCCACCGCTTCGATCGACAGGACGGCACCGTACTGCGCCGCCGCTTCCGACAGCATTTTCGCGCCGGGACCGTCGGTGCGGACGAGATTGCCCCACCATGCGTGCGCCGCCTCGTGCGCGAACAGCGGAAGGTTGCCCTCTTCCGCATCGAGCAGCGAGCTCCTGACCACGATGAACCCCTGCTCCGAGGCCGCGGCGAACTTCAGTTGTTCCGGCAGCTCGACGATGTGGAAGCTCGGATAGGGAAACGGACCGAAGCGCCGTTCCATCGCCGCCACCGCCTTCGCCAGCGCAACGGCCTGCTCGCGAACAGCGGGCCGCGGCTTCAGAAGAAAGACGCCGATCTCCTGCCCCTCGGCCTCGATCCGCTCGGTGACGAAAGGCGCTGCGGCGAACGAGCGCGCCGCCGGGAGCAGCGTTTCCCACACCTCGACGGCTTCGTCGGTCGACTCGGTCCGTGAGACGAGCACGCCGGGCGCGACGGACCGCCATCCCGGCGGCATCCGCACGGTGGTCGTTCCAGGTGCGCCAGGCGGTGACAGGGACGTGGCCGAGCTTGCCGGCCGCGGATACCAGGTCTCCACCCACGACGCGTAGGCGGCCAGCCGTCCGATGACGAACTGCGACGACCGGGCCTGACTGCCGGCCGTGAATTCGACGTCCACGACCGTTCCGGCCGGCACACGTTCGGGCAGTTCCAGCCGCGCCACTTCGATCGAGGAGCCCTCCGCCAGCGGCGAGATGACCGCCTCCACATCCCCGCTCCGCAGTGAATGGAGCTTCATCACTTTCGCATCGTCGTTGATGCCGAAAGCGGGTCCTTCCGAATCGGCCAGGGCGCGAACCCGGGCCGTTCCCCGCATGGCCAGAGCGGGCGGATCGGCGGTGATGTGCAGCTCCAGATCGAGACGGTCGAGCGCCCATGGCTCGACGCCCGCCGTCACCGACGCAGCGAACAGCAGCAGCGAGATCACGGATCGAATCTAACGATCGTCGCGGCCCGGCGTCTTGTACTTTTGCAACGACATGATGAAAGGTTGCGTATAGACAATGATGAACGCGCGCCAGCTCCCTCACGGTGCTCTTTCGGAGACGGAACATCCACCCTCGTCGTTGCCGCCCCACGCTCACGAGGCAGCTTCGTTCTGCTTCGTCACGAGGGGAACGTTTCGCGAGCGTTCCCGGCGCGGCGACACGCTCTTCGGCAGAGACGACGTGATCTTCCGTTTTCCCGAGGAACGGCATTCCAATACGTTTCTGGCGGGCACGGTCTGTTTCAATGTGCTCTTCGACCCCGCCCTGCTGACGGGGAATCACCCTCTCCTCGAGGCATCGCGGCCGATTCTGCGACAACTGCTGCGGCGGAGCCGCGGTGGCGCCAGCCTGCTGACGCTCGAAGGTCTCCTTCTGCAACTGATCGGCGAAACGTTCCAGGCTGCGCCGGTGCGCCGTCCCCTCGTCGCCGAAGCACAACGGATCATCGAGGCTCGATTCGCCGAGCCGCTCACCGCCCGCCTGATCGCGGCGGAGCTGTCGACGCATCCCGTCCACCTGGCCCGCACGTTCCGCCACCAGCAGGGCCGGGGAATCGGCGATGCCATTCGCGCGATGCGCATCGAGCACGCCAAACAACTGCTTCGGGAGGGGTGGACATCTCTCGCCGAAATCGCCGTCGCGAGCGGCTTCGCCGACCAGAGCCACTTCACGAAGGTATTCCGGGAGATGACCGGCCGGACCCAGGCCCGCTTCCGCGCCCGATTGTGTAGTGACTAGATCCCCGTGACGCGGACCACTTCCTCGAACGTGGTGACACCCTCGGCCAGCTTGCGCAGCGCGGACTGACGCAGCGTGCGCATGCCCCGCTTGATGGCCATATCCTTGATCTTCAGGAAATCCTCGGAGCGGTCGACCAGATCGCGGATGGAGTTGTCGACCTGCAGGATCTCGAAGATGCCGGTCCGTCCGAAGTAACCGGTGTTCCGGCAGCGGATGCAGCCAGCCCCTTCCTTGACGATGATGCGCTTTCCGGGAGGGGCCTGCAGGTTCAGCATGCCGGCCTCCTCGACGGTGAGCGGGCGGTTGCGCTTGCAGTCGTCGCAGATCTTGCGGACGAGCCGCTGCGCCATGGCCCCGATCAGCGTGGACGAGATCAGGAAGGGCTGAATGCCGAGATCGATCAGCCGCGTCACCGACGTCGCCGCGTCGTTCGTGTGCAGCGTCGAGAAGACGAGATGTCCGGTCAGCGCCGCCTGCACCGCGTTCTGCGCGGTCTCCTGATCGCGGATCTCCCCCACCATGATGATGTCGGGGTCCTGCCGCAGGATGGTGCGGAGCGCGGAGGCGAAGGTGATCCCGATCTTGTTCTGCACCGAGGTCTGGTTGAACTCCTCGTGGACCATCTCGATCGGGTCTTCGATGGTGGTGATGTTGATCTCCGGGGAGGCCAGCGTCTTCAGCGCCGAGTAGAGCGTGACGGTCTTTCCCGATCCCGTCGGACCCGTCACCAGGATGATGCCGTGCGGGCGGGCGATCCAGTCGTAAAAGACCTTCAGCTCGTCTTCGTAGAAGCCGAGACCGGAGAGTGGGCGCAGAAGAACGTCGGGATCGAAGATGCGCATGACCACCTTCTCGCCGAAGGCGGTGGGGAGCGTGGAGACGCGCAGCTCGATCTCCTCCCCCTGATGCTCGGTCTTGATGCGGCCGTCCTGGGGGCGGCGCTTCTCGGCGATGTCCATCCGGCACATCGTCTTGAGGCGTGAGGTGATGGCGAGGTTCACCAGGCGCGGGACGCGCTGGATCTCGTGCAGCACCCCGTCGATGCGGAAGCGGATGAGGGCCAGCTCCCGCTTCGGCTCGATGTGGATGTCGGACGCGCGCGAATCGTAGGCGTGCTGCAGCAGATAGTCGACGGCGTTGACGATGTGCTGGTCGCTGCCTTCGATCTCCGCGCCCGATTTCAGCCTTACGTATTGCTCGAGGTTCGTGAGGTCGATCGCCCCCTTGGTCAGGTCGCGTTCGGCCTTGCTCACCGCGCTCCGGAAACCGTACTGCTCGTTGATCACACCCATCACGTCGGTTTCGGCGGAGACGACGATCTCGATCTCCTGCTTGGCGATGGGGCGGTAGGAATCGATGGCCACCGTGTCGAACGGATTGACCATCGCCACGACGAGCTTCCCGTCGCGAACGGCCACCGGCACCAGTTTGTTTTTGCGTGCAAACGGCCGGGAGATCTTCTTCTCGATCATCTCCACGTCGAGCTTCAGCGCGTCGATCTTGAAGAACGGCAGTTTGGCGTCCTCGGCGATCAGCCGGGCCAGCAGAAAGTCGTCCATCCGGGTGTTGTTGCCGCTGGCGTCGGTGAGGTTCATCGACGCCAGCGCCTTGAACGGGCTGACGTCGTCTTCGGCCCGCGTCTTCGACTTCGCCAGAGCCCGGAACTGCTTGTCGAGGTTGTCGACCTCCCCCTTCTGCCGCTCGTCGATGAACCCGGCGCCGTGGAGAAGCTCGCCCAGGTACGAAACGGTGATCTCCCGCGACACCCGCGGCACCGGCACGGAGGTGAGAGTGGACATGGTCTTCTAGTTTACCCGGAGCAGGAACCCTTTGAGGTATTCGCTCTCGGGGCAGTAGATCGATACCGGATGATCCATTCCCGCGGTGAGGCGCCGGACGAACGAGACGCGCCGGCCGGCATCGAGCGCGGCGGCGAAAAGGATCTTCTGGAAGAGGTCGAGCGGCATGTGGCCGGAGCAGGAGAAGGTCATCATCCAGCCGCCTCTCTCCACCAGTTTCAGGGCGTAGAGATTCACGTCCTTGTAGCCGCGGGCGGCGCGCTCGACGTCTCCCCTGGTTTTCGCAAAGGCGGGCGGGTCGCAGATCACCAGCCCGGCGCGCTCTCCCGCCGCGCCGCGCGCCCGCACCACGCCGAACGCGTCGCCGACGGTGAATCGCGCGCGATCGGCGCTGCCGTTCATCTCATGGTGGCGCCGGGCCAGATCGATCGCCGCGGCCGAAACATCGACGTTCTCCACGCCGCTCGCACCTCCTGCCGCCGCATAGACGCCGAACGCCCCGGTGTAGGAGAAGAGGTTCAGCACGTGCAGGCCGCCGGCGAGCTCGCGCGCCAGCGCCCGGTTGTCGCGCTGGTCGAGAAAGAACCCGGTCTTCTGCCCCTCCCGCGGATCGACATGGAACCGCAGCCCGTTTTCTTCGATCTCCACCGCCGGTTCGCCCTCGCCCCACACCTTCGGCTCCAGCGGCAGCCGCTCCAGCTTGCGGGCCGGCAGGTCGTTCTTGAAGTAGATGAGGCGCGGCGCGGCGGCGGACCGGACCGCTTCGACCACCACGTCCTCGAGGCGATCGAGCCCGAAGTTCGAGATCTCGATCACGACCACATCGGCATAGCGATCGACGATCAGCCCGCTCAGCTCGTCGCCTTCCGCGAAGACGAGCCGCGCCGCCGTGGTCCCGTCGCGCAGGATCGGATCACGGCGCCGGACGGCCTCCCCGATGCGCGAGCGGATCGTTTCCGCCGTCAGCTCCTCCTCCCCGAAGACGAGCGCGCGCATCCGGATCTGCGAGTGCGGTGAGTAGAGGCCGGAAGCGAGATGCTGCCCGCGGTCATCGACGAGATGCGCGAACGCGGCATCGGCCGACCCGCTCTCGCGCGCGATCGCGCCGGCGAAAATCCACGGGTGCCGGTTGGCGACAACGCGTTCTTTGCCGCGTTTCAGGGTCAGTGTGCGAACTGTCATTCCGAGCGCAGCGCGGATCAGAGCGCCACCAACCGCCCAGATTCCTCGCTACGCTCGGAATGACGTTCGTATAATGCCGGGGACATGGCCAGCGCCAAGCAATTCCATACGCAGTGCCAGGAAGAAGTCTATCGGCAGGTGAAGTCCTACCTCGACGAGCTGGTCGATGAGCACTTCGACGACGCCGAGCACTGCGACTTCTACCTCAAGTACGGGTCGACCGTCCTCGAGGTCTCCATCTTTCCCTGGGAAGACGACGACGCGGTGATCGAAGTCCTGGCCTTCTGCGTCAAGGGCGTCGAGCCCACCCCCGACCTCATGCGCGAGCTCCTCGAGCTCAACTCCGAGGTCGTGCTGGGCGCCTTCAGCATGGTCGGAAACGAGATCTTCTTTTCCCACTCGTTCCTCGGAAGGCGGCTCCGCCCCGAGCAGCTCATCGCCTCGCTCGACATGGTGGCCAGCACCTCCGACGAGTACGACGAGCAGATCGTCGCGAAGTACGGCGGCGAAACGGCGCTGGAAGTGCTGCGCGGCCACCGTCGTCCCCTCGCCTCCGGATCCAGCCACAATTGACCAGAAGCGGCACATCGATTGCTCTTTACGAACTGATGATTGAGAGATGGGGGGCGGGAGTGTTGGCCTTGCTGTTCGCGGTTGTGCTCGCCGCCGGTTGTACCGGCGGTCAGGAGAGTACGGCCGCCGAAGAGAACGAGCTGGCCGCCAACACCCTCGAGGACGGCAATCGCGAGGGAAGCGCGAACGCGCGGCAGGCCCTCCAATCGCTGAGCCCGGCGATTCCGGTCTACGCCGGAGCCCGCTTCCGGGAAGACCTCACCCGCCGTGACGCCGTGACCGTCCGAAGCCGCTACGGCAGCGAGGCCTCGGTGTACACACTCGCCACCAACGACTCCTTCCCGCAGGTCTATCACTACTACATGACGTACCTGACCCAGTTCCGGGCCTTTCCGGCCCAGACCACCTACGCGCGCGAGCAGCAGCAGTGGCGAACGCTGGAGGTCGTGTTGAACGAGGCGATGCAGGATCCCTTCATCCCCGGTGCGTCGCTCGACATACCCGACCGGAGGATCATTCTGCAGGTCGTCGAGACGGAGGCGGAGCCGCGGAC
>DATLFC010000135.1:0-2177 GCA_035525015.1 Thermoanaerobaculia bacterium | reverse complement strand
GCGCGAACGGCGTACCAGGCCAGCAGCGGGATGAGCGCCGCGGCGGTCGGGCGGACGATGATCGAAAAACCGAGGAGAAGACCGGCCGCGATCAAGGCAGGCGTCGGGCGCTGCAGGTCGGGGAGCTTCACCACGAGCAGGAGCGTCGCGGTGAGGAGGAAGACGAAGAGTCCTTCGGCGAGGATCGAGACGTCGATCAGGATGAGCGGCGCGTACGTGGCGTGGAGCACGCCGGCGGCGACGCCGGCCACCGGCCCGAAAAGGCGTCGGCCGATGGCGAACGTCATCACCGCGGCGAGGCTGCCGAGGATCGCCTGCACGATCGGCAGCACCGAGACCTTTCCGGTGATCGCCAGGACGAGTGCGATCAGGAGCGGGTAGCCCGGCGCGTGAATCGGCGCCACCGGCCACGTGAAATCGCCGCCCGCCATCTGCGTTCCCCAGCTCACGTACTCCAGCGCATCGAGTTGCGGCGTCCGGAAAAGCGGCTCATCCCGAAGCTGCGCGACGACGCCGAGCCGCAGTGCCAGCGCGAGCAGAAAGATCAGAGCCGCCGCGCGCTTCACCGCCGCTGCCGCCACCCCGGCCCGCGCACGACCCGCCCTGGAGTTGCGCCGGTATGCTCGCCGTCGCGCAGCACCTGCACCCCGTTCACGAAGACGTGTACGACTCCGGTCGCGTACTGGTGCGGGCGCTCGAACGTGGCGTGATCCTGCACGGTTGCCGGATCGAAGACCACGATGTCGGCGAAATAGCCGGGCTGCAGCAGCCCGCGCGATTGGATGCGCAGCGTTTGCGCCGGCAGCGACGTCAGGCGGCGAACGGCCTCTTCGATCGGGATCACCTGTTCGTCGCGCACGTACTTCGCGAGCAGCCGCGCGAAATTGCCGTAGGCGCGCGGATGCGGATTCGATTTCAGGAAGACTCCCTCCGGCGCGAGCGACGCCGCGTCGGAATCGAACGACACCCACGGCAGCGCGATCTGCTTTCGGATGTTCTCTTCCGACATCAGGAAGTAGACCGTCTCGACGCGGCTGTCATCCTCGATCACCAACTCGATCGCCGTTTCGGCCGGCGACCTGCCGCGGCTCTTCGCTACCTCCGCCAGCGTCTTGCCGGTCAGAGGCTTGAGCACATCGCTCTTGAAGCCGGAGAGCAGCACGCGGTCGGCGGTGCCGGCCAGCAGGTAGAGGTTCTCCCAGTCGTCGGTCGCGGTGGTCATCTCCGCGAGCAGCCGGCCGCGGATCGATGGATCCTGCAGGCGCTCCTTCCATTTGCGGAAGCCACCCTCCTGCACCCACGGCGGCATCATGGCGTCGAGGCCCGTCGCGCCGGCGGGATACGTGTACATGTCGGCGGTGATGCGCAGGCCCGAGGCGCGCGCGGCGTTCACCTTCGCGATCACCTCGTCCATCTTCGGCCAGTTCTGCTCGCCCGCGGCCTTGAGGTGGTAGATCTCCGCGGGGACGTCCGCCTCGCGCGCGATCGTGATCAGCTCGTCGACTGCTTCGAGGAGCTCGTTGCCCTCGCTGCGCATGTGTGAGATGTACATCCCGCCCGACTCGCCGGCCGCTCGCGACAGCTCGATCAGCTCGCCGGTCTTCGCGTAGAACGCCGGCGCGTAGATGAGCGACGATCCGACGCCGAGCACCCCTTCGCGCATCGCCTGCCGCACCAGCTCCTTCATCCGCGCCAGCTCCTGCGACGTCGGCGCGCGGTCCTCGTAGCCGAGCTCGTGGATGCGGACGGTCGTCGCGCCGACGAACGACGCCACGTTCGGCGAGATCCCGCGGCGCACCAGATGGTCGAGGTATTCGCCGAGCGTGGTCCAGGTGACGTCGAATTTGACGTCACCCTGCTGCTCGACCATCTCCCGCTTCATCGCCTCGTTGAGCGGTCCCATCGACCACCCTTCGCCGAAGACCTCGAGCGTCACGCCCTGGCGGATGTCCGATTGCGAGCGCCCGTCGACGAGGAGCGACTCCGTCGCCCAGCTCAGCATGTTGATGAAACCGGGCGCGACTGCCATCCCGCCGGCATCGATCTCCACTCTGCCGCGCCCTGCCTCGCCGACCGCGCGCACGCGATCGCCGTCGATCGCCACCGCCCCTCGTACCGGGGGATTGCCGCTCCCGTCATAGATGACCGCGTTGCGGATGACCACGTCGTGGGCACAC
>DATLFC010000081.1:0-2874 GCA_035525015.1 Thermoanaerobaculia bacterium | reverse complement strand
GCTCGCACGCGCGTCGCTCTGGTCCTGGCGAACTGGCCGTCCACTTACGAGGTGTTCCGCAGTCACGGGTGCCCCGACATGCGCCGCGGCATTTTCGCGGTGACGGCGCGCTTCATGCCGCTGTCGTGGGCCGCGCGCTTCCATCGCGTGCCGCTCCCGGAGCTTCTCCGCGAGCTCAACGCGTGCGCGGAGCGCCAGAAGCCGGAGTGACGATCATCCCGCCGTTGTCTTCTGTTTCGCGCTTGTGACGGCGGGGAAGATACACGGCCGTCACCACGCCTGACGCCGCGGTGAGCGCGGCCACGACGGCGATCGATGCGCGATATCCGGCCATGTCGGCCAGGATGCCGGCAAGCAGACCGCCGGCGACGTACCCGAGGTCGCGCCAGAGACGATAAGCGCCGATGGCGCTGGCGCGGTCGCGCGGCGAGACCACGTCGCTGACTTGCGCGATGAGCGTCGGATAGACGGCGGCCGTTCCCAGTCCCAGTACGACGGCCGCGAACGACCACCAGACCATCCCCGTGGCCGTGGCGAAGATTGCCAGGGCCATGGCCTGGATCATCATCCCCGTGGCGATCAGCGGCGCACGTCCGGTGCGATCGGAGAGTGCGCCGGTGCCGATCTGCGCCAGCCCCCACACCGCCGGATAGAGCGCAGCGAGCCACCCGATCTGGCGCAGCGAAAGCCCGGCCGCGGCGAAGAAGAGGGGAAAAAGCCCCCACGCCACTCCGTCGTTCAGGTTGTTGACGAAGCCGGCCTGGTTCGCCGCAAACAGAGGGCGGTTGGACCAGCTCACGTGACGCAGCCTCGCCCAGAGAGCCTCGGGCAGCACCGAGCCGCCGCCGTCGGTCGCATGTTCCAGCTCCACATGGGCTGCGGTGTCGCGGACGAACAGAATCGTGAAGGCAATGCCGAGCACCGTGGCCGCCCCTCCGATCCACACCGGGCCGCTGCGCGGTCCCCAGGTCGCGCCGATCCATCCCGAGCCCAGCGCCGCGAGCGCCACCGCCACGTAGCCGGCGAATTCGTTGAGACCCATGGCCAGGCCTCTCTGACGTTTTCCGACGAGATCGATCTTCATCGTCACCGTCGCCGACCAGCACAGCCCCTGATTCAAGCCGAGGAGCAGATTGGCGAAGACGATCCAGCTCCAGGTCGGCGCCAGCCAGATGAGCAGCGGAACGGGGGCGCCGAACAGCCAACCGGCGAGGAGGATCCGGCGCCGCCCGATCCGGTCCGCCATCTCCCCGGCCACGAGGTTCGCGAACGCTTTCGTCAGACCGAAGGCGATCAGGAAGGAGAGCGCGGCCGCCGCCGATCGCACGCCGAACTCGTCCGCCGCCAGGATCGACAGGACCGAGCGCTCCGCCCCCACCATCGCGCCGACGAAGGCGTTGACCAGGACCAGAAGCGTGAACTGCGCCCAGTTCTCGCGCAGGCCGAGACGCGGGGCCTTCAAGCGGTGATCACCTGCATCATCCCGAGGTTCACGCTGCGGATCTCGGCGGCGCGCGGTGGCTGCGGCGGGACCTCCTGCAGCATCATCCGGACGAATTCCTCCTCGTCCGTGACCCTGAACGAACGGTTGTAGCGGCGCTCGAATCCGATCGTCGACGTCGTCTTGCCGCTCAGGCCGCGCCCGCACACCGAGCCGGAGAAGGCTCCGGGGAGGATCTCGATGTAATCAGGAAGACGGCGTAATTTCTCCGCGCTCAGGAACAGGTTCCGCGCGCCCTCCTCGGCCGTCGAGGCCAGCTCGGTCCGTCCCATGTCCCCGACCATCAACGTGTGGCCGGTCAGAACGAACCACGGCTCGGGGCCGCGCTTCCGGTCGCTGACGAGCAGCGAGATGTGCTCGGGCGTGTGCCCGGGTGTGTGCAGCACACGCGCGGAGACGTTTCCGAGCTCCAGCACCTCGCCGTCGCGCACGCCGCGGAAGCCGTACTGCGGATTCGCTCCCTCGAAGAGAACATAGTCCGCCCCCGCCGCCTCGGCGAGCCGGCGCCCGCCGGAGAGATGATCGGCGTGTACGTGCGAGTCGATGACGTAGCGGATCGGCATGCCGAGGCTTTCCGCGTCGCGCAGGTAGCGCTCGATGTCTTCCGTCGGATCGAGGACGGCGCTGATCGCTTTTCCGCCGCAGCCAAAGAGGTAGGAGGCGACGACTGCCGGCTGGCTGTCGAGATACTGTCTGAGAATCATCTGTCTACTCTCCGAGTGAGGGTTGGTGGCTCGCCTGGCTGACGATCGGGTGGCCGGCGAGGCGCCAGTCGGGAATGCCGCTCTCCATCCGCCAGGCTTCGTAGCCATGGCGCCGGAGCGTCGCCACCGCTTCCACCGCGTAGACGCAGAAGGGGCCGCGGCAGTAGGCGATGACCGGACGGTGGCGGGGGATCTCGCCGAGACGCTGTGGCAGTTCGTCGGGCGGCATGGAGATCGCGCCGGGGATGTGGCCGGCCTGGTATTCGTCGGGAGGGCGGACGTCGAGGAGCGTCACGGCTCCCGCCTCGACCTGGTCGAGCAGCGCGGCGGGATCGATGCTCTGACTGCTGGAGTCCTCGAAGTGGAGCTGCCGGATCTGCTCGACTTCGGCCAGGCGCCGCCGGGCCAGGGTCTGGAGCTCGCGAACGATCCGGGCGACACCGTCGTCGGCCAGGCGATACCAGACCCAGGGAGAATCCTTCCGCAGCTCGACGAGACGGGCCTGCCTGAGAGCGCGGAGGTGGGCGCTGGCGTTCTTGACGCCGAGGCGAGCCTGGGCGGCGAGCTGCTCGACCGTCTTCTCGCCTTGAGAGAGGAGGTCGAGGATCTCGATGCGGGCAGGGCTGGCCAGGGCCTTCCCGATGCGGGAGAAGTGGTCGTAGAGCTGTT
>DATLFC010000067.1:0-14524 GCA_035525015.1 Thermoanaerobaculia bacterium | reverse complement strand
TCCTTCTTCCAGATCGGCACCGTCTGCTTGATGCGATCGATGACGGCGCGCGAGGCGGCGTAGGCGTCCCCGCGATGCGGCGACGAGCAGACGATGGAGATCGAGACGTCGCCGACCGCGAGATGCCCGAGGCGATGCACGACGGCGACGGCGACATCAGGAAACTCGTGCTCCACGCCGCGGATCACGCTCTCGATCTCTTTTTCAGCCATCGGCCGGTAGGCCTCATAGAAGATCGACTCGACCTTCTTTCCTTCGTGATGGTTGCGTACCACTCCTTCGAAGACGATGCAGGCGCCGTCCGAGTCACGCATGACGGCGCGGCGAAGGGCGGCGGAATCGATGGGCTCGTCGGTGAGGCGGCTCAAAATCACCCTCCGGCGACCGGGGGGATGAATGCGAGCTCATCGCCATCGCGGAGGAGCGTCTCCGGCCGGGCGTAGGCCTGGTTGATCGCGATCAGCGGCGGTTGCTCGTAGCCCGCGAGCTGGACGTGCTGCTGCCGGATCGACGTCCAGACATCCGCTGCGCGGGTGCCGTCGGTCAGAGTGAGCTCGGTCTCGCTCTTGCCGGTGATGTCCTTGAGGACCGCGAAGTAGAGAAGCCTGACCTTCATCCGGGCGCATTTTACTTCGCGTAGAATCGTCGGCAGGAAGCGGTGATGTCCGAGCTGATGTCCGAGCGACAGTTTCAACCTGACATGACGGTGGACGAGGCGCTGGCCTTTCACCCTGCCGCGCGATGGGTCTTCGCGGCCTATCACCTCGGTGGCTGCACGAATTGCGGCGTTTCGAGCGAGGAAACGCTCGCGCAGGTCGCCGAGGGGTACGGACTGCCGCTGAGGAAGCTGCTCGGGGACCTCAACTCGCTGCTGCACTCTTGAGAACGCGGGGCGGGTTGCTCGTCGTCGCCGCGGCGGCATTCGCGGCCGCCTTCGCTGCCGGGCTCTGCAGGATCGCCGATCTCGACTTCTGGTGGCATCTCGAGACCGGCGAGCAGATCGTCCGCACCGGATCGATCCCGCGGGAGGATGTCTACAGCTACACGGCGCGCGGCCGTGAGTACATCGACCACGAGTGGCTGTTCCAGCTCTCGCAGTACGCGATCTTCACGCTGTTCGGCGCGGCGGGAATCGCGATCGCGAAGTCTCTCGTGATCGCCGTGACGCTGACGATCGCCGGCTGGTACGCGTTGCGGCGCGGCGCCGGCGTCATGGCCACGGTCGGGTTGATCTTTGTGGCGGTGGCCGGCGGCATCACACGGCTGATCGAGAGACCGGAGATCTTCTCGGTGCTGTTCGCCGTCGTCACGTACGTGCTGCTCGATGAGTTCGTGCGGGGAGGCGACAAACGGCTCCTGTTCGCCGTGCCGCTGGTCGCTGCGCTCTGGGCGAACGTGCATGCGGCGGTCATCGTCGGGATCGTGATTCAGGGTCTCTTTGCGGCGGCGCTGTTCTTCGAAAATCGGTCGCGATTCATGCCGGTTTTCTGGACCGCGGCTGCATCAGTGGCGGCCAGTCTGATCAATCCGTTCGGCGTGCGCGTGCTGACGGTGCCGTTCGAGTTGACGCGGATCATCGAATCGGGGGTCCTCGACAACGAGGAGTGGAGACAGCCGACCCTCTTCAAGACGCCGGTATTCTTCCTGGCGTTCGTCCTCGTGGCCATCCTCCTGCTGATGGCCGCGCGCGAGCGGCGCTGGCGGAGCATCTTCGTCGGGCTCTTCCTCGGCTACATCTCGCTCCGCTACATCCGCAACGTCGCTCTCTTCTGCACGTTCGTTCCGCTGCTCGTTGCGCCGGAGGTGGCGGCGCTGCGGCGGGTCTGGAAAGGGGCGCTGCTGGCGTTCGGTACCCTGTCACTGATCTTCGTGCTGACGGTCTACTATCCCTTCCAGCGCGGCTTCGGAGTGGCGTCCTATTTTCCCGTCCGCATCGCCAGTTTCGTCGAGAGGCGCGATCTGCGCGGACCGATGATGAACAGCTACGGGTTCGGCGGATATCTGATCTGGGCCCTCTTCCCCGAACGGCTCGTCTTCATCGACGGCCGGAACGAAGTCTTCCTGCCGCTGATGGAGAAGCTCGCCGCGGCGCGATCGGACAGCCGCGCCTGGACGGCGCTGCTTCGGGAGTACCAGATCGAATATGCGCTGCTCGAGTACGTCGACGCGCTCGATCGCGTGACGACGATCGGTCACGACGGCACGGTCACGACGTCGCTCGCTCCGGTGACGGCCACGCGCTTCCCCCGTTCGCGATGGGCGCTGGTCTACTTCGACGACGTCGGGATGATCTTCATCCGGCGCGACGGGACCAATCAGCATCTGCTGGGGGAGGAGTACACGGCGGTGTTTCCCGAGGGAGAGGGCTACCAGCGGCATCTCGTCGAGAGCGGAGCGATCGATCGCCGCCGTGTCATTTCCGAATTGCAACGGAAACTTCGGGAGCAGCCGGACTCGCGACGCGCGCAGCGTCTGCTGGCATCGGTCGCTCAGAATCGATAGCGGATCCCGGCCGTGGAGTGCAGGTTGTTCGGGCGGTGGATCTCGATTGCGCCGATTCCGCCGATCTCATCCTCCCGGAACGGCGACGACGTGTTGATGTCGGTTGCGTTCACCTCGACCGCGAAGCGGTCAGTCCAGTGCCAGGCCATCCCCGCGCCGAACGCCCCGCCCCATTCGGTGCGCGTGCCGCGGAAGACCGGAATCGTCCCGGCGGCGTTCGGGCGCGTCTTGAGGGTGTAGGCAGCGGCCGCCGGTCCTCCCATCACGTGAAAGCGAAACGTGCCGCGGGGATTGATGCGGATGATGAGCGGAAGCATGAGCGTCGTGATGTCGATGTCGCCGGCGGGGACAGCAACGGCCTCATCCTGCCGCTCGCTGCCTTTGATGCCGAGCGGTGCGCGGGTAAACGATCCCTCGAGCCGGATGGCGAAGCGATCGCCGAGACGCCGCTCGAGATCGACGGCGAGGCCGGGGCGCGTCTCCGCCGAGAGCATTGCGGTCTGCGTCGCGCTCCCGTCGGGCGTGGAGACGCGGGTCGTCCGTTCGACGAAGCTGCCGAAGACGAAGGGTCCCGAGCCGACGCCTATGCTCCAGTCCTGCGCTTCGGCGGGCACGGCGGTGAGAAGGAGCGCAAAGAAGAGCTTCCGCATCCGCCGGTCAGTTTTGCAACTGCGGCGCCAGACGAGGAAAAAGTTTCCGGAGATGCGGAGGAATGGCGCTTAGCGGCGATGCGACAGGAAGGCTTTTGTTTTCTAACGTTTCGGGCAGCACACGGTGGTGCGTGAGACAGCTCACCTATCTGGCGTGTTTCTAGCAGGCAGTGAGGGCAACATGAACAGGTTTCGAACAGAAGAACTCGAAACCGAAGCGCGAATCCAGCCTGACTCGTTCGCGCATAAAGTGGCTGCTGCGGGCTCCCTCCTAAAAATTGGACCGATTTTGGACGATTAATCACATAAGCTTCCTTGAAAGCCTACCAACTGGCCGCAGCAGTCCAGCCCTCGAGGTAACACGACGGAGCCGAAAGGCTCCGTTTGTGTTTCTGGCCCACCTCCCAACCGTGACGGGTACGAGTAGCGGGTAAACTCCGCTACCCGATGGCGCAGAAGAAGCCCACGCTGTTTCTCATCGACGGCTCCAACAACGTTTACCGCTCGTATTACGCGATCCGGAACCTGACGAACTCGGCCGGGTTCGCCACCAACGCCGTCTACGGCTTCGTGCAGATGCTGCGCAAGCTGCTGAAAGACCATCAGCCGGACTGCATCGCCGTCGCCTTCGACGAAGGTCCATCCACCGTGCGCGAAGCGCAGTTCAAGGACTACAAGAAGGACCGCAAACCGATGCCCGACGATCTGTCGGTGCAGATCCCGCTCGTCTACGAGGTGCTCGAGGGCTTCCGGATCCCCATCATCCGTGCCTCGGAATGGGAAGCCGACGACTTCATCGGCTCGCTCGCCTGCGCGGCCCGCGACCGCGGCTATCGCGTGGTCATCGCCACGAGCGACAAGGACTTTTTCCAGCTCGTCGGCGAGGGGATCTCGTTCTACCACACCGGCCGGGAAGTCCTGTACGACGCGAAAGGGGTGGAGGAAGCGTTCGGCCTGCCGCCGGAGAAAGTCGTCGACGTGATGGCGATCTGGGGCGATGCCATCGACAACATTCCCGGCGTACCGGGCATCGGCGAAAAGGGGGCGAAGGCGCTGATCCAGCAGTTCGGCTCGCTCGACGGCGTCTACGAGAATCTCGATCAGATCAAGCGGGCCTCGCAGAAGAAATCGCTCGAAGAGAACCGCGACAAGGCCTTCCTCTCGCGCGACCTGGCGCGGATCCAGTGCGATCTCGATCTCGACCTCGACTTCGAGACGCTGAAGCGGCAGGAGCCGGATCGGGCGCTGCTGCACGACGTCTTCTCGCGGCTGGAGTTCGCGTCGCTGATGCAGGAGTTTCTGCCGGAAGCGCCGGCGCAGCCGAAGGATTACCGGATTGCCGGGGCGGCCGGGGACGTGAGGACCTTTGCCGGCGCGGGTGAGGCCGCCCGCGCTCCGATGGGGCTGTGGGTGGAACCGGTGACGGCAGACGGATTCGGCGACATCATGGCCGTATCTCTGACTCGCGAGCCGCACGAGTCGCTGATCGTGCCCGCCAGCGATGTATTCCGCGATGCGATCGGCGAGGTGCTGCGGTCGGATCGCCTCTTCGTGACGCACGACGCGAAGCTGCAGATGCGACGCCTGCGCGCGGCCGGCTGGCCGGTGCCGTCGCGCCTCGCCGACACGATGCTGATGTCGTACGTCATCAACCCCGGCCTTCCGAGCCACGCCCTCGGCAACGTGGCCCGCGACCGTCTGAAGGTCGACGCCGTGGTCCGCAAGGACGTCGCAAAGACAGCGCCGCTCTTCGAGATCGAGCGCGAGATCGGCTCCAGCGCCCTCGCTCCCTACGTGCAGTACCTGGGCGAGAAGTCCGATCTGGCCGTACTGCTCGCCGGGATGCTCGAGCCGGAGATACGGCGCGATCCGGCGCTGCTCGACATCTACGAGCGGATCGAGATGCCGCTCACGCCGGTGCTGGCGCGCATGGAGGAGCGGGGCATCCGCATCGACGTCGGGATGCTGGGCGAGATGTCGGCGACGATGGGCGCGCAGCTCGCCGAGCTGGAGAAGCGGATCTACGCGGAGGCGGGGATGGAGTTCAACATCAACTCGCCGATGCAGCTCGGGCAGGTGCTGTTCGAGAAGCTGCAGTACCCCGTGCTCAAGAAGACGAAGACGACGAAGAGCTTCTCGACCAGCGTCGAAGTGCTGACCGAGCTGGCATCGCACGGCTTCGTCGTGCCGCAGCTCATCCTGCAGCACCGTGAGCTGCACAAGCTGAAGGGCACCTACGTCGACGCGCTGCCGCAGCTCGTGGCGGCCGACGGCCGCGTTCACACGTCGTTCAACCAGGCCGTGGCGGCCACGGGACGGCTCTCGTCCTCCGATCCGAATCTGCAGAACATCCCGATCCGGACCGAGCTCGGTCGAACGATCCGGAAGGCGTTCACCGCCGAGGAGGGGTACGTTCTGCTCTCGGCCGATTACTCGCAGGTCGAGCTGCGCGTCCTGGCGCACATGAGCCAGGACGAGAGTCTGATCGAGACGTTCCGCCGCGGCGCCGACATCCATCGCTCCACGGCCTCGGGCATGTTCAACATCCCGGAGGAGAAGCTGACCGCGGAGCAGCGGCGGGCGGCCAAGACGATCAACTTCGGCGTGCTCTACGGGATGTCCGCCTTCCGCCTCTCGAACGAGTTGAACATCTCCACCGGGCAGGCGAAGGACTGGATCGACGCCTACTTCGCGCGCTACCCGAAGATCCAGGAGTTTCTCGACAAGACGCTGGAGGAAGCCCGTGCGAGCGGGAAGGTGACGACGCTGTTCGGCCGCGTCCGTTACATCCCGGAGATCCACAACCGCTCCTTCACCGTGCGAGGGAACGCGGAGCGGATGGCCATCAACGCACCGATTCAGGGGACGGCGGCCGATCTGCTGAAGCTGGCGATGATCGCGCTCGACAAGCGTCTGGACGGGAACGGCTCGGGTGCGCGCATGCTGCTCACCGTGCATGATGAGATCGTGATCGAGACGCCGGAGACACGCGCGAGCGAGGTGGCCGGAATCGTGAAAGAAACCATGGAGAACATCTTTCCCCTGGCGGTCCCGCTGGCGGTCGACACGCACTGGGGAAAGAGCTGGTACGAGGCGAAGGACTGAGTGAGGTTGTTCAGGCGCGCGACTGTGGTGGTCCTTCTGTTGAGCGCCTGCCGGCAGGAGCCTCCCGCCACGCCCAACGTTCCGCCGGCGCGGCGCGGACGCATGGTCTCGGCCATCGTCGTGACGATCCAGACCACCGTGCAGCCGGCGAATCGCACCACGACGCACACGGTGCTCATCGCCGGAAACAAGGCGCGCAGCACGGACGAAGCGGAGCGCTGGCGCCTCTACGATCTCGCAAACCGCAATGTGACACTGGTCAATGACCTGAACGGCACGTATCGCACCGAGCCGCTCGATTCGGTGCTGGCCCGCCGCCGCGCCGCGCTCCGCCGGCCGGTGGACCGGGAGCTTCCCGTCGCGCAGTTCCAGGCCACCGGTGCGCAACGCGAGATCCTCACGCTGCCGGCGACGCAGGCGCTGATCCGCCTCGGCGGCTACCAGCGGGAGCTCTGGTTCGGCTCCCACCCGCGCATCCCCGACGACCTCTTCGCCATGATCCATGGAACCACGGACCCGTCCACGCGACTCGGCGGCATCGCCGCCGAGGCCGATGAGGAGCTCCTCGGCATGCGCGGTTTTCCCCTGGTCGATCGCGCCGAACTGCCGTTCGGAAACGCGGTCATGGTCGTCGAGCGGAGGGTGACGGCGATTCAGGAGCGGGGCGTACAAGCCTCGCTGCTCGAGATTCCCGCGGATTACCGCGAGGTCACAGAACCTGACGGGAGTCGCAGGGGGCCTCATCCCGAGCCGAAGGCGAGGGATCTCCGGAAGTCGTCCCCGTGAACGAGCGGACTGACGCGGAAGGATCAAGCAGTCCGGTGGTACCGGAGATCCCTCGCTGCGCTCGGGATAAACTTCACGAGCTGCGCTCGGGATAGCTACAGAACCTGACGGGAGTCGCCCACGCGCTTCGTCACGCCCTCCCGATCGAAAAGCTCCAGCAGCGGGATCGCCACCTTCCTCGACAAACCAAACATCTCCTTGAACTGACCGACGTCGAGCGTCTCCCCTTTGCGGGCGGCGATGGTGGTGCGGGCTCCGGCCAGCGCATCGCGGTGCAGATAGACGCCCTCGGCGATCCGCACCAGCGTCCCCTGCCTGACCAGGTACGCGATCACCCCCTCGATCATCTTCGGCTTGTGCGTCAGCGACCGGATCACGAGCGACACGGCGGGAGGATTCAGCCCAGACTCGGCGAACCGCAATTCGATCATCCGGGCCAGCTCTCCTTCGGCGCCGCCGAGCGTCTTCGAGCGGCCGGGGATCTCCAGCACGTCGCCGCGCACGGCCACGATCTTCTCCTTCGACAGGTCGGCCAGAAGGAAATCGATCACGCGCGGGTCGATCATCGGAGGGAGGAGCTTCTGCACGAACTCGCTCTTCGGAACCGCGACGGCCATTCGGTTTGCTTTGAACCAGCGGTCGAGAAATTCGATCGACTTCCGCCGGAACTCCACGATCGCATCGCGATGCATCCAGAGTCCGTCCGCGATCGTCTCGAGGTGCGGCAACTCGCGCAGTTCCTGCCGAAGCGTGCCGGTCGTCAGGCCTGTACGGGCGCGGATCGATTCGATCGTCAGGCCGCGGAGCCCCTCCAGTCTCGCCACCAGCTCCATCCGCTGGACGAGCGACCCGTTCGCCAGGGTGTCGAGGATCTCGGGACGCGTTCCGCGGCTGAGCTTCGGCAGGAGCGGATCGAGAATCACGCCGCCGCCGATCGTCAGTGCCGGCGAATAGCGGCGGATGACGAAACGGTCGCCGGCGACCGCGACGAGCGGCGATTCGAGCCGGAACTGCACGAAGGTGCGGGCGCCGGGACGCACCTCGTTCGCGGTCTCGTCGATGAACCGGAAGTTGCCGAGGAGCTCGCTGGCGAGATGGTGAAAACGGACGCGCGTCTGTTCGCGGAGCGCTCTTGCGTCGTGCGTCAGCTCGAGCTGCGCGGTGACGATCTGCGACGGCTGGAGCGCCCCCGGCTCGACGAGCTGCTGTCCCCGCCGGAGACGGTCGAGCGAGATATCGGCCAGGTTGATCGACGTCCGTTCCCCTGCCGTGGCGAAGGGGCGCGGCTCGCTGTGCACCTGAATGGCGCGGGCGCGGCTGCGGAGGCCGCCGGGCACGACCTCCACCTCCGCGTCGGTCCGCACCTGGCCCGAGTAGGTCGTGCCGGTGACGACGGAGCCGAAGCCTTTCATCGTGAAAACGCGGTCGACCGGCAGGCGGAAGACGCGTCGCGTCGCGTCTCGATCGTCGATGGCCGTGGCCGTTTCGACGAGCGCCGCGCGAAGCTCGTCCAGACCGGCGCCGGTGATGCTGCTGACCGGAATCACCGGACGTCCTTCCAGAAAGCTTCCGGCCACGAGCTCCTCCACTTCCAGGGCGACGAGATCGAGGATATCCGGCTCGACGAGGTCCGATTTGGTGATCGCCACGACACCGCTGCGGACGGCGAGAAGTCGGCAGATGGCGAAGTGCTCGCGCGTCTGCGGCTTGATCGACTCGTCCGCCGCCACGACGAGGAGTACGGCGTCGATGCCGCCGGCGCCCGCGAGCATGTTCTTCACGAAACGCTCGTGGCCCGGCACATCGACGAAACCGATCTGACAGCCGTCGGTGAACCAGCTCGCGAATCCGAGGTCGATGGTGATGCCGCGGCGCTTCTCTTCCGGCAGCCGGTCGGTGTCGATACCGGTGAGCGCTTTGACGAGCGAGGTCTTGCCGTGGTCGATGTGCCCGGCAGTGCCGATGACGCGTTTCTTACGCTCGGTCAGGGTAGGTCTCCTTCACCTGCGGCGGCAGTTTTCCATCCTGTCCCAGCGCGCGCTCGAGCTCCCCGGCATTCACGACGGCCTGACCGCGGAAATGATTGTTCGTGATGACGTAGGTCTCGTGGCTGACCGCCATCTGCCGGATGCGATCGACCCAGGGAGCGAGCTCGTCCGGCGAGTAGAGGTAGTCGTAGCGCTCCCAGCTCTCCTCGTGCGCAAACCATTTCTGGTAGTTGCGGCCGTGGAGCCTGGCGTAGGCGACGGAACCGCTCACGGTCGCAGCCGGTTTGACCGAATCGTCGAACAGCGGCTGATCGACGTTGACGAACCCGACGTCGTGATCGTCCAGGAAGCGGACGAAGTCATCGTTCTGGAACGAAGCGTGTCGCACCTCCAGCGCCTTCGGGTAGGCGTCGAATGCCTCGAACAACGTCGAAAGCTTCCGGCGCGCCTCCTCGGAGTTCTTGAAACTCCAGGGGAACTGCAGCAGGAGCGCGCCGAGGCGGTCATTCTCCAGGAGCGGGTCGAGGTAATGGCGGAAGGCTTTCACGTCGGCGGCCGCGAGTGCGGCCTTCTCGTGAGTAAAACCGCGGAAAACCTTCGTCGTAAAGCGGAACTCGCGGTTGCTCGCGACGCGCCGGACCCAGCTCTGCGCGTGCGTCGGGGGCGGGATCCGGTAGAAAGGCGAGTTGATCTCGATCGTGTCGAAGAAGTTCGCGAGATAGGCGAGGTGATCGAACGTCGAACCGTGCTTCGGGTAGACCGTTCCTTCCCAATCGGCATAGCTCCACCCGGCGGGCCCGATCCGGATCCGATGCTTATTTGGAGCTTGAGCGTAAGTCGTTGCGTTCATTGAACTCCCTATGCTAAAACGCGACCACGAATCCAATACAACCGAGCCCTGACCAGCCAGTGAGCATTCAGGGGCGTATTGCGTTTCGTGGCGGAAGGGGGCTGATCCGAAGATAGGTCGTATCAATCCTGATGCGGGGGCGTTGGTCGCGGCACCCCGCGCGTGTCACGCTGCGGCAAATCATTTCAGTCCAGTAGTACAACTTAGGAGATCAAAGGTCCATGGATACGTTCAATGACAAGTCCCTCAATTGCGCCGATTGCGGTCAGGAGTTCGTGTTCAGCAAAAACGAGCAGGCTTTTTATGCCGAGCGCGGATTCACCAACGAGCCGAAGCGCTGCAAGAATTGCCGCGACAAGCGGAAGATGGCGCGCGACGGCAACGGCGGCAGCCGTGAACGGCAGATGGTCAGCGTGACCTGCGACAGCTGTGGCGTGGCGACCGAAGTTCCCTTCACCCCCGTCAGCGGAAAGCCGGTTTACTGCCGCGACTGCTACAACCAGCGCCGCTCCTCCTCCCGCCCCTCCAGCTGGGCGTAGAGAATCATTCGCGAAACACGAAAACGGCGAGCGCAGGCTCGCCGTTTTTCATTTCCAAAATCCTTTAGAATGCGCCCGTTTTGACTGCCCGCCCGCTTCCCCCTCCTGTCGACAACGTCCTCGATCTCATCGGCAACACTCCGATGGTCCGGCTGCGCAACATCCCCGGCCCGGGTGCCGCCGACATTTTCGTGAAGCTCGAGTTTCTCAGCCCCGGCGGTTCTGTGAAGGATCGCATCGGTGTGGGGATGATCGTTCGGGCCGAGCGCGCAGGCCTCCTCCGCAAGGGAGGGACGATCATCGAGCCGACGGCCGGCAATACCGGCATCGCCCTCGCGCTGGCCGGCGTGGCCATGGGCTATCGAGTCATCCTCTGCGTTCCGGAGAACTTCTCCATCGAGAAGCAGCAGGTCATGAAGGCTCTCGGCGGGGAAGTGGAGCTGACGCCGAAGGATGAGGGGATGAAGGGAGCCATTGCCCGAGCCGAGGAGCTGGCGGGGAACATCCCTGGTGCGTATGTCCCGCAGCAGTTCCGGAATGTCTTCAACACCGAGGCGCACTACGAGACGACGGCTCCGGAGATCTACGAGCAGATGGAGGGGCGTATCGACGCCTGGGTTGCCGGGGCCGGCACCGGCGGGACCTTCACCGGCGTGGCGAAGTACCTCCGCGAGCGTCACGGCGACGCGGTCCACTGCGTGGTCGTGGAGCCGCAGGGGTCGATTCTCAAAGGGGGGGAGGCGGGACCGCACGAGGTGGAGGGCATCGGCGCCTCCTCGTTCATTCCCCCGGTGCTGGAGATGGATCTGGCCGACGATGTGATCATGGTCGAGGACGAGCCGGCGTTCGTCATGGTCGCCCGCCTGGCGAAGGAAGAAGGAATCCTCGGCGGTGGGTCGGCCGGCGCGAATGTCGACGCCGCCCTGCAGGTGGCCCGCCGCCTCGGCCCCGGAAAACGCGTGGTCACGATCATCCCTGACGCGGCCGAGCGGTACATCTCCAAGGGGATTTACACGAAGTGGGCAAAGGTGTGAGCTATGGGATTCGCCACTGATTGCATTCATGCGGGGCAGGAGCCGGAGCCGCATACCGGCGCCGTGACCATTCCGATCTACCAGACATCGACGTACGTACAGCCGGAGCTGGGGCGGCACAAGGGATACGAATACGCGCGGACGAAGAACCCGACCCGCTCGGCGCTGGAGGCGAATCTGGCGGCGCTGGAGCGTGGAACACACGCGCACTGTTTCGCGTCCGGCATGTCGGCGATCGACGTCATCTTCCGGACGCTCCAGTCCGGCGACCACGTCGTCGCTGGCGAAGACATGTACGGCGGCTCCTATCGCCTCTTCAGCCGTGTGCTGGAGAAGTTCGGCCTTCAGTTCACCTACGCCGACACCTCGAATGTCAATGCGGTGCGGTCGGCGCTCCGGCCGGAGACGAAGATCATCTACCTCGAGACGCCGACGAACCCGATGATGCGTATCAGCGACATCGCCGCCTGCGCCGAGGTCGCCCGTCGGGCGGGGGTGCTGGTGGTGGTGGACAACACGTTCTGCTCGCCGTGGATCCAGCGGCCGATCGAGCTCGGTGCGGACGTCGTCGTCCACTCGACGACGAAGTTCCTGAACGGTCACTCCGACTCGGTCGGCGGCGTGGTGGTGTCGAACTCCGACGAGCTGGCGGAGAAGATCGGATTCCTGCAGAACGCCGTCGGCGCGATCCTCTCGCCGTTCGACTCATGGCTCGTTCTCCGCGGCGTGAAGACGCTCGCCGTCCGGATGAAGCGGCATGAGGAGAACGGCGTGGCCATGGCGCACTACCTCAGCCATCACAAGAAAGTGAAGAGGGTCTATTACCCGGGCCTGCCCGACCATCCCCAGCATGCGCTGGCGAAGCGGCAGATGAACGGATTCGGATCGATGATCTCGTTCGAGCTCGGCTCGCGCGACCTTGCCAAAGCCTTTCTCGATCGCGTACGTCTCTCGTCCCTCGCCGAGTCGCTCGGCGGCGTGGAGACGCTGATCTCGCACCCCGAGTCGATGACCCATGGCTCCGTGCCGCCGGAGACGAGGAAGAGGCTCGGCATCACGCCGGGGCTCGTGCGCATCTCCGTCGGCATCGAGGACATCGAGGATCTGGTTGCGGACTTGGAGAATGCGTTTGAGGCGGTATAACGGTTAACCGTGCTTCCAACTGCCCTCCTCGTCGCCGCGTATCTGATCGGGTCGATCCCGTTCAGCTACATCGTGGTCAGGCTCGTGGCCGGCGCCGACATCCGTCAGGTCGGCAGCCGGAACGTCGGGGCCACGAACGTGGCGCGCTCGTTCGGCAAAGCCCCCGGCGTCGTGGCGCTGCTGCTCGATCTGGCCAAGGGGTACACGGCGGTGGCACTGGCGAGGTGGATCGTCGAGCTGCCGGGCTGGCCGGAAGCGACGCCGTGGTATTCGCGCGAGCTCTGGATCTCTCTCGCCGCGCTCGTGGCCGTGCTCGGTCACATGTTTCCGGTATGGCTCCGCTTTCACGGCGGCAAGGGTGTGGCGACGGGGGCGGGCGTCTTTCTCGGTCTCGATCCGATCGTCTTCGCCGGCGCCATGATCGTCTTTCTGATCGTATTGATCGCATCGCGTTTCGTGTCGCTGGCGTCGATCGTCAGCGCCGCGTCGGTGCCGCTCCTCTTCCGCTTTCTCGCCACGCACGCCTCGTTCTGGCAGATCGTCATCAGCATCCTCATCGCTCTCGCCGTCATCGCCAAACACCATTCCAACATCGCCCGCCTCGCGCAACGCCGTGAACGCCGGCTCGGTGAGCGGAAGGAGGATCAGTGAAGTTTGCGGTGATCGGCGCCGGCTCGTTCGGTACCGCGATGGCGGCGCTGATCGCCCGCTGCGGGCATGACGTTCTGCTGTGGGCGCACAATCCGGAAGTCGCCGCGGCCGTGAATCGCAGCGGTCACAACCCGTTCTATCTCCCTTTGCTCGACCTGGGCCCTCACGTACGGGCCACCGCGGACCTCGCCGAGGCGGCGGCGTTCAGCAACATCGTCTTCATGGTCGTGCCCAGTCACCACTACCGCCGGGTGCTCGCCGAACTGACGGGACATCTGCGACATCCCGTCCGATTCATCTCCGGGACGAAGGGGATCGAGAACGAGACGCTGGCACGGATGTCCGAAGTCACGCGCGAGGTGGCCGGGGAAAAGCTCGAGGCCTTCGCCGCGCTCTCCGGCCCGACGTTCGCGCTGGAGGTCTCGCGCGGCGATCCTACGGCCGCGGTCGTCGCCTCCACCGACGCCGCCTACGCGCAGGAGCTGCAGCATCTTTTGTCGCATCCGACCTTCCGGCTCTACACCTCGTCGGACGTGACCGGCGTCGAGCTCGCCGGCTCGCTGAAGAACGTCATCGCCATCGCCGCCGGAGTTATCGAAGGGCTCGGCCTCGGCTCGAACACGAACGCGGCGCTCGTCACGCGCGGATTGCACGAGGTGACCCGCCTGGCCATCGCGCTCGGCGGACGTCCGGAAACGTTCGCCGGCCTGGCCGGCATCGGCGATCTGGTGCTTACGTGCACGGGATCGCTCTCGCGCAACCGGATGGTCGGCGTGGAGCTGGGGCGTGGGCGGAAGCTGAGCGACATTCTCCGCGATGCGAAGTTCGTGGCCGAGGGTGTCAAAACGGCCAGCTCCGCGCACGCCCTCGCGGAGCGTCACGGCATCGAGCTGCCGATCGCGACGGAGATGTACCGCGTTCTGTACGAGGACGAGTCGCCGCGCGGCGCGATCCAGCGGCTGATGACGCGCGCCCTGAAGGCCGAAATCGAGCGGTAGGCTCTATCTCACGGCGAGGTGGCGTTTGAGGAAGGCACGGAACCGGGGGCTCCATGCCGCGACGCGCTCGTAAGCCCGGCGAAGCCGCGGGTGCCGGGCCTTGGCGCGGGCCAGGGCTCGCGCCAGCTGCTGGCGGTTGCCGGTCCAGCGGATCTCGCGCGAACGCGTCTTCTCGAGCGCGGCTCCGAGGTCGGCGTAGAACGTCTCGTCGGAGCGGAAGTACATGTTCTTGAGACCGCACGCGTATGCGTTGACACACTGCGGCGCGAGCGTCTCGT
>DATLFC010000057.1:0-2663 GCA_035525015.1 Thermoanaerobaculia bacterium | reverse complement strand
TGACGCTGGAAGAGATTTTCATCGCCGTGACCGGCGAAGAGGAGAGCCGCTCATGACCACGACCCTTGTCATCGCCGCCCGCGAGCTGCGCGAGCGGAAGTTCATCTTCATCACCGCCGCAATCCTGGCCACGATTCCGTTTCTGGGCGCACTGCTGCCGTTTTCGCGGCGCTTCGGCATGGCCGCATCGATCGTCGGCTCGGGCGGCATCCTGGCCGCTGTTTTCACAATCGCTGTGGCCATCGGCCTCGGTTCGTCGATGGTGGCGCGCGATCTCAGCGAGCGACGCCTGTCGTTCTATTTTGCGCGACCGGTGAGCGCAGCCGCACTCTGGTTCGGCAAACTGGCCGGGGCGGTGGTGACCGCCGCGCTTTGCTTCGCCATCATCCTCGTGCCGGCGCTGCTGGCCGCCGGCAACGCGTGGAGCGTCACCTGGCCGTTCGACCTGACGGCCCTGATCGGCGCCGTTCTCGTGGCGGGGATGTTTCTCCTGCTGGTCTCGCATGCGCTCAACACGATGATCCGCTCCCGGTCGGCGCTGCTGGTGATCGACCTGATCCTGATCGCCGCCTTTGTCTTCGCCACCGGTGCGCTGCTCCTTCCGCTCGTCGAGAGCATGGCCCTGCAGCTGTTCCGTTCCGTCGCCGCCGCGATCGCCGCGATGCTGCTCGTCGCACTCGTCGCCGCCGGCGCCTGGCAGCTCTCCCGCGGCCGCGCCGATCTCCGGCGCAGCCACGCCGAGATGTCGAAGTTCCTCTGGATCGCCGTCGCCACCGGCCTGCTGCTCATCGGCGGCTACGTGGCCTGGGTTTTCGCGGCTGAGCCGGACGATCTCACTCTCGCGTTCGTGGAGCAGAGCTCACGGGGTGGCTGGACCGCGGTCGGCGGGTCGTCGCGCGGACGGGCAGACTACTTCGCGGTCTTCCTGCTCGGTCCCGATGGCGAGAGGGTGGAGTTCCCTGCCGGCCGCTGGTCGCAGCCGGAGTTCACGCGTGCGGGCAATGCCGCGTTCGGCGAACTGGCGCCAGTCCGCTTTTGGGGACAGGCGCCAGGCGGGATCGTGACGATCTATCGCTTCGGCGTCGACCAGCAACCGCTGGCGATCGACACCGCGCGGTACGGAAGGGTAGTCCTCTCGGATGATGCGGGCCGGATGGCGCTCTTCAGCAACCAGACAGTCTCCATCCACGACATCGATGGCCAGCGGCTTCTCGCCTCGGCTCCCGCTCCGAAAGGCGGGCGAGTGACAGGGTTTTTCGCCGGTCCCGACGTGCTCCGGTTGATCGCGATCAAGGATGAGCATGTCCGGATTCTCGAGCTGAACACCGTCACGAAGAAGCTCGCTCAGACCGGCGACTGGACGGCGAGCACAAAGAAAATCAACGTTCAGGCGAGCGGTGATGGATCGATGCTGCTGGTCAGGCGCTTCGGCGACGAGATGGGGCAAGCGATCGTCCTCGATGGGCGCACGGGGGCAGTTCGCGCGACGCTGCCGGAACTGCAATCTCCGCTTGCTTCGCGATTTCTTCGGGACGGACGGATTGCGATGCTGACGGGCGATCAGGATCGCGTTCTGAAAATCTTCGAGCCGGATGGCGTGCTCGTTCAGGAGATCGCCGTCGGGGCGGTGAAGCGTGCACGGATCGCGGCGGAAACCGCCGCAGGGCAGTTGATCGTCGCCACGGCGGGCACGCCGTATACCGACCGCGAAGAGCCAGGGGCATGGGATGCCGTGGTCGTCGATCTCGCACGCGGCGAGATCAGCCGCCGCGAGCGCTCAATCCAGATCATGACGTCATGGTGGAGCGGCGACCTCCGCGTGCCGCTCCCGAACACTACCGGCGAATTCATCGTCAAAGACGCTGCGGGCAATTTGCGGCGCTGGAACGCGACCACAGGCGGCAAACAGAAATTCATCTGAAGGGGAAAGGTATGAAGCGAATCATCATCGTTACAGTCGTCGTGTCTCTCATTGCTGCCGTGGCTTACGGCGGAAGCCCCTACATGCCGACCGATGCCGAACGTGCCCGCTGGACGCTGCACGACATGAAGAGCTGGAAGATAGCTCTCGAGGCCTATCGGCAGGACAACGGGAGCTATCCCGCCGGCGCGACGCTGCAGGATGCCGCGGTCGCGGTGGAAGGGAAGTACATCAGCACGGTGCCGATGCACGACGCGTGGGGACGCGCATACGTGTACGAGTCGACGAACAGCGGCTTCATTCTCGCCAGCGCCGGTGCCGACGGCCGGTTCGACCGGAGCTCATGGGCGACTGCCGGACAGCTCGATTCGCTCGAAGGCGACGCCGTGATCACGGAGCAGGGACGGTTCTGGCTCCGCTCCTGGAAGTTCCGCTGATCTAGAACTGCTGCAACACCCGCAGGTCGTTCTCGAAGAGGGTGCGGATGTTGGGGATGTCGTAGCGCAGCATGGCCACGCGGTCGATGCCCATCCCGAACGCGAATCCGCTCCACTCTTCCGGATCGATCCCGACGTTCCGGAGCACCTGCGGGTGCACCATTCCGCATCCGAGGATCTCCATCCAGCCGGTCTGCGAGCAGGTGCCGCAGCCGGTGCCCTTGCAGAAGAAGCACGACATGTCCACTTCCGCCGACGGCTCGGTGAAGGGGAAGAAGCTGGGGCGGAGGCGGATGTCGGCCTCG
>DATLFC010000053.1:0-14734 GCA_035525015.1 Thermoanaerobaculia bacterium | reverse complement strand
GGCTCGCGCACCTTGTTGTAGATCCACGACGGAACGGTGTGGATGATGTGCTCGTGCTTGTCGTCCCACGCCTCGTAATCGTGCGCGAATCCGAAGTCGAAGAGGTGGATGTTCTTCGATCCCTCGATCGTCAGATCGGTGCCGATCGGCTTCAGCGTCTCGAAGCCGGTCATGTCGTGGCATGAGTAGCAGCCGTACTTCTCGATGGACCGCTGCCCCAGGTAGACGAGCTGCTCGTGCTCGGTCATGGCGTCGAGGCGCGCTTCGGCCTCGCGCATGGTCAGCGTGTTGATGAGATAGCTCTTCGTCAGGCCGCGCACGGCGCCGCGATCGGGCTGCGGAATCGGTGTCGCCATGAACTCCGGCTTCTGCAGCGTCATCAGATACGCGGTGACGTCGCGCGCCTCCTGCTCGGTCAGGCGCAGATCGGGCATCGGCGCGTGCGGGTCGTAGTTCTGCGGGTTGCGGATCCAGTTGTACAGCCAGCCGGGGTTCGTCTTCGTTCCGGTGCCGATCAGGTTGAAGCCGAAATTCCGCTCGATCGGAAAATCGGTGCGGAGCGCCTTGCGCTCCTTCCCCTCCTCGGTCACCGTCTCGGTGTCGATGTGACAGGCCAGGCAGCCGACGTTTTCCACCACTTCCCTGCCCCGCGCGGCGTCGCCCCCCGTTCCTCCTTCCCAGCGCCGGTGCGTCGACTTGCTGAAAAGGTAGGTGACGATGGCGTGGATCTCCGCTTCGTTGAAGCGGATGTTCTGCGCCTTCTCGTGCGCCGGCACGGCCGGCCCGGTCATGTTCCGCGCGTAGAAGAACTGCGGCATCCGCGTCGTGGAGCGGAACGCATGCGGATCGGCGATCCACCGCCAGGTCCACTCCGGCGTCGTCTTTTCGGCGATGGCGTCGAGGGTCGGCCCCGGCTTCTGCAGGTCGGTGAAGCGCCAGCTGTCGATCTTGTGGCAGGAGTGGCAGCCGTACAGCTCGACCATCGCCGTGGCCCGCGTGATGTCGTCCGACTGCTCCACGGCCACCTGATTCGAATGGCACTTCAGGCACCCCGCCTCGTAATGCTGCCGCGGATACATCGGCGTTTCCAGGAACGGATTCACCGCGAAGCCGTAGTTGCGGTTCGCGTAATCGCCCGGCAGCGGGAAGAACGGCAGCTTGCTCTTCGACCAGCGTCGCTCCATCCTTCCGCTGGCCGGCGTGTGCCCGGCGCGGCTGAACTCCGTGGCCCGGTCCTGCCCGCGATGGCAGACCGTGCAGCCGTAGTCGAGCAGCGGGTGCGGCGAGGCCGATCCAACGAACGTCTCCAGCTTCGGATGGGTCCGGAACGGATTCATGATGAGCGGCTGCTCCAGAATCCTCTCCAGTTCCCCCACCCTCGCCTCCGCCTCGGGGCGCTTGTCGGGGGGGAACTGATTCTTGTCCAGCTTGCTGCGCAGCACCTCGATCTGCCGCTCCGCCTCCTCCTTCGATTCGAAGCCGGGGCGGTCGATGGCCCGATGGCACGTCATGCAGCGGTCCACGCGCGGCACCGACATGTAGTTCAGGTCGATGAAGAGATCCCCCAGCACGACCTGCTCGACGCGCATGGTGGGGTTGATGAAGTCGAGCATCGGCGCGTTCAGGATGAAGAAGTCGCGGTTGGTCGAAGCCGTGGCCAGCTGCTTGTTGAGGAGATCGATGTCCGCGGTGAGCTGCTTGCGGCGATCCTCCACTTCCTTGATCCGGCCCAGCCACCGGTCCACGCGGCCCCTGGCCGCGTCGCGGTCGCGCGTGACCTGCTGCAGCCGGACCAGGAGGTTGTCGACGCGCTCGTTCAGCTCGTCGAACTCGCGCTGCTTCGCCTCGCTCGGCCGCTCCTGGATGATCGCGCTCTCCAGCTCGTAACGCTTGGCGTCGAGGAGGGCCTTGGCGAACCGGTAGTCCTGGTCCGCCGCGTAATGCTTCCCTTCCCAATCCTCGAGATCCTTCTGCGCGCGCACCAGGTCCTCGCGATCGCGGGCGATCTCGACCTGCCGCGTCTTGATCTCCTGATCGAGCGCGGCCAGTTTCTCCCGCATCTCCTCGTCGTTCTTCGCGTGCAGCTCCTGCTCGATGCGCTCGCGCTGCAACTTCATGAACTCGATATGGAACCACTTCCACCCGCGCACGTAGTCGTAGCCGACGATCAGCCCCGTCGTCACGAGCAGCACCAGCGACGACGCGGCGAAGATCGCGTTGAGACGCGACATCGGGTAGTTGTGCGGAATGGGTTCCTGGGGTTTCATGGGTTGGTCGTTGGTCGTTGGTCGACCAACGCTTCCTTCATATGTTGAAAAAAATCTCCTGAATATTCACGATGTACTTCAGATTGAACAGCCAGCGCAGAACCATCTTGATCGGCAGCGAGAGCATGATCAGGAAGAGCATGGCGCCGACGTAGTAGCGCGGCGCGCCCATCTTCAGATAGAAGCGGCGGAACGGGCCGGCAGCCAGCAGCGGCGGCAGCGCCACGTACGCCAGCACCACCAGCAGCCCCGGCGCCTCCCGGATGAACCACAGCTTCGGCAGCGGCATGGCCAGCAGCTTCACCCACACCAGCTCCGACAGATTGATGTTCACGAGCGGCTCGAGCTTGTTCGGGTCCCAGTATTCGTAGGGCCCGTAAAAGTTCCAGTTCGGCCCTCGCAGGAACGTGCCGGTGATGATCAGGAACGACCACAGCACGAGGAAGCCGTAGAGGAAGATGCCGATCTCCCACTTCCGCTCCCGGAACGAGTAGTAGCCGCTCCCGCGGGGATTCGTGTCGATGTAGGGGATGGCCATCAGCCCGACGATGATCAGCGTCGGGAGGACGACGCCGGCCAGCCACGGATCGTAGTAGACGAGCATCTCCTGCAGGCCGAGGAAGTACCAGGGGGCCTTGGCCGGATTCGGTGAGGTGGTCGGGTTGGCCGCCTCTTCGAGCGGAGCTCGCAGTCCCACCGACCAGACGATCATCACGATGGTCAGCAGGATCATGCACAGCAGCTCGGTGTAGACGAGGTCGGGCCAGGTGAAGAGCTTCTCATCCGACTCCGATTTTTCCCACGGGATGCCGCCGCGCTCCATCTGCTTGTCGTTGTGATAGGCCTTGCGCAGCGCCAGCCAGGTGAAGAACCCGAGGAGGAAGATCATCGCCGCGATCGGCACGTTGTCGGGCTTGGCGGCGATCTTGTAGAAATCCTCGTCGAACATCGAAAGGCCGAAGCCGGCCAGGCCGAGGATCAGAAGCCAGAGCCCGACTTTCTTGTCCCACAGCCGCGGGCCGAGCTTCGCCAGGACGAACAGGATCGCGAGGTAGGCCACGGCGAGGTAGAGGAGCGGCCGGACCGCGAATCCCGCCACGAGGAACACCACGCCGAGAACCACGAAGCCGTACCCCGTCTTCGACCGGATCCGCCCGTCGAGCAGGCTGAAATAGACGATGAAGGCGAAGATGGCCGAAAGAAGAATGAACGAGATCGACGCGACGGAAAGGACGTTGATGAAGTTCTTGATGAATTCCATTAGGGGCCGCCCTTCCCAGGCCTCGGGCCTCGGGCCTCGGGCCTCGGATCGGGGTACCCCAAGGTCCGCGGGTGGGTGGGTCCGAGGCCCGAGGCCCGAGGCCCGAGGCCTCTACAAAGGCCCACTGATCCCCCCATCCTTCCTTACCCGCCAGAAGTGAATCGCCATCAGGAACCCTGCTGCCAGGGGGATGACGACGCAGTGCAGCACGTAGAAGCGTAGCAGCGTCGCCGCGCCGATCGATTTGCCCCCGATGAGCGCGAATCGCGCGTCGTCGCCGGCGTGGATCAGCGGCACGTCTCCCAGCATCAGCAGCGAGGACATTGGCCCTTCCGTTCCGGCGCCGGGTGAGGCGCGGGCCATGTTCGATCCGACCGTGATGGCCCAGATGGCCAGCTGGTCCCACGGGAGCAGATATCCCGTGAACGAGAGGAGCAGCGTCAGCACCAGCAGGATCACGCCGACGTTCCAGTTGAACTCGCGGGGCGGCTTGTACGATCCGGTCATGAAGACGCGGAACATGTGCAGCCATACCGCGATGACCATGGCGTGCGCCCCCCACCGGTGCATCTCGCGCATGATCCCGAACGGCGCCTGCTCGCGCAGATCGATGATGTCGGTGAAGGCGTACTCGATGGTCGGCCGGTAATAGAACATCAGCAGCAGGCCGGTGACCGTCTCGACCAGGAAGAGGAAGAACGACGTCCCTCCCATGCACCAGGTGTAACTCATGCGCACGCCGGAGCGGCGTACCTTGACCGGATGCAGATGAAGGATGAGCGAACCGAGGACGGCCAGAACCCGCTTGCGGTTGGTGTTGGGGATGCCGACCCGGAAGACCGATTTCCAGATCTGCGAGTTGACGATGCCGTCTGTGACTGACTTCAGGTTCGCCATTGAGCTCCCCGTTTTTCGTTGCTCGTTGTTCGTTGTTCGTCGGCGGGGTGGGACGAACAACGAACAACCAACAACGAACAACTCATAACTTGATGAACGAATCGGGATGCGTCCAATCTCCACGTTCCTGGAAAAACTGCACCGACTTGTCGATCAGGACCTGTCCGTCGGTCGGGTCGATCGCGATCCTGGCGCGCTCGAGCGGCCGCGGCGCGGGCCCCTCGAAGTTGATGCCGGTCTTGTAGAAGCCGCTGCCGTGGCAGGGGCACTTGAACTTGTTCTGCGAAGGGAGCCAGTTCGGCGTGCAGCCCAGGTGCGTGCAGACGGTGATCAGCGCGTACATGATCTCTTCCGTCCTCACGATCCAGATCCCGTACTTGTCCTTCCACCGCTCGTCGACCTCGCCGACCGTGTAGTCGCCGGGCAACCCCGCCTTGAACTTCTGGACGGGCTCGAACAGGACGTTGGGGAACATGAACCGCCCGAAGATGCTGGCCATCCCGCCGACCGCGCCGGCCAGGAAGAGCCAGGCGGCGGTCAGGACGAGGGGAAAACTGCGCCGGGTGATCTCTCCCTGGTCGCGGATCTCCGACGCGGCGCTCCCGGCGAGAGGAGTCTTGGGAGCGACCTGATATGGGGTGATTTCTTCGGACATCGAGCCGGAAGCAATATCCGTGAATCGATCACTTGTGTCAACTTGAGCGTTGGTCCAACGCTCCCCTACCTCACCTGCTCGATCGCACTCCTCGCCACGGAACGGACCCGCATGCTGGGATCGCCTGCCGCGAGCGGCTCGAGGGCGGGGATCGCGTCGCGCCCTGCGAGTTTCGCGTAGGCGCTGATGGCGGCGGCGAGCGCGTCGTCCTTCTGATCGGCACGCATGCCGGCCACGCGGTCGAGCCGCGAGCGGTCGAGCATCTCGCGCAGGACCGGCGCCGCCCGTTCGTCGCCGAAGCGGGAGAGCGCCATCGCGGCGTTGAAGCGGACGTCCGCCGTCGGATCCTCGAGCGCCGGCACCAGGACCGGCACCGCGCGCCGGTCGCCGATCACGCCGAGCGTGAAGAGCGCGGTCTTCCGGACGTCCTTCTCCTCGTCGCGCGTCGCCTCGATGATCGCCGGCACCGACCGCGGGTCCTGCAGCTCGGCCAGCGACGCCAGCGCGTAGATACGCGTCTCGACGAGCGGCTCGCGCAGCGCCTCGATCAGCACCGGCGTGACGCGGCGGTCGCCCACCTTCCCCATCACCAGCGTGAGGTACTGCCGGATGCGCGGGTCGTCCTGCGCCGCGCCGCGGTAGACGTTCACCAGCTCCGGGCCGAGGTTCGGGTACTGCGCCGCCTCCCCCCGCTTGATCGATTTCGACAGCTCGTACGCCGCCTGGAACTTCCGGTGATCGCTCCCGCTGCGGATGTCGGAGAGGTACGACGGGATCGAGGAATCGTTCGAGGCCAGCTGCCCGAACAGCAGAAAGATGGCCACCCCGATCACCACGATCCCGAGGGGGAAGACCACGAACTGGAAGAGGATCGTGCGGGGAGAGTCTTTGGGGACGTCGCTCGAAGGCGATTTGCCGTCGAATTGAGAATTGAGAATTGAGAATTGAGAATTCGCGCCGGGCGACTTCACCTTCTCAACATCATTCTCATTCTCAATTCTCAATTCTCAATTCTCAATTCGAAGCGTCACCGTCCCGTACCGGTCACCACGAAGTCCGGCAGGTATCCCTTGAGCTGCGTCGGCGCCTCGGGAACGACGATGGAGTCCTTGTCGCAGACCGACTCGCAGAGCCGGCAGGCCACGCACTTGTTCTTCTCGACGAACGCGATCTTGTAGTGGTTGGCCACAGTCTCGTCGTTCGCCTCGACCATGTGGATGCACTCGAACGGGCAGATGTCGACGCAGAACTCGCACCCCGTGCAGAGCTCCGCGATCACCTCCGCTTTCGGGATGTCCTTCGGCTTCACGCGCGGGATGTAATCGCCGTGCTGGTTCTGGATGGCGTCGACCGGGCAGTAGATGCCGCAGACCGAGCAATCGATGCAGCGCTCCGGGTGGATGTAGAACTGTCCCTTCTGCTCACCCCAGATGGTGTTCGTGGGACATTTGATCTCACAAACTCCACACCCGATGCACAGATCAGTAATGAAATGCGGCATGTCGTTGGTCGTCCAGTGTAATGGAACGGTCAGGAACGGCCGCGAATTCTGGAAAGCAGGCCTCGGGCCTCGGGCCTGCTACTCTCCCGTCCATGCCCTCCCGCCCGGCGCTCGCCGTCGCGCTCCTGCTGGTCATTGCCGGGCTCGGCACGGTCTGGATCCAGGCCCGCTCCAGCGCCGGCATCGACTTCTATCAGATGTGGATCGGCGCCCGGATGGCGCGCGAAGCCGAGAATTTCTACTCCCCCGAGACTCGCGCCGTCATGGGGGAGCTCTATCTCCGGCAGGCCGTCGCGGACGGGGCCTCCCCGCGACAGGTCGCCGTGGCGCAGCACCGCCGCAATCTCGAGGTCCTCTCCACCCCGCTGCTCTACACGCTCTACGTCTTCCTCCAGACCGACTACGAGCGGGCCCTCCTCCTCTTCCAGCTCATCGTCTTCGCCGCGCTGGCCGGGTGGGTCGTGATCTTCGGCCGGCTCTTCGGCTTCGACAATCTCCTCATCCTGCTGGTGCTCGCCGTGCTGCTGCTGGCCTTCGAGCCGGTGCGCAGCGATGCCGCCGTGGCGAACATGAACCACATCATGCTGCTGCTGCTGGCGCTGGCAGGGCTGCAGACGGCGCGGAAGCGCTTCGCGCTCGCCGGCGCGATCCTGGCCATCGCCACGCTGACGAAGCCGTACGTGATCCTGACCTTCGCGGTCACGTATCTCTTCTGGATCGCCGCCCGCCGCTGGCGCGACCTCGCGCAGCACGCAGCCGGCGCGGCGGCGGCTACGGTGGTCGCGCTGATCGCCAGCTCGGCCTGGTTCGGATCGGCCACGATCTGGCTGGAATGGCTGCGCGCCTTCCGCGCCATCCCCTCCTCCATGATTCCGATCGACCTCGGCAACTTCGCCCTGGCGGCGTTGACTCGCCCGATGAGCATCGTCGTGTTCGCCGCCGCGGTGGTGGCGCTGGCCGTCGCGGCGTTCCGCGCGAAGCCCGGCGCGTCGTTCGACGTGGCGGCGATCGCGCTCGGCTGCGTCCTCTTCCAGTTCGTCAGCCCTCTCGTCTGGGCGCACCACCTCCTGCTCAGCGTCCCGCTGATGCTCTGGCTCCTCCGCCCGGCGAGCTCGCGGCCACATCAAATTGCCGGCGCGGTCGGGCTGGCGCTGATCGCCGTCGAGCCGTGGGGAACGTTCGTCCCGACGGTGACGTGGGTGGCGCTGGGCGTGAACGCGGGGCTGGCTGTGGCGTTCGTAGCCGGGGCCTCGGGGCTGTGGGCCTCGGGACTGCGGGCCTCGGGCCTCGGGCCTCGGGCCTCGGGCCCGCCGCCCGTTTCCGCCCCCGAGGCCTGAGGCCCGAGGCCCGAGGCCCGCTTTACGCCAGCAGCTCGCTGATCGTCTTGATCAGGTGCGAGGACTGGATGGGCTTGGAGATATAGGCGTTGGCGCCGAGGGCGAGGCCGCGCTCGCGGTCCTCCTCCGCCCCTTCGGTGGTGATGATGATGATGGGGATGCCTTTGAGCTGGGCGTTCTGGCGGACCAGCGAGACGAGCTTCAGCCCATCCATGACCGGCATGTTGATGTCGGTGAGGATGAGGTCGATCTTGTCGGGGCCGGAGAGCTTCTTGAGCGCGTCGACGCCGTCGACGGCCTCGATGATCCTGGCGTTCTTGAAGCGCTTCAGAGAGAACGAGATCAGCTGCCGCATCGTCGGCGAGTCTTCCACGACCAGAAAATTCGCGGTGTCCATCACCAGATTCGTTCGCCCTTCAATTCGTAGTGAGCAGATCGAGAAAACTTTGGATCGTGTTCAGTTTGCGCTCGGATTGTGAATAGAGCTTTGAGGAAAAGATCGCCGTCGCCGCGTGCGCGGCGAGCAGCGAGAAGAGCTCGTAGTCGACGGCGGTGAAGGCGTGCTTCTGCTGCAGGAGCCGGTAGACGACGATCAGCCCGATCACGTGCTCCTTGATTTTCAGCGGCACCGCGGCCAGGGGACGCTCGAGTGTGATGGGGTCCTCTTCCAGCTCGCCGAGGTAGTAGTTGTCGCCGCTCTCGGCGACCTCGCCGAGCAGGCCCTCGCCGAGCCGTGCCTCCACCTGCGAGACGCCGGGGATCACGTCCTCGCCGTCCCAGGCGATCGTCTTCAGCTCGCCCGTCCCCTCGTCGAGCAGGAGGATCGAATATGCCTCCGCGCCGATGAGATTGATGATGATCTCCTGCACGATCTGGATCACTTCCCGGAACTCGAGCGTGGAGTGGAGCTGGTAGCTGGCGACGTAGAGGCTGGCCAGGTTGTTGTTCTGCTCCTCGACCTCGCGGTAGCGGCTGAGGAAGTCGCGGTTCTCCTCCTCGACCTCGCGGAACCGCTCCTGGATCATCCGGTTCTCCTCGGCCAGCTTCTCGAGCTCTTCGCGCAGGCGGCCCACCTCTTCGTGGGAGTGGAGGGGGTCCTCCCCTTCAAAGGACGCCAGCCGGTAACGGAGGCGCTGGTTCTCCTTCAGAAGCTCCTCGGTGAACTCCCGCCCCTTGTTGAAGAGCTCCAGGAATTTCTCGGCCCGATTGTCTTCGCTCATGCGTGGCTTGCGTGACGCGAAATGAGACTAGCACAGATTTTTGTGCTTTTAACCGGTACAGATTTTCGCGACCGCGGCAGGGATGTCGCGGAGCGGCAGCACCTCTTCGATGCAGCCGGTCTTGATCGCTTCGCCCGGCATACCGAAGATGATTGCCGTCTCGGCCGACTCGGCGAGCGTTCGTCCGCCGCGCTCGCGCACCTGCCGGATGGCGCGCGCGCCGTCGTCGCCCATGCCGGTGAGGACGACGGCCAGGAGCCGCGCGCCGCAGACGTCGCTGGCGCTGGCGAAGAGGCGATCGACCGAAGGCGCGTGGATCTCTTCGTTCCTCGGATCGCGGATCGCAACCTCCAGCGCGTCCTCGCCGCGGCGAATCTCCATCTGCTGCCCGCCGGGCGCGATGTACACCGTCTGCCTCCGCAGCGCCTCCCCATCCTCCGCTTCCTTGACCAGGTAGCGCGTGAGCTTGTTGACGCGCTCGGCGAAGAGCTGCGTGAAGCGCGGCGGCATGTGCTGCGCGATGACGAACGGCAGCGGCAGCGACGGCAGCGTCTCGAACAGGTATTGCAGCGCGGGCGGTCCGCCGGTCGAGCTGCCGATCGCCACCAGATCGATCTCACCGCGGCACTCGCCCGGCCGTACCACCACATCGGCGCCACGCTTCTCCTCTTCCTGCGCGCGGCGGCGCAGATTGTCGAGCCGCACCTCGGCGACCTGCAGCACGATCTGCACGAGGTCGGAGCCGATCTCCGGCAGGCGCGGCGACACCCTCCCGCCCGGCTTCGGAATGAAGTCGAGCGCTCCCAGCTCCAGCGCCTTGAAGACGCTGCGGTCGCTCGCCTTCGAGGAGACGGCGATGATCGGCGTCGGCTGGTTGGCCATCGTCCAGCGCAGGAAGGCAAAACCATCCATCACCGGCATCTCCAGATCGAGCGTCACCACGTCCGGCTTGTGCCGCACCAGCTGCTTGATCCCATCCTCGCCGTTCACCGCAGTCGCCACGACGCGGATCCCCGGATGCACATCCAGCATCCGCGAGATCGTCACGCGGTTGTACGCGCTGTCGTCGATGACGAGGACGTTGATCATTGAGGGCTCGGGTTGTTCGTTGTTCGTTGTTCGTTGTTCGTCCCGCACACCCACGAACAACGAACAACCAACAACGAACAACTACTTCTGATACACCATGTCATGTCGCAGATGCCTCAACTTGAACTGCGTCGACAGCGAGATCAGTGATTCGGAGTGGCCGAGCAGGAGGTAGCCGCCTTCGGCCAGTCGCTTGTAGAAGCTGTTGATCACCACCTTCTTCGAGGCGTCGTCGAAATAAATGATCACGTTCCGGCAGAAGATCACGTCGAGTGTGCCCAGCAGGGCCACACGTCCCTCGTCGTAGATGTTGAGGCGGCCGAACGAGACCCGGTTGCGGATGTCGTCGGTGATCTTCCAGGAGCCGTCCGGCTCGCGGGTGAAGTACTTCTCGCGCAACTCCAGCGGCGTGGCCCGGAAGGCGTTCTCCCGATACGTGCCGCGGCGGGCCCGCTGCAGGACCTGTTGATTGAGGTCACTGCCGAAGATCTCGAACGAGGCGTTGTCGAACCACCCCTTCTCGTGCAGCAGCATGGCGATCGTGTACGGCTCTTCGCCCGACGAGCAGCCGGCCGACCAGATGCGGACGCGCTCGAGCGAGCGGCGGCCCAGGAGCTCCGGGATGATCTCGTCGGTGAAGGCGGCCAGCTGCGCCGGCTCGCGGAAAAAGTACGTCTCGTTCGTGGTGATGAGATCGAAGATCTGGTCGAACTCCGCCTCGGATCGCGGGTCGTACTGCAGGAAGTAGAAGTATTTCTGGAACGAATCGAAGTTCAGCTCCTTCGCGCGCGACGAGAGCCGCTTCTGGATCAGGTACTTCGACGAGTCGGCAAAGAACATCCCCGTCCGGGAGTAGATCTGCCCCCGCAACTGCCGGAACACGTCGTCCGGAAGCTCGAGATGGTGGTTCAGGGAAAACGATGTCATTCCGGTGTGGCCGGCGCGGCAGTGATGACATTCTTCATCGACTGCAAAATCGCCGCGATCACGACCTCGCGGCGGCTGTCGGCGGTGCGCCACGCTTCTTCGAGCAGCGTGCGGTAGATGTCTTTATGCCGGACGAAGACGTCCGTCACGTCGTCGAGGATGGCCGGGTTCTCCATCGCCTTGAACAGCACCGGGAACGACGCCGCATCGGCGATCCGGTCGAGCGCGTGTACGGCCGACTGCTGCACGTACGTGTCGGGGTCCTCCACCGCCCGATGCAGCACCGCGAGCGCTTCGCGCTCTCCGCGGATGCCGAGCGCCGTCACCGCGGCGGCGCGGATCCGCCAGTCGGCCTCGCCGGTCAGCCGCAGCAGCGCCTCGTACACGTCCGGCGTGGCCACGCGCGCCAGCGCCAGCAGCGCCGCGCGGCGGATCTCGAGATCGCTCTCCCCCAGCGAGTCGAAGAGCACCTCGCGGACGGCGGGGTCCTCCGATTTGCCGAGCGCCTCGATCGCCGCGATGCGCACCGGCGGCAGGTCGTTCTGCAGGTGCCGCATCAGCGGCCCCTGCGCCTCGCGGCTGCGGTACTCGCCGAGAGCCTGCGCCGCGGCCGTGCGGATCCAGATGTCGGGATCCTCGAGCGAGCTGATGAGCGGCGCGATCCCGGTCTCCGGCCGCAGGTGCACCACGGCGTTGATCGCGGCGAGGCGGACGATCGTCGACTCATCCGCCAGCGCCAGCACGATGTGCTGGCCGAACTGCTCCTCGGCGAACTTCCCCATCAGCGACACCGCCTTCTGGCGGATGACCGCGTCGCCGTCCTTCGAGGCGAAGAGCAGCTCGTCGTGAAACCCCTCGCCCTGGATGCTGACGTAGATGGAGAGAGAGTTGAGCTTGAGCGGCACCGAGTCGGACTGCAGCAGGCGCCGGATCTTCGCCAGCACGTCGTCCTTCACCTCCGGCAGCGCGCCGACGACCGCGACCAGCGCGTTCATCGCCGCCTGCTGCGAGGCCACGTCGGGATCGTCGAGCTTGGCCAGGAGGTAATCGATGGCCGCCGCGTCGGGGAGCTCGCCGAGCGTGTCGATGGCCAGCCGGCGGATCATCGGGTTTGGATGATCGAGGAAGGAGATGATGCTGCCGATGGCATCGCGGCCGCCGATCGCATTCGTGACACGCAGCAGCAGTGCCACCACCTCGTCCTCATCGGCGCTCTTCAGCGTCTCGAGGATGGAAGGCATCGCCCCGCCGCCGAAATCGATCAGCCCCTGCGCCGCCACCTCGGCCGTGTCGGGCTGCTGCAGGTAGTCGATCAGCACCGGCAGGGCCCTCTCGTCGCGCGACCAGCCGAGGAATTTCAGGATGAAGGCTTTCACGTCGCGCTTCGGCGTGGTCGCGAGGTGCTCGATGAGCGGCGCGATCTTCTCGTGCGGAAACGACTCCCGGAACTTCCGCTGGATCAGCGCCCGCTCCATCTGCTCCACGACCCGCGGCTTCGGCGCCTCGGCGATCCGGACCAGCGCCCGCAGCGCCGTCAGGTTCAGCTTCTCCTCCTCGGCGATGATCTTCAGCAGGAAGCTGAGCGTCCCCACGTCGGCGATCTTCCCGATCGACTCCAGCACCGGCTTGCGCAGCGATTTGTCCGCGTACAGCGGAAGGATCGCCGGCAGCGCGGCGCGGTCGCCGATCTCCCCGAGCGCTTCGACGATGTGGAACTCGAGCCAGAGGTCGTCGCGGCGCCGCAGGAATCCGATCAGATGCGGCAGCGCGGCGGCGTCGCGGTATTTGCCGATCGACGAGACGATCGACGAGGCGACGTTGAGATCCTGCGCGTCCGGCAGCAGCTCGAGGAGCACGTCGAAACCATCCGGGCTGCGGAGGTCGCCGAGGAGGTTGACCAGAGAGAGGCGGACGTCGGTGTCCGATTCGACGCGGAGCGTCTCGACGATGATCGGAATCGCCGCCCCGCCGATGCGGGCCAGCGCCTCGGTCGCGGAGTTGCGCTTCCCCGCGTTCTCCGAGTCGGCCAGCGCCTGGATGAGGCGGGTGATGATCTCGGGGTCGGCGTCGCGGACGAGCCCGTCGACGATGGTCTTGCGCACGCGCCAGTCGCGGTCGCCGAGGAGCTCGAAGATGAGCGGCAGATCGCGCTCGCCCGCCGACTGCACGGCCAGCGCCGCCTTCTGCCGCACGTCGGGATCCGCCGACCGCGCCTGATCGAGAATGGTCTGATTGGTTGTCATTCCGAGCGTAGCGAGGAATCTGGGGGGCGGCGGCACGCCGCTCGTCCAGTCTACCGCCCGCACCCCCGGATTCCTCGCTCCGCTCGGAATGACATCACGTCCTCGCCTTCACCAGCTCTTCGCGCTTCATCTGTACGAACTGCTGGAGCGTCTCGGTGTAGATCTCGGTGTCGCGGCGGACGCGCAGCGGCACGCGCGAATCGTAGTACTGCCGCCCTTCCTCGATCTCGTCGTGCAGCGCTTCGAAGAAACTGTTGTTCCGGATGGCCTTCTGCACCTTCTCCACGTGATAGATGATGATGTCGGAAAGGATCAGCCGCGCCAGGCGTCGCGCCTCGTCGTATTCCGGCGGCTCGACGGGCATCTCCTGCGTCGGCCCGAGCTCCGGAAAGAGCTTCCGGATGATCAGCTTGAACTCCTTCTCCGGAATCTGCTCCTCGATGTACTCGTCGGCGCCGTAGAGATTCGTCGGATTGGCGCGGAAGCGATTGGCGCGGAAGAGTGCGCCGATGAGAATCACGCGCGTGTTCAGCGAGGGATCGTTCTTGATCTCCTCCGACACCTCCACGCCGAGTTTTCCCTTGAGGTAAACGTTGACGATGGCCAGATCGGCCTGATTGCGGCGGATGAAGTCGAGCGTCGGCTCGCCCGTCTCGAAGTACTGGACTTCGAATCCGAGCCGGCCCAGGAGCGTCCCCAGGAAGCCGCGGAAGGGGCGGTGCTCGTCAGCGATGACGGCCAGCCGCTTGCGCTTCGTCTCCGGCTCCGGCGGCGGGACCGGCCGTACCCCGCTCTCGGTCTTCGGGCGGAGCACCGCCTGGAAGTTGCACGAGGGACAGACCACCCGGACGGGTGCCAGGAGCGGCGAGGGAACCGCCGCGCGGAATTTCGAGCTGCACTGCCTGCAGGTCAGTTCCATTCGCTGGGGGTGGTGAAGAGGAGCTTGCTCAAATCGAGCAGGATCGTCAATGCGCCGTCCTGGCGGAACACGCCCCGCACCGAGTCGTCGTGCTCGCTGCTGTGCACGACGGGGTGCGGCTCGACCTCCGCCGCGTCGAGCTTGACCACGCGCAGAACGCGGTCGACGAAAAAGCCCACGTGATCCGCATTCTGCTCCACGACGATGATCCGCGCGTCGGCGCCGGAGGCGGCCGCCGCCGGATGGCCGAGGCGCCGGCGAGCGTCGATCAGCATGACGATCGTTCCGCGCAGCGACAGAATCCCGACCACGGAAGGATCGGCGTTCGGCACGCGCGTCACCGGCCGCGGCGTCACGATCTCCACGACGTTCTCGATGTCGATCGCGTACTGCTCCCCGGCGATGGTGAAGGCCAGCA
>DATLFC010000038.1:0-30210 GCA_035525015.1 Thermoanaerobaculia bacterium | reverse complement strand
GCAACTTCAGCCTGCAGGTGACCGGCGAGATCGAGCGGATGCTGGCGCAGGGTGAGGTCAACGTGACCCGGGCCGTCTACTCGCGCGACTTCGACCTGCAGCAGTCCATCGTCAACCTCGTGCTCTCCCGTCGCGGCATCGTCCCCATCGTTCCCGCGTCCTGGCAGGACAACGTCATGCTCCGCATCGACGTCAACGCGCCGGGGACACTGGCCGTGCGCAACAACATCGCCGACGTGACCGGCAGTGCCGATCTCGACGTGATGGGCACACTCGCCAACCCGGTGATTCTCGGCAACGTGGAGCTCGACGAAGGCGGCAAGGTCACGTTCCAGAACATCGAATACAGCGTCGTCCGCGGCACGATCAACTTCCAGAATCCGTTCCGCATCGATCCTTACTTCGACGTGACGCTCGAAGGGCGCGTGTCCGGCGTGATCTCGGAAATGGAGAGCGGTCCCGTCGATCTGACCGTCAACATCACCGGCACGCTCGATCGCATCACTCCCTCCATCACCAGCGATCCGCCCACGAGCGACATCACGCTCTTCTCGCTCCTCGGCTTCGGCGGGCTTGCGGGCGGACCGGGCTCCGAGCCCGGCCCGGGCGCGGGAGTCCTCGGTCAGTCACTCCTCTACCAGAGCCTCTTCTCCGCGCTCGGCCAGCGGATCCTGCCGTTCGCCGACTCGTTCACCTACGACCCCGGCCTCCTCGATACCGGCTCCGGCGGGGGGCCGAAGGTGACGTTCGAGAAGCGGGTGTCGGACGAAATCCGGCTCCTGGTCGTCTACAACCTCGACAGCCACAAGAGCCGTGAGGTCATCGAGTGGCAGGTCACGCGCGACTGGACGCTGCAGATCACGCGCGACGAGAGCGAGCGTGAGTGGCGTACCGAGGGGCGGTTCCGGCGGCGTTACCGAGGACACTGGACCTGGGGTCGCCGCGGCCGTGGCGCCGAAATCTTTCCGCTGGGATCGGCCGAGGAGCTCGTGTCGGGCGAAGTGGCCATCGCGCCGCCGCCGCCGCCAACGCGCGTGACTCCCCTCGACCCGGGCAGCGTCGTGCAGCAGGTGAACATCCACGCCGATGGCGCGTTCGATATATCGGCAATCGACCAGTACGTCACCATTGAGCCCGGCCATGCGGCCACCAGACGCGCCATCCAGCAATCCATCAAGGCGTTGTTCGCCACCGGTCACTTCCGCGACATCCGCGTCGAGGCGGAGCCCGTCACGGACGGCGTCAGCCTGACGTTCGTACTCTCCGTTCACTACCGCATCGGCGACATCGACGTCGCGGGCGTCACCGGGGGGAACCAGCGGCGTGCCGAGAGGCGGATCGGCGTGCGTGTCGGTCAGGTGCTGTCGCTGAATGCGGTCGACGATACAGCGCGCGACATCCAGGAGGAGCTGCGCAACTACGGTTACCTCGAGGCCACCGTCGATCCGGAGACGCGATTCGTCCGCCAGCAGAACCGCGCCGAAGTCATCTTCCATGTCAACGCCGGACCGGAGGCGCGGGTCGGCAGCGTCGGTCTGGAAGGAAACCTGGCGCCGTTCACCGAGGAAGAGCTCATCAGCCGGATGCGCCAGAAACCAGGAGTACAGTTCCAGCTTCCATCCGCGCGGGAGGACGTCGACCGGATCAGGAGATTGCTGTTCGAACGCGACCACCGCCGCGGCGAGGTCGAGCTGGTCACCCACCTTTACGACGAGGCATCGCGAACGGTCGCACTTCAGTATCGCGTCGATGCCGGTCCCGTGGTGCGCGTGGAAGTCGAGGGCGTTCCGCGCAGCGCCGTACGGGGGCAGCTGCCATTCCGGTCGCGCGACGAGGAATACAGCGAGGACGCGATCGCGCGGGCGGCGGACGACATGGTCGAGTCGTATCAGCAGCGCGGCTACTTCAACGCCACCGTCGACACCGAGAGCCGCCGCAAGGACGGCGTCTGGACGGTCACGTTCCATGTCGATCCGGGTGAGCGGTATCGCCTCACCGACGTTACGTTCAGCGGCAACCGTCAGGTCTCCGCCAACGCGCTCGAGGACGTCGTGGCCAGCGCGCCGAGCGGCGGATTCCGGCGGCTGATCGCGAGCATTTTTCGCCGGCCGACAGGCGTCACGCGCGAACAGCTGTCGGAGGATCGCGACGCGCTCGAGTCGTATTACCGGCTGCAGGGCTTTTCGGAAGCGACGGTGGCGTCCCCCGCCGTCACCACACGCGCTGACGGCACGATGAAGATCGAGTTCCAGATCACCGAGGGACCGCAGACGATCGTGAGCGGTGCCGGCGTGGAGGGGTTGGAGCAGGTCACCCCCGAGCAACTGCCTGCGCTGCGCATCAGGGCCGGCCGTCCGCTCAACCCGCAGCTCGTGCGCGAGGACGTCATCGCACTGCAGACGTTCTACGCCGAGCGCGGCAACGCCGAGGTCCAGGTTACACCGCGTGTGGTCGTCAGCGACGACAGGAACTCCGCCACCGTCAGCTACGTGATCGCCGAAGGACCTCGCATCAATGTCCATGAGGTGATCGTCCGGGGAAACACCTATACCAGCTCGGAGGTGATCCTCCGCCAGTCGAATCTCCAGCGGGACAACCCGTTCAACTACTCCTCGATCCTCCAGGCACAGCGGAATCTCTATCGCCTCGGCATTTTCCAGCGGGTCGACGTGCAGCCGGTCGTGGCCGGGACCTCACCGAGCGAGCGCGACGTGGTCATTTCGGTGGAGGATGGCCGCAACCTCACGATCAGCGGATCGGTCGGTGTGCGGTACGACCGCCTGGACGATGACGAGGACCGCGACACCGTCGCGCCGCGACTGGCCGGAGCGGTGGCGCATCGCAATCTCTTCGGCACCGGGCGCTTCCTCGGACTGGAAGCCGTCTGGAGCCAGGATGAGCGCGAAGCGTTTCTCACGTATCGCGAGCCGTTCATCGGCCCGTACGATGTGCCGGTCCAGATCAATGTCTTTCAGACGGATGATGGAACGGTGCGCGACCGGCGCGTACGCCAGCTCGGTACCTCCATCGAAGCCTCGAAGGTGGCCGGCCTGCGCACACGCTGGTCGGCGCAGTATCAGTACAAGATCTCCGAATGCCTCGGCGGCGCACTCTGCCGCGATGCCGAGGAGTTCGGGGCCGTGATTCCCGGACTCGACCGTTCGCTGCTCGATATCGAGATCTCCAGCATCACGCCGACGTTCTTCTGGGACAAGCGCGACGACATCATCGATCCCCAGCGCGGGTTCTTCACCAGCGCGTCGGTCGAGTACGCGTTCCCCCTCTTCTCGGCCGAGGCGCACTTCGCCAAGCAGTACCTGCAGGGGGCGTGGTATCTGCCGGTGACCGCGCGCAGCGTCGTGGCGCTTTCGGCGAGGTTCGGATTCATTCAGCCGCTTCGGGCCGACAATCTCGGCACCCCCCTCGACGAATCGCGATTCATCCCCGTGGCCGAGCGGTTCACCGCGGGCGGCGACACCTCACACCGCGCTTATCCGCTCGATCTGCTGGGAACGCTCTGCGCCGACAACGACGGCGGTTTCCAGGTGCCGTTCGACGACAAGCCCTGCGAACCGACGCTCGTCGACATCAACGAGAACCCGGGCGAGTTCACCCTGGCTCCGCTGGGCGGCAACAGCATGTTCATCTTCAACGCGGAATACCGCTTCCCGATCTTCAGCAGACTGGGGGGCGCGGTGTTCACCGACGTCGGCAACGTCTTCAGCGGAACCGCGATCGACTTCGACAACCTGCGGGTCGGCGTCGGCGCCGGGATTCGCTATCTCTCACCGGTCGGCCCGCTGCGGATCGACATCGGCTGGCCGCTGGAGCGCCGCGTCTACGACCGCTCCTTCAACTACTCGATCACGCTGGGGCACGCGTTCTAGGACTCGGGGACTCCTAGAACGACGTTTCCACGCTGTCCGCCGCGGCCTGGGCCCGCTCCTCTTCCAGCCGAGTCAGGCGGGTCCGGAGCTCACCAATTTCGGAATGCAGGCGGTTCAGCTCGTCTTTGACGGCCTCGTGTGCGATTTCCCTGAGCTTCGCCTGGAGCTGATGCATCTTGTCGGACTGGAACTGGTTCAGCCGCGCGAGCGGCTCGCCGAAAATATCCTTCAGAAGCTGTTCGAAATCCTGCGCCATACCGTCTCCAGCGGCAGCAATTGAAGTGCCACGGCCTGTATGGGAGAATCGCGACCGTCCAGTCCATGGAGATCCGTACGTTCAGAGACTTCTGGCCGCACTACGTCCGCCAGCATTCCCGGCCGCGGACGCGGATGCTGCACGCGGTCGGCTCGGTGCTGGCGGTGATCATGATCGGGCTGGCGTTCGCGGTGAATCTCTGGTTCCTCGTGGCCGCGCCGCTGGTCGGGTACAGCTTCGCCTGGTACGCGCACTTCTTCGTCGAGCACAACAAGCCGGCCACGTTCGGGCACCCCTTCTACTCCCTGGCCGCCGACTACCGGATGCTGTTTCTGATGATGGCCGGGCGAATGGAGGAAGAGGTCGCCAAGCATGGCTCGACGGTTGTCTCGCCGACCGCTCCGGTGTCATCCTGATCTGAGTGAGACAGATGCCACTTCTGGAAGGCAGAACGGGAATCATCTTCGGAGTCGCGAACAAGCGCTCGATCGCCTGGGCGATCGCACAGACGCTGTCTCGCGAGGGGATGCGGCTCGCGTTCACCTACCAGGGTGAGCGGCTCAAAGAGAGCGTCGAAGCGCTGGCCACCACGCTTCCCGGCTCGCTGATTCTGCCGTGCGACGTCACCAGCGACGCCGAGATCGACTCGGTCTTCCGCAGCGTGGAAGGTGAGTTCGGGAAGCTGGACGGCATCGTCCACTCCGTCGCTTTCGCTCCGCGGGAAGACCTCGAGAACGACTTCGTCAACACTTCCCGCGAAGGCTTCAAGACGGCGCACGACATCTCCGCCTATTCGCTCGTAGCCATCACCAGAGCGGCGATGCCGCTCCTCGAAAAGTCGGGCGGCGGCTCGGTCCTCGCCCTCACCTACTACGGCGCGGAGAAGGCGGTGGAAGGCTACAACCTGATGGGCGTCGCCAAGGCTTCGCTGGAAGCGTCGGTCCGCTACCTCGCCGCGAACCTCGGGCCGCGCAGCATCCGCGTCAACGCCATCTCCGCCGGCCCGGTCAACACGCTGGCCGCCCGCGGCATCAGGGGTTTCACCGGCATGCTGAAGCATCACGCCGAGCGCGCGCCGATGCGGCGCAACGTGGAGCTCGAAGAGATTGGAAACGCCGGGCTTTTTCTGATCTCTCCGATGTCGTCCGGCATCACCGGTGAGGTGATGTTCGTCGATTGCGGCTACAACATCGTCGGGCTGTAGCTAGTCGCGCGGAAACGCCGGATCCTCCGGCGGAAACTCGAGATCGGTGTTGATCCCCACCCGCCGCGGCTTGCGCGTTCCGGGAAAACCGCTCGGCCGGCCGCTCGACTCTTTGTTGGTTCCATGCCCCGGCGCGCCGCCGTCCCAGAAGCCTTTGCCCTTCACGTGCTCTCTCGGATTGCCGGCCATAGAGAGCCCATCATATCCCCGGAGATGGCACCCCGTTCGCAATATAAATAACTGTCTGAAGGAGAAAGCGTATGGTTGATAACTTCAATCCGACCAATCAGTTCCACCCGTATGTGCCCACCGACGCCGTGCCGCAGTCCGAGGTGCGCCGGAGCGGGCTCGACAATGTTCTCCGCAAGGTCGGCATCGACACCAGCCGTCTCGAGTCGATTCGCAACACCAACCTCCGTCATCCGCTCGAAAAAGTTCGCGGGTACGCCCGGCGAAACCCGGCCGCGGTCCTCGGCGGCATCGCCGCAATAGCCATCGGTCTCGGGATGATGCGGAGACGGTAGGGACTCGGGGCTCGGGGCTCGGGGCTCACTGTCCGTGCATCGTGTAATCGATCTTCACCACACCGTTTGATTCGACGCGTCCCTGGACGAACACCGTTGCGGTCTGTCGCAGCACTCCGGACGTAACCGCTTCCGCGGTGATCTCGAAGCCGTCGGCGCCGGTGCGCACGATCGTGCCGGTCATCGTGCCGTGGTCGCTCTGCTCCTGGATCTTGCGGCTGGCGCCGGCCACCATGTGCATCGCCGCGAGCTCGGCGGCATTTTCGGCGAGGACGGCGGCCACGACTCGGGCGCGGAAGTTCCGTGCTTCGGCCAGCTCGCGCGAGGAGTCGATCAGGAGCAGCTCCATCAGAGCGAAGTAGAGGACCGCCAGCGTCAGGACGGCGATCAGCGCGAAGCCGCGCTCAGTTGTGCGCGCGCGGCTGGAGAATCTGGTCAATGGCTAGCCTTCCTGTCTGATCGGTGGCCTTGAGCCGGACGGCGTAAGGACGATTCGGAATCTCGAACGTGGTGACCTCGAACGATCCGGGGACGCCGCGGGCGGTCCAGTCGGTGACGACTCCGCCGACGCTGTAGGCCTGGCGGCGTACGATCCCGGGCGTAGTGAAATCCCACACAACGGTTTGAGCGAATCCGGTCTCCTGCACGGAGTAGACAATCAATTTCGACGAGCTCTGAGAGTGCATCATGTACGAGGCCGGATAGGGATCGGGCCCGAAAGCGTCGAGCACGTCCTTTCGCATTCGTGCGAGCACGGCGTTCACCTGCGGGTGCTTCATGAGGTTGATCGGATAGCGCTTGTCGTACCCGCGCATCTCCGCGGTGAGCGCAAGCAGAATCGAGACGACGACGCCGAACACGACCAGCGTGATCACGGCCTCGATCAGCGAGAACCCGCGCTCCGCCCGGCGCGTCACCACAGGTTCGACCCTCCGGTGTCGGTGCGCAGCACGGTCACGCTGGCCTCGCGGTGCGCGCGCCAGCGGATCGTGATCTTCACGCTTTTCACTCCGGGTCGAACGAGCGCAACGTCGACCTCGGTCGAGTAGGGGCTGAGCGGCTGGATGATGGCCATGTCGCTCGATAAGATGTCGGTCAGCGAATCGAGCGAGTCGTAGTCGACGCGCCGCACGATCTCGGTCTCATTGGCGAGGGCCTGGTAGGCGAGGATGAGCTCGGAGGCCTGCTGCTGCCGGACCGAACGCTCGACGAACACGGCCAGCGACGTCGTGGTGATGACGGTGAGAATCATGAGCGCCATGAGCAGCTCGATGAGCGAGAACCCGCGCTGGACGTGCATCAGATCGATCGATTGTAGCGATGTTAGACTCCCGCGCCTGTGATGAAGCTCCGCTTCGCTCCATCGCCGACCGGTTTCCTCCACGTCGGGGGGGCCCGGACGGCGATCTTCAACCTGCTGCACGCGCGGCGCTACGGCGGCACGATGCTCCTCCGCATCGAGGACACGGACGTGGAGCGGTCGAAGCAGCACCACGCGGAGCAGATCATCAGCGCGCTGCAGTGGCTCGGCGTCGAATGGGATGAGGGGCCGGTCTACCAGAGCGACCGTCTGGCGCGCTATCGCCAGCGCGCCGACGAGCTGGTCGCCGCCGGCAAGGCGTATCGCTGCTACTGCACGATCGAGGAGCTCGAGGCGGAGCGATCGGCCGCCGAGACCGCCGGCGCGACGTATCGCTATTCCGGCCGCTGCCGCGCCGTGTCGGAATCAGGCGGTCCGGTCTCCAACGCGCCGTACGTGATCCGCTTCAAGGTCGATCCCGTTTCGATCGGGTTCCACGATCTCATCCGCGGCGATATGCAGTTCGAGGGGCAGCTCATCGACGACTTCGTCCTGCTCCGCTCCGACGGCAACCCCACCTATCACCTGTCGGTGGTCGTCGACGACATCGACATGGCCATCACGCACGTGGCCCGCGGCGACGACCATCTCTCGAACACGCCCAAGCACGCGCTCCTCTTTCGCGCCCTCGGCGGCTCCGTTCCGCTCTTCGCCCACGTTCCGCTGATTCTCGGCAGCGACCGGAAGCGCCTCAGCAAGCGGACCGGCGCGACATCAGCCGAGGAGTATCGCGACGACGGCATCTTCCCCGAAGCGCTCTTCAACTTTCTTCTGCTCCTCGGATGGGCGCCGGGCGGCGACCGGGAGATCCTCTCGCGCGACGAAGCGGCGACGCTCTTCGACCTGAAAGACGTCAACAAGGCGCCGGCCGTCTTCGACACCGAGAAGCTGCTGTGGATGAATCATCAGTACATGATGAAGCTGCCGCTGGAGACCATCGACTGGCACCTGCGGCCGCTTCTTCCTCCTGATGCTCCGCGGCTGGACGAGCTGCGGGCGGCGATCGAGCTGGGACGGCCGCGGGCGCGGACACTGAAGGAGCTCGCCGCGCATCTCCATCCGTTCCTCGCGGCCGACGACGCCATCGAGTACGAATCCGAAGCGGTGAAGAAACATCTGAAGGGCGACGATGTGGCCGCTCGGATGCGCGATCTTCGCGCAGCGCTCTCCTCGGTCGATCCGTTCGACATCAACACCACCGAACAGGCACTGCGCGCGCTCGCCGACGCCAGCGGCGTCTCGGCCGGGAAGTACATTCATCCGCTGCGCGTCGCGCTCACCGGCAAAACTTCCTCCCCCCCGATCTTCGATGTCCTGACGGCTCTAGGAAAGGATCGCGCTCTGCGGAGGCTCGACGCGCTGACTCGAAGACTTTCGTGATTATCTCAAAGTCGCGACTGCGCCGCCTCCGCCGCCACCCTGATCTGCGGCTGGCGCGGATCGATGCTCAGCGAGCGGTTCCAGTAATCGAGAGCGCGCGCGTAGTCCTCGCGCTTCGCGTAGTAGAGCCCGAGGTTGTTCAGCGCCATCGAAGAGGTGGGACGGAGGCCGAGGGCTCGCTCCAGCTCCGGCAGCGCTTCGGTCAGCCGGTCGGCCTGCGCGAGCGCCGATCCGAGATTGGCCGCGATCAGATAGGACTGCGGCAGAAGTTCTCCCCCTTTGTTCAGAAGGGCGATGGCGCGCGTGACCATGTCGCTCTCGCGATAGAGCGCCGCGAAATCGACGAACCACTGTTCGGGATTCGGCAGACCTTTCTGAATCGCCATCAGGAAGACATTGTCCGCCGCGGTGTAATGCTGCCGGTCGAACAGCGTCATGGCCATGTTCAGATAGGGCGTCGGATCATCGGGATTGAGATCGATCGCTTTCTGAAACGCGTCGACCGCCTCGGCCAGCTTTCCCTCGCGGCGCAGCTCGATGCCGCGGTTGTTCCACCAGGCGTAAGCCCCCCGCCGCTCGGGTGGAATCGCGGGCGTCGGCGCCGAGCCCTCTCCGGCCACACGGACCGTCTGCGGCGAAGTGTCGAGCACGTGACCGAGGACCTGCAGCGTCTGCCGGTATTTCTGTGGATTGGGCCGCAGCGTCGTCGCCATGGGGCGGCCGGTGAAGTACTCGTTGTAGCTGGCTACCGACACCGAGGAGACGGGGGTGATTCCGGTGAAGAGTCCTTCCGGGAAACTGCCGGTCATCTCCGTGGCCGGCGGCAGACCGAGGATGGCCAGAATGGCCGGCGTGATGTCGTAGATGGACACCGAGCGCCGGGCCCCCGAGGCCGCAACATGATTGCCGTAAGTGATGAACACTCCCGGGTTGCGATGATCGGAAAGCGCCTGGCCCGACTGCGGGGCCGAGCGCGGTCTGCCGCTTCCCCACTGGAACCCGTAACCCGACATGACGATGACGGTCGTGTCATCGGACAGCACCTGAATCCACTCGCCGATCAGGCGATCGATCTCCGAGTAGTAGTTCGCCACGAGCGGCCAGTACTTCCGATAATCCGATGCGGAGATCCCGCTGCGCTGCGGCGGATGGAACGGCGCGCCGAGATGATTGACAACATCCGTTCCCTCGTAGTGGATCATCGTGAGGACCGGCGTCTTCTGCTGGTACAGATCGAGCGCGACGCGGTGATCCGTCCAGGTCTTGGCGAGGACTTCGCGCATGACCATGGCCGGATCGGCCGCGTTCCGCGACTGAACGGCCTGCTGGTATTCCGCGGCCGAGATGTTGAGAAACCGCCGGACCTGGTCGTACCCGACCGTCTCCATGGGCACGCTCACACTGGCGACGCGCGGTCCGAGCTCCGGGGGGTGAATCGCGCCCGGCAGATGCTGCGCCGGCGTGTCGTACACGGTGATCGTTTCCGTGCTCGGTGGCCATGCTGCCCACCAGTTCACGACCAGCGAGTTGCGCCCGAAGGCTTCGGCGATCTCCCAAACGGCCGGGGCGCGGCGCGCGTAGGCGTCGATCGGCGAGCCGCTGGCGAAGAAGTCGTAGATCCCGTGCCGGTCGGCCGGGAGGCCCGTGGCCGCGGTCGTCCATGCGAGCGGTGCGACAGTCGGCTGAATCGTCTGGAGCGTCGCCGTGGTCCCGCCGCGGATCAGCGCTCGGAGGTTCGGGATGCGGCCGTCGATGGACAGCTCGCTGAGCAGATCCCAGTCGGCCCCGTCGAGCCCGATCACCGCCACGCGGCCGGAAGCGCCGCGCGCGGCGCGGCGGAGCTGCGCGCGCTTGTAGCGGAGTAGCGCATCGCGGTCCGGCTCGATGCGCGCGATGTGGAACGCCGTCACGTTCAGCCCGCTCCGGGCCAGGTGCGCGGCCACCAGCCGCCGCAGCGGCTCGCGCTGCGCATTGAACTGCGAGGTCGGCGACAGGAGCTCGTCGATCGGAACCTGCCGCGTCACCGCGGCCATCGCTTCCGCCACGCGCGCGCGGATCCAGGCGCTCCACCCCTCGCTGACCAGCCGGCTCGTATCGGACAGCTGTTCGGTCGCCACGCCGAACCGCAGCCGGTAGGTCAGCGTCACCGGCACACCTTCCGCCGACATGATCTGCACCAGACCGTCGCGCTGCACCTGGCCGTCCTTCTGCTCGAACGAGAGGCGGTAGAAGCGGTGCGGCGGGAGAAAGGTCACGTTGCTGCGGACGACCCGGACCTCTCCCGTCCTCTTGTCGACGCCGAAGATCAGCCGCCGCGGCGACGGCAGGTAGAGGCTGGCGAGCAGGTAGATCACCCCGCCCATGCAGGCGAGGATCAGGAGGGCGCGAAGCAGACGGAAACGGGGCACGTCCGTGGTCTATTGCAGAGGTTGGGCCTGCGGTGCGGTCACTTCTTCCGCTTCACCAGCTGCTTGACCTCGTCGTTTCCGATGGGGCTCTGCGCGGCGATGATCACGGCGGCGGTGCCGTCGCGGAACGCGGGGATCGTGCAGCGGACGGTAGCGGTGCCGTCGGCGGCGGTCTTGCCGCGATAGATGACGCGAGGCGGCTCCACGGTCGAGATGACTCTCACCTCGATCGACGCGGCGGCGATCGGATTCTGCGAAAGGCTCTTCTTCGTGGCCACGCGCAGCTCGACCGGGCTCCCGGCGAAGAAATCGGTCTGTGATAGAAGCGAGAGCTCGAGGTGCTCGCTCTCCGCTTCCGAGGCCAGGTAATCGATGATCACCTGATCGAGCGTCTTCTCATCGGGGATGGTGGCGGCCGCGGCGGACGACGCGGAGAACGGCTCGGGTGTCGGGACGAGAATGGTGGGGGCGCCGGGGCGGGGAGTCGATTTCGTGGCGTCGGCCGGCCCGTCGAACCGCCCTCTCTTAATGGCGGCGATCATGGTGCGGTGCTGCTGCTCCATCAGACCGCCGACCCACTTCTCGTCGATTCCGGTCCTTGCCTGCTCGGCGTACGAGGTCTTTTTCGAGGCCAGGATCTCCCCACCGACATACACGAGTGACTCGATGTAGGGATTGGCCAATCCCTTATCTTCGGTCTGGATGTGGTAGACCTTGTCGTTGTGTCTGATGTCGGTGTTGAACCCGGTGATCACGGGCAAACTCTCCGCGGACAGTGACTTAAGACACGGAAGTGTATCAGTTCTGATCCATCCAGGCACGGAGGTAGGCAATCTGATCGCGCACGCGCGCGACGTCATCGGCGTGCGGCGCCAGCTCGAGGTAGCGCTCGAAGAACTCGATGGCCTGCGTGTAGGCGTGCATCTGCATGGCCACCATGGCGCGGTCGCGGACCTCGTACGAATCGCGGTCGTCGAGGATCAGCAGCCGGTCGATCGACGCCGCGGCGCGCAGCAGGTCGTGTTGCGCCAGGTACGCCGCCTTGAGCTGCGCCAGCTCCCGGGCCAGGATCTCGCGGCGCGAGAAGGAGCGGAGGTGATGCTCGCGCAGCTGCACGCCGCCGCCATACATCGCGTCGAGAAGTTTCTGCAGCTCGACCGTGGTCAGAACGCGGCCGCCATCGAACGGATCGACAACGATCTGCCCGAACTCGCCGCTGAACTTCACCAGGAAGCGCCCCGGCAGCGAGACACCCGTCGCCTCCACACCGACGCGGCGCGAGATCTCGAGGTAGAGAATCGAGAGCGTCATCGGCAGGCCGGCGTGCCGGTCGAGCGCTTCGTTGAGCAGCGCGCTGCGCGGATCGTAGTAGTCGTCGTTCTCACCGTGGAAACCTTCTTCCTCGAAGAGCACGCGGTTGATCATTCCCACGATGCGCTCGACGTCGCGCGATCCCTCGAGCCGGCTCCGGACGTCGCTGCTCCAGCCGCCGACCTGCTCGAGATAGCGGCCGATCTCCAGCCCCGGCCTGTCTTCGAGGGCGATGATCAGGGAAGCCTCCACGAGATCGAGGAGCGGCTCCGGACGCTCCGCAATCTCACGAAAGCGCTGCCTGGCCACAGCCGGATGCATCAGAATACGACCCGATTGCATGCGCGTTCAATCCTCCTGCGAACCGGTTCCGAGCGCCGCGACCTTCCGTCGGAAGTCCTCGCCGATCGAAACCCTGGTCTGCTTCTCCCAGTCGAACAACACGACAACGACCTTTCCCCTGGCAGCAACTTCCCCGCCACGCTCTTTGCGGATCTCGTAAAGGAAGTCGAGTGAGGTCGTCCGCATCTCACCAATGCGAACGCAGATGTCGATCGGCTCCATCCCGACCTGGTGACGAAAGTCACACTCGGCGCGCGCTACGATGAAGTTGATGTCGCGCGGACCGCTCATACCGGTGAGCTCCTGCCAGAGAAGCGTGCGCGCGGTCTCGAACCAGGTGAAGTAGACGGCGTTGTTCGCGTGCGCGAACGCATCCACGTCGCGGAAGACCACCTGATATGGCACGACGTACCAGCCATCTCTCCACCCCGCTACGCCGCGAACCGGCTCCCTCATGGTCGCGATGAGGTCATTGTACAGCCGGCGACTGCGGGCTGACCGGCGCCGCCGCGCGCGTACAGGCCTGGAGATAGCGGCCCGGCAGCGGGTGATCGAGGTAGGGAGCGATCACACCGGAGGCGGCAACGAGCTTCTTCAGATCGACGCCCGTCTCGATCGCCATCCCGTCGAGCAGATAGACCAGATCCTCGGTGGCCATGTTTCCCGACGCCCCCGGCGCATACGGGCATCCCCCCAGTCCACCCGACGACGCGTCGAACGTGGCCATCCCCATCTCCAGCGCCGCCAGCGTGTTCGCCAGCGCCGTGCCCCGCGTGTCGTGGAAGTGCATGGCCAGCTTCGAGGCCGGGATCACCTGCAGCAGCATCCCGATGACGCCCTGCACCTGCAGTGGAGTCCCGACGCCGATCGTGTCGCCGATCGAGACCTCGTAGCAGCCGAGGTCGAGAAGCCGCGCCGTCACCTCGAGCACCTTCTCCGGCGGCACGTCTCCCTCGTAGGGACACCCGAACGCGGTCGAGACGTAGCCGCGGACACGCATCCCTTCGCTCGCGGCGCGTGCGGCTACGGGTGCATAGTTGTCGAACGACTCGTCGATCGACATGTTGATGTTCCGCTTGTTGAACGATTCCGACGCCGCCGTGAAGATGGCGATCGAGGTGACGCCGCACTCCATCGCCCGATCCAGACCCTTCATGTTCGGGACGAGCACCGGATAGTCGACCCCCGGGTCCTTCGGGATGTTCCGGTAGACCTCGGCCGTGTCGGCCATCTGCGGGACCCACTTCGGATGGACGAAGGCGCCGGCTTCGATCACGCGCAGCCCGGCGTCGCCGAGCGCGGTGATGTATTCGATCTTCGCCTGCGTCGGAACCGTGACCTTCTCGTTCTGAAGGCCGTCCCGCGGGCCGACTTCCACGATTTTGACGGTATCGATTTGGATCTTCATGCCCACGGTTAGCCGTTAACCGTTAACCGTTAACCGTCGGCTGAAGCTCAACGAGATCCAGGCCAGGCTGCACCTGCTCCCCTTCTACACAATTTACGGCCCTCACGCTTCCATCGTGCGTGGCCAGCACCTGGTGCTCCATCTTCATCGCCTCGAGGACGACGAGTGGAGTCCCCTTCGTGACAACGTCGCCAGCCCTCACAAGAATTTTCAGCACCAGCCCGGGCATCGGGGCGGCCATGGAGTGGTCGCGGTGCCGGACACGGGACCGCACTCCTTTTTCCACCACATCGGCGGAATAGATCTCGCCGTCGAAAGCGAAGCTGACCCGCGTCCCGTCGATCGCGTACGGAACCACGAACGTTCGATCGCCTGTGCGAATCTCCGCCTCGTCATCGCGCAGCGCCACCAGCTCGATCTCGCCGCCCGCTGCCCGGTAGCGGTTCCCCTCCTTCTCGACCGTGATCTCGGCCTGACGGCCGCCGATCGTAACGATCTTCTCGCTCATCGCTTCGACATGGCGTGACGGCTGCCCGGCGCGTCGACCGGCATGCCGCGCGCGCAGAGAGGACACGATCGCTCTTCCCACGTCTCGAGCGACAGCGACAGGAGACATTCGTACGGCTTGTTGAAGGGGTCGTCGCCGAGGCTCCGGTTCAGGATCGACGCAAAGCCGAACACCAGGCCGCCGTGCCCCGCCACGACGTCCGCCGCTTCCAGACTCGACTTGCCGGTGGTGACGACGTCTTCGACGATCACCACGCGCTCCCCCTGCGTGAACCGGAAACCGCGGCGCAGCGTCATCTGGCCTTCCTTCCGCTCCGTGAAGACGAAAGGCAGATCGAGCGCCTCGGCCACCGTGTATCCGATGATGACCCCGCCCAGTGCCGGGGCGGCGATCTTCTGCGGCTTCATGGAGCGGACGCGGCGTCCCAGCTCCTCGCCGATGGCCTTCGCATTGCGGGGATTCTGCAGAAGGAGAGCGCATTGCACGTAGTTCGGACTGTGCAGTCCGGACGACAGGCGGAAGTGACCCTGCAGGAGCGCTCCGGTCTTGTTGAGGAGCGCCAGGACGTCGAGCGACATGGCGCCGCGAGAATAGAATGACCGCGGAGACAAGGCAAATGGGCAAGCTGACCGAGCAGATCCGCGCCGAGCTCACCGAGTCGATGAAGGCGCGCACTGCCGAGAAGACGTCGACGCTGCGCATGCTGCAGTCGGCGCTGAAGAACGAACAGATCCACGTCGGTCACGAGCTCTCCGACGAAGAAGCGATGGCCGTGATCCGCAAGGCGGTCAAGCAGCGGCAGGATTCGATCGAGCAGTACACGAAGGCCAACCGCCCCGAGCTGGCGGCCAGAGAACAGGCCGAGCTGGAGATGCTCCGGACCTACCTCCCGCCGGAGCTGTCGGACGAGGAGCTGGAGACGGGACTGCGCGAGATCATCGCTTCCACCGGCGCGCAATCGAAGAAGGATCTCGGCAAGGTGATGAAGGAGGCGACCGCGCGCTACAAGGGTCGCGCCGAGGGGAGGAAAATTCAGGAGATCGTGGCGAGACTGCTGCCATAATTTCGGAGTGCGGCGGCTGCCGCAATCCGAAAGCGGCGGCAAGCCGCCGCACTCCGAAAATGCTCACGGCCGAAGAAACCGAACGTTACGCACGGCATCTCTCTCTTCCGGAAATCGGCGAGGAAGGGCAGCACAAGCTGAAACGCGCCTCGGTCCTCATCATCGGGGCGGGGGGGCTGGGGAGTCCGGCGGCCATGTACCTGGCGGCGGCCGGCGTCGGGCGGATCGGTCTCGTCGACTTCGACACCGTCGACGCTTCGAACCTGCAGCGGCAGATTCTCTATGGGGAGTCGGTCGTCGGGCAGCGGAAGCTCGACGCGGCCTGGCAGCGTCTTCACGATCTCAACCGCAACGTCCGCGTTGAGACGTTCAATGACCGCCTCTCATCGCGCAACGCGCTGGCGCTGTTCGAGCCGTACGACGTCGTGCTCGACGGCACGGACAACTTCCCGACGCGCTACCTGGTGAACGACGCCTGCGTGCTGACCGGCAAGCCGAACGTCTACGGCTCCGTCTTCCGGTTCGACGGCCAGGCCGCCGTCTTCGACGCCAGACTCGGTCCCTGCTACCGCTGTCTCTATCCCGACCCGCCGCCACCGCACCTCGTGCCTTCCTGCGCGGAGGGAGGCGTCCTCGGCGTGCTGCCCGGAATCGTCGGGACGATCCAGGCCACGGAGGCGATCAAGCTCATCACCGGCGCGGGAGATCCGCTGATCGGGCGGCTTCTGATGATCGACGCGCTCTCGATGGCGTTCCGCACCCTGAAGTTGGAGAAGAATCCGCAATGCCGCATCTGCGGTGCGGATCGCGAGATTCGCGAGCTGATCGACTACGAGGAGTTCTGCAATCCTGTGAGCGAGACGAACATCACCGCCGCCGAGCTGGCCGAGCGCATGGCCTCCGACGGTTCGAAGGTGGTCATCGTCGATGTGCGCGAGCCGTACGAATGGGCAGCCGGCCACCTGGAAGAGGCGCGTCACATCCCTCTGCAGCAGGTCCCGTCACGGATCGAGGAGATTCCGCGCGACGCGGAAGTGATCATGGTCTGCCGCTCGGGCGCGCGGAGCGCGAACGCCCAGCAGTACCTCCTCTCGCGCGGCTACACGCGGGTGAAGAACCTGGTCGGCGGGATGACGGCGTGGAAGCGCGACGTCGATCCGGCCATGCAGGTGCGGTAGCGGACCTACGGCGTCGCGGGAAGCGGCCGCGCGAACAATACGACCACCGACCGCCCCATGGCCCGGCCGGTCGTCGATCCCTCCAGCACGGCCACGCCGCAATCCTGATAGAGCGGCGAGAGGATGTTCTGCCGGTGCCCTTTCGACTCCATCCACGACTGCACGAGCAGGCCCGCCGTCTCGAAGCCGGCGGCGAGATTTTCCCCGGCCGATTGATAGAGGTAGCCGGTGGGCCGGAGCAGCTCGAAGGGGGAGCGGCCGTCCGGTGCGACGTGGGCCCAGTACGCCAGCTCTTCCATGTCGCGCATGCGCAGGCCGGCCGCGCGCGTCAGCCGCTCGTCCTCCCGCAGCGGCGCAAGCCCTGCCGCCTGGCGATGGACGTTCATCTCCGCGACGACGGATTCGCGCGTGATCTCCGCGGCGCCGGCCCCAGGGGCCAGGAGAAGAACGATCACAAGATGGTTCAGCTTCATCGTTCAGCATCCGGCCGCACACGGAGGAAAAATGTGCAGGCCTTTCCGGTCCTGGATTCCACCCAGACGGAACCGCCGTGCGTGGCGGCGAATTCGCGGCAGCGGAAGAGGGCGCGCCCCGTCCGCTCCCCCGCGGGCTTCCAGTCGAACGACGGCTCGAAGATCGCCTGACGCATGCTCTCCGGAACCAGCGGTCCATTATCCATGACGAAGAAGAGGAGGATCGGCTTGTTCTTGTGCTCCATCCAGCGGACGCCGATGACCACCATCCCGGCGGCGGGGACGTAGTGCAGGGCGTTCTCCACGAGGATGGCCAGCGCATCGGCGAGCTGCTGGTGATGGGCGAACCGCTCGTCGAGCTCCTGCACGTCGATCTGAAGCTGGACTCCCTTCAGCGCCGCGGCGGCGCTGAAACGTTCGGCGACGCGGCGGACGACATCGACGGCGCGCGGAATCGGTTTCGCGGCGGGGGCGGCGGCGATTCCCGGCGCGAGCTCGAGCGAGGCGAGGATCTGGTCGAGCGTTCCGGCCGCGTCGGCGAGCAGCGCCTGGCTGATCTCGTGCCGCTGGACGGAGCTCAGCGCGTCGCGCAGCAGCCGCAGCGGCTCGAGCGCCGTCTCCCGGACGAAGGCGACGAAGGAGGCGTGCGCCTCGTTCATCGGATCGGTCTCGCGAAAAACGAGCACCGCGCCGCTGGCCCCGCCCGACATCGGCACGAGCGAGCAGACGACGTTGCGGTTGCCGATGCGCGTGCCGGCCGTCGACGGAACGGCGAGGTCACCGAGTCGAAAGCCGCTTCTGGCCTCGACGTCGGCCGCCGTGGCCAGCTCCTGCGGCCTGGCGTCGAGCAGCTTCAGCGCCGCGTCGGAAACGAACTTCACCGTGCGGTCGGCGGCCAGGAACACCGCCGGAACGCCGGCCGCCACCAGCAGGTTGACGACGCTGGTGATCGCGGGCGACGCCGCCTGAAGCGGGAACGGCACGACCGGCGCCGGCGGGAACGCGTCGAGCGCAAGCGCCTCGTTTGTCTGCGGAATCGTCTGGGCCGGCCTGCTCGCTCCCCGCCTGTTCCGCTTCTCGCACGCGTCGCAGACGATCGCGCCGGCACCAGTTTCCCGCCCGCACAGCAAGCACGTAGCAGCCATCTCCAATCCGGATCGCCGATGTTACGCCGCTTGTGCGATAGAGTCACGGCCGCGAAAAAGCAGGAGACGCAAACGGATGAAAAACATCGTTGTTATCGGCGGCGGGACGATGGGCAACGGCATCGCCCACACGGCCGCCGGGAGCGGTTTCGAGGTGATGCTCATCGACATCTCGCGCGACATCCTCGACCGGGCCATGAAGACGATCTCGTCCAACCTCCAGCGCGGCGTCGACAAGGGAAAGATGCAGGCGGCGGAAAAGGAAGCGGTCCTCGGCCGCATCCGGACGGCCACCGACCTGCAGGCCGCCGCCGGCGCCGACATCGTGATCGAAGCGATCATCGAGAACCTCGCCGCCAAGACGGAGCTGTTCGGCACGCTCGACACGATCACCCGCCCCGAGTGCATCCTGGCCTCGAACACGTCATCGATCTCGATCACGAAGATCGCCGCCGCGACGAAGCGTCCCGACAAGGTCATCGGCATGCACTTCATGAATCCGGTGCCGGTGATGGCGCTCGTCGAGGTGATCCGCGGCATCGCCACCACGGATGAGACCTGGATGCGCGTCGAGGACCTGTCGAAGAAGATGGGGAAGACGCCGATCGAAGTGAACGACTATCCCGGCTTCATCTCCAACCGCGTCCTGATGCCGATGATCAACGAGGCGATCTTCACGCTCTACGAAGGGGTGGCGACGCCGGAAGCGATCGACGGCGTGATGAAACTCGGCATGAACCACCCGATGGGTCCGCTCACGCTCGCCGACTTCATCGGCCTCGATGTATGCCTGGCCATACTCCGCGTGCTCGAGGAAGGGTTCGGCGACCCGAAGTACCGGCCGTGTCCGCTGCTGGTGAAGATGGTCGATGCGGGGTGGCTGGGCCGGAAGAGTGGACGCGGGTTTTACCGTTACTGACATCGAGGGATGAAGTCGTCGCCAACCCATGTTCTAATCCGCACCAAACCATGCTCTGCCAGACCTGTAGCGCGTTCAACGAAGACGATAAGGAGTACTGCTTCCGCTGTCAGAACAAGCTTCTCGTTCTGTCGGGACTGACCTCGTTCGAAGAGGACGAGGTCGAAGAGTACGAAGAGGAAGGCGACCTTTCGCTCGACGAGCACCTGCTCGAGCGCGTCTCCGCGCTCGAGGAGATCGTCAAGCGCTCCGCCGAAACGCTCCGCTCCGTCGTCGACGCCGTGCAGAAGCACGAGCGGGCCATCTTCATCAACCAGACAGGCCTGCTCTCCGTGAAGGAGCTCCTGGAGAAAAAGAACCTCCTCTCCGGCGAGGAAGTGGTGGAGCTGTGGGAAGCGAAGATGGGCGAGCAGATGCTCGCGCTGGAGAAGAAGCAGCGCTTCACCGAACGGCGCGACCGCATCATGTCGCTCTTCCGAGGCGACAAGCGCGACCGCTTCGTGGGCCTGGTCGTGGAAGCGGAAGCGGCCATCGACGCCTTCGATCCCGACCGCGGCCTGAAGGCTCTCGAAGAAGCGTTCCGCCTCGACCGCGACAACTACGAGCTCTCCTTCTTCCTGGGCGAGACGTTCTTCAACGACGGCAATCTCGATCGCGCCAAGTACTACCTCGAGCGGACGCTGGAGGTGCAGCCCGATCACTTCGACGCCGCCGTTTTCTACGGCGTCCTCCTGCACGAGCGGCAGGATCTGAAGGGGGCCGAGCGCTGGCTGCGGCGCGCCATCCAGATCTCGCAGGAGTCGTTCCTCCCCTACTTCTCTCTCGGTGCGATCTACGCCCGGAAAGGCAAGCTCCTTCGCGCGCAGAAGTTCCTCGAGAAGGCCATCCAGCTCGAGGCCATCCCGCAGGCCTTCTTCCTTCTCGGCACGATCTTCTACGAGAAGGGGCAGCTCGAGCGCTCCATCCGTTCGTTCCAGAGCGCGCTGAAACTCGATCCCGACTACGAGGAGGCGATCTATCACCTCGGCCTCTGCTATCTCGACCGCAACTGGAACCGGAAGGCCATCGAGTGCTTCCAGGAAGCACTGGAGCTGAATCCGAACAAGATGGAGTACCAGCAGGCCGTCAAGATCTACGAGGGAATCTCCGGCCACGTCCCGATCGAGGGACCGGCGGCGACAGAGCTGAGCGAGGCGGAGACGCTGGTCAATCAGGGCAATTACAGCGAGGCCCTCGATCACTACCGCCGGGCCTCGCACGAATACCCCGACAACGTCAACATCCTGATGCCGTACGCGCTGCTCTGCTCGCACCTCGATCTGAACAGCGAGGCCATCGCCGTATCGAGGCAGATCCTGCGTGAGAGGCCGACGGAGGTCGTCGCGGCGGCGGCGTACACGACGCTGGTCGAGGCGCTGCGCGCCGAGGGGAACTTCAAGGACGCGAATCGCGCGCTGGAAGAGATGCTGCGCGAGTACACATCGAACTACGCGAAGTCGATCGCCTACTACGAGAAGGCGTACAACCTCGCCGAGATGGAAGAGAGCCTAGACGAGGCGCTGGAGAGCGCGCAGCTCGCGCTGCGCTACTCACCGAAGGAGCTGAAGCAGTTCCCCCTGGCGGCGCTGGGTTGGGTTTACTTCAAGCGCCGTGACTTCCAGGCCGCCGTCGACTTCCTGTCGAAGTCCGCCGACATCGGTCCCACGGCCACGAACCTGATGCACCTCGGCATGGCCCTGCTGGAGAGCGGCGAGAAGGACCGCGCCCGCGCCGTCTTCCGCCGCGCCAAGAGCTTCAAGATCAAGGGCGCCGGTCTGGAAGAGAAGATCCTCGAACAGGTCCGCTCCGCGACGAAGCTCATCGACCGGCTGCACGCCAAGCGCCGCCGCGCCGCCACCAGCGGCAAGTGACCCACCGTGTCATCCTGAGCCGCGAAGACGGCGAAGGACCCCCTGCGGGTGGGAGATCCTTCGCGCTCTGCGGCGCTCAGGATGACACTTTTTCCCTCGTCATCTTCCGCTTCGGCGTGGGCCTGGTCCCCTGTTTGCGCACCGGCACTTTCTTCACGGCCGGATCCTGCCCCGGCTCGGGCTGGGCGGGGCGGTTCCGGTTATCGACGATCCTCTTTTTCACCATCTCTCAGATCCTGGTCAGCTTGGCGTATTTGGCGATGAACTTCTTCGACCCGGCGCGCTCGAAATAGACGGTCAGCTTCGCGTCGGGCCCCGATCCCTCCATTGTCAGAATCGTGCCGTCGCCGAACATCTCGTGCCGGACGCGCTGCCCCCGCTTCAGATCGGGCCGCGACGTGTCGCTCTTCGCCGCCGGCCGGATCGCCGAGGGATCGAACTGCACCGCCGACCCCTCGAAAAACGAAGCCACCGCCGCCGCCGTCCCCTCGCCCCGCGCAGCGGGGAGAGGGTGGCGCCCTTCGGCTCCGCTCAGGGCGGGCTTCGCGCCGGGTGAGGGGCGCGCCGGCCGCGAAGGAGCCCACGAGGCGCGCCGCATCCCCACCTCCTCCTTCACCTCCTCCGGAATCTCGCTGAGGAACGGCGACGGCGACTGCTCCCGGAACCTCCCGTGCAGCCGCCGCTCGCGCGAATGGATGCAGTAGAGCTGCTCCCGAGCCCGCGTCATCCCCACGTAACAGAGGCGCCGCTCCTCCTCGAGATCCTCCTGGTGCTCGAGCGAGCTCGAGTGCGGGAGGATGCCCTCATCCATGCCGGCCAGAAACACGACCTTGAACTCCAGTCCCTTGGCCGAGTGGAGCGTCATCAGCGTGACGCCCTTCTGCGACTCGTAGCGGTCGAGGTCCGACATGAGCGTCAGGGAGTCGAGGTAGTCGGACACGCTCGCGGAGGTGTTCTGCTCGGCGAACTCCCGCGCGGAGTTGAGGAGCTCGTCGATGTTCTCCAGCCTCGATTCATCCTGGATGTCGCGCGATTCACTCAGCATGCGGCGATAGCCGGTGCGGAGGAGCAGGTAATCGAGGAGCTCCGGCAGCGGATTGGCGGCGGCGCGCTGCAGATCGTGCACGATCTCGCGAAACTCGCGCACCGCTTTGGAGGCCCGCGTCGGCAGAAAAGCCAGATCCCCTTCGATCACCGTCCAGAGCGACACGTTCTGCTGGGTCGCCGCGTCGCTGAGCGCGCTGACGGTCGTGTCACCGATGCCACGCGAGGGGGCGTTGATGACGCGCTCGATCGACGGCGTGTCGTGCGGCCGGATGGCCAGCCGCAGATAGGAGAGAACGTCCTTGATCTCGGCCCGCTCGTAGAACTTCACGCCGCCGACGACCGTGTAGGGGATGTTGGCGCGGAGAAGCTCTTCTTCGAAGGGCCGCGACTGCGCGTTGGTCCGGAAGAGCACCGCGAAGTCGGAGAGCTTCATCCGTGAACGCTGCGCGGTGATCTTCTCGATGACGAACTGCGCCTCTTCCCGCTCGTTGCTGCAGGTCACGATGCGCACCGGGTCGCCGCTTCCCGACTCCGTGTAGAGCCGTTTGCCTTTCCGGGCGATGTTGTTGGCGACGACTCCCGTGGCGGCGTCGAGGATGTTGCCCGTCGAGCGATAGTTCTGCTCGAGCTTGATGATCTCGGCGCCCGGAAAATCCTTCTCGAAGTTCAGGATGTTGTTGATGTCGGCGCCGCGGAACCTGTAGATGGACTGGTCCTCGTCACCGACCGCCATCACATTCCCCTCCGGCCCCGCCAGAAGCTTGATCAGCACGTACTGCGCGCGATTCGTGTCCTGGTATTCGTCGATGAGCAGGTGCTGAAAACGCTCGTGCAACTCGCCGCGGATGTCCTCGTTCTTTTCCAGCAGCTCGACGTACCTGCCGATCAGGTCATCGAAGTCCATGGCGTCGAACTCGCGCAGCCGCTTCTGGTACATCCGGTAGATCTCCGCCACGCGCGCGCCGAAGAAGTCGAGATTCGTCCGCTCGTACTCCTCCGGCCCGATGAGCTCGTTCTTCGCATGCGAGATGCGCGTCAGCACGGCCCGCGGAGGGTACGCCTCGTCGTTCACGTTCAGCTCGCGCATGCAGCGCCGGATCAGCGTCAGCTGATCGGCCGTGTCGTAGACCACGAACGACTTCGTGTACCCCAGACGGTCGGCGTAGCGCCGCAGCATCCGAAGCGACGTCGCGTGGAACGTCCCGATCCAGGGACGGGCCCCGATGTGCGGAACCAGGTGCTCCACCCGGCTCAGCATCTCGCTGGCGGCCTTGTTCGTGAAGGTCACGGCCAGAATTCGCGCCGGCGCGACCCCCCCCTCCCCGATCAGCCAGGCGATCCGGTAGGTGATGACCCGGGTCTTCCCAGACCCGGCGCCCGCCAGAACGAGCAGGGGACCGGTGCCATGCGTCACAGCCTTTCTCTGCTGGTTATTCAATCCTGTGAGGTCGATCATGTCAGGGGCCGAATCTTAGTCATTCCGAGCGCAGCGAGGAATCTGGGCGGGAGGTGGCGCTCGGAATGACATTCAAGATAGTCTGTTCTACCCACGGGAGGCTTCATGTCTGGACACATGCTTTTCATAGGGGGGCTCGGAATGGCTGAGCTTCTCGTCATTCTGGTCATCGTCGTGGTGATCTTCGGCGCCTCCCGTCTGCCGCAGCTCGGCAAGGGCCTCGGCGAGGGCATCTCGAACTTCCGTGACGGGCTCACCAAGGCCAACAAAGGTGACAAGGCCGTCGACGAGAAGAAGACGCAAGGCCTCGACGCCTGAGTTTGCGGATGACCCCGCCGAGCGACCCGGCCGCCCCACGTCCCGTCTACGAAACCGATCTCACCCAGACTTCGCTTCCGGAGATCCTGGTCACCATCTACCGGCACAAGGCTCCAGGGACGATCGACTGCCACCGCGGCAACGAGCGGAAGGAGATCTTCCTCGACCGCGGCCACATCGTCTTCGGCACCTCGAACCAGGTCCGCGACTCCCTCGGCGACCGGCTGCTCAACGAGGGATTGATCACCCGGGAGCAGTACGACGAGAGCGTCCGCCGTCTCCTGGCGACGGACAAACGGCAGGGGACGATCCTGACCGAGATGCGCGTGCTCGAGCCGGAGCGGATGCTGGAAGCGGTTCGGGAGCAGATCCAGGAGATCGTCTGGTCCGTGTTTTCGTGGGACGGCGGCAAAGTCTCGTTCGTTCCGGGACGCGATCGCCACCGCGAATTCGTCAAGCTCGACATACCGATCCCGCAGGCCATCATCGAAGGCGTCCGGCACATGCCCGACGCGAAGGAGCTGCTCGCGCGCGTCGGAACGCGCTCCACGGTCATCAGCCGCACGAATGACGAGGTGCCGGAGCTCGTGCTCGACGAGGATGAGAGGAATCTGCTCCATCGCGTCGACGGCCGGCGCTCACTGGCCGATGTGGTCAACACGCCGCCGCTGTCGGCCGGAGTGAACGCGCGCCTCCTCTATGCATTCATGGTCATGAATCTCATCGCTGGGAAGGCGAGCCATGGCGTGCGTGTCCAGGTGAACCCGCGCGGCGGTCCGCCGCGCCGATGAGCCGCTGGCTGATCACCGGCGGCGGCGGCATGTTCGGCGTCGACCTGCGCGACGAGCTTCTGTCGCAGGATCTCGATTTCCGTTCCCTCACCCATGCGGAGCTGGACATCACCGACAGCCGCACGGTCGCCGCGGCCGTAGAGGAGACGGGGGCGAACGTCATCGTCAACTGCGCGGGGTACACGAAGGTCGATGATGCCGAACAGAACGAGCACGCCGCGAACAAAATCAACGGCTCCGCCGTGGAGCTGCTCGCCGAGGCAGCGAATGAGGCCGGCGCGCTGCTCATCCAGATGTCGACCGATTTCGTCTTCGACGGGTCGAAGCGATCGCCGTACGAGATCAACGATGCGACGTCACCGATCTCCGCCTACGGGCAATCGAAGCTCCTCGGCGAGATCGCTGCAGCACACGCAACGCAGCACCTGATCGTCCGGACGTCGTGGCTGTTCGGGATCCACGGGCCGAACTTCGTCGAAGCGATCCGCAATCAGATCCGGAAGGGGACGGATCCCCTCCGCGTGGTCGAGGATCAGCGGGGACGGCCGACGTACACGCCGCACCTGGCGAGGGCGGTGATCCGGCTGGCCCGCCACCCGCAGGCTCGCGGCGTGGTCCACTATGCCGACGAGCCGGAGTGCAGCTGGTTCGACTTCGCGAAGGCCATCGTCGAGGAGAGCGGCGCGATCACCGAGGTGAAGCCGGTGTCGACGGCGGAGTTTCCGCGGCCGGCGAAACGGCCCGCCTATTCGGTGCTGTCGACCGAGCGCTACGAGCGGCTGACCGGCGTGCGGCCGGAGTCGTGGCGGGAGGGGCTGCAGGACTACTTAGCCAGGCGGGCCTGAAGCGGCCCACATCAGATACTCGACGTTCCCCTCGGCCCCTTTGACCGGACTCTCGATCACGCCGCGCACCTCGAAGCCGATCTCCCGCGCAAAGGCGGCGACAGCTTCCACCGCCGCGGCGCGTCTGGCATCGTCGCGGACGATCCCGCCCTTACCGACGTCGCGCTTGCCGACCTCGAACTGCGGCTTGATCAATGCCACGAGCTCGCCGCGGAGGAGCTCGCGTACGGCAGGAAGGATCAGCTTCAGGGAGATGAACGAGACATCGATGGAGACGAACTCGAGCGGTTCCTCGAAGTCGGCGGCGGTGAGATACCGCGCGTTCACCTTTTCGCGGTTCACCACGCGCGGATCGTTGCGCAGGGACTGGTCGATCTGGCCGTAGCCGACGTCGATCGCGTACACCTTCCGCGCTCCGCTCTTCAGCATCACGTCGGTGAAGCCGCCCGTCGAGGCGCCGATGTCGGCGCAGACCCGTCCGCGCACGTCGATGGAGAACTCGCGCAGTGCGTGGTCGAGCTTCATCCCGCCACGGCCGACCCAGGGGTGCTCGAGCTGCTCGATGCGCAGCTCGTCGTCCGCGGCGACCGGCGCGCCGGCCTTGTCGACGTACGCGCCGTTGACGAGGATGCGGCGGGCCATGATCAGCGACTGCGCCTTCGCGCGCGTCTCGACGAGGCCGCGCTCGACGAGAGCGACGTCGAGGCGTGTTTTCCGTGTCATCCTGAGCCGCGAAGCAGGTGAAGGATCTTCTGCGTCAGGGGGTTCCTCGCTACGCTCGGAATGACACGGCGCGCGGACGCTCGTTACCGGCTTCCCCTGCCAGGAACTCGCGGACCCGGCGGGCGATCCCCTCGGTGTGCAGATCGTATTGCGCGCGCAGCACGTCCTGCGTGCCGTGGTGCACGTACTCGTCGGGGATGCCGATCCGGTGGAACTTCACCCCTTCGATCCCGAGCTCGACGACACGCTCCATCACCGCGGAGCCGAACCCGCCGGCCAGCGATCCTTCCTCGACCGTGATCACGTGCGCGCCCGGCGTGCAGTAGCGGCGGATCAGCTCGTCGTCGAGCGGTTTGATGAACCGCGCGTTGATGACGGCGACCTTGATCCCTTCCTTCGCCAGCTCCTCCGCGGCGTGGACGGCCGGCCAGACTTCGTTCCCGATGGCGAAGATCGCGCCGGCGGACCCCTCGCGCATCACTTCACCCTTCCCGACCGGTAACGAACGGACCTCCGCATCGAGCGGCACGCCCACGCCGTTGCCGCGCGGATAGCGCAGCGACGTCGGATGTCCCGTCTCGAACGCGGTCTTGAGCATGTGCCGCAGCTCGTTCTCGTCCTTCGGCGCCATGCAGACCATGTTCGGAAAGATCCGCAGGTAGGCCATGTCATAGATGCCGTGGTGCGTCGGCCCATCCGCGCCGGCGATGCCGCCGCGATCGAGCGCGAACACCACCGGCAGATCCATGATCGTGACGTCGTGAAACACCTGATCGAAGGCCCGCTGCAGGAACGTCGAGTAGATCGCCGCGATCGGTTTCATCCCCTGCGTCGCCATTCCGCCGGAAAACGTCACCGCATGTTCCTCGGCGATGCCGACGTCGAACATTCGGCCCGGATGTGCCTTCGCGAACTTGTCGAGGCCGGTGCCCTCCGGCATCGCCGCGGTAATGGCCACGATCTTCGGATCTTTCTTTGCCAGCCCGATCAGCGTCTCCGAGAAGACGGCGGTGTACGTCGGCGGCGCCGGCTTGTCCGACTTCTTCACGTCGCCGGACGGAATGTCGAACGGCGTTACCCCGTGCGACCAGATCGGTTTGTCCTCCGCCGGGACGTAGCCCTTTCCCTTCTTCGTGATGACGTGAATGAGGAGCGGACCGTCGTAGTCCTTCTGCTCCTCGAACAGATCGATGAGGTGATCGAGGTCGTGTCCGTCGAACGGCCCGAGGTATTTGAAGCCCAGCTCCTCGAACAGCGTGCCGGGGACGACCATGTGCTTCAGGACCTCCTCCACCTCGGAGGCCAGGCCGTGGAGCTTGCCGCCGATCAGCGGAATGCGGTCCATGACTCCCTTGGCCAGATCCTTGGCCTGGTTGTAGCGCTGCCCTTTGATGATCGAGTTCAGATACCCCGACATGGCGCCGACGTTCGTCGAGATCGACATGTCGTTGTCGTTGAGGACGATCAGCAGCTTCCGCTTCAGATGCCCCGCCTGGTTCAGACCTTCCAGCGCCAGCCCGCCTGAGAGCGCCCCGTCGCCGATCACGGCCACGACGTTGTAGTCCTCTTTCCGGAAGTCGCGTGCCACCGCGACACCGAGAGCGGCCGAGATCGAGGTCGAGGCATGCCCCGCGTTGAAGACGTCGTACTCCGACTCCTCCCGTTTGCAGAAGCCGGAGATCCCGTTGTGCTGACGGATGGTGTGAAACGTGTCGCGGCGGCCGGTGATCAGCTTGTGCGGATAGCTCTGATGCCCGGTGTCGAAGACGATCTGGTCGCGCGGCGTCTGGTAGACGTAGTGGAGGGCCAGCGTCAGCTCGACGATGCCGAGGTTGCCGCCGAAATGGCCGCCGACGCGCGAGACGACGTCGATGATCAGCTCGCGGATCTCCTCCGCCACCTGCGGGAGCTGTTCGCGGTCGAGTTTCCGCAGGTCGAGCGGGGAATTGATCTTGTCGAGCAGTCTTCTGGTCATGGGCGTCCTAAGAACGGCGATCGCAGATGAAACGCGCGATGTCCCCCAGATAGTTCACGGGGCCGGCGATCATACCAGCGTTGCCGAGAGCGCCTTCCAGCAGGGAAGCAAGCTCGGCCCGGGCCGCCTCGACCCCCATCACCGCCGGGTAGGTCAGCTTCCCCTGCGCCGCATCCTTCCCGGCAGTCTTGCCGAGTGTCGCCGAAGACTCCTCCTGGTCGAGGAGATCGTCGACGATCTGGAACGCCAGCCCCAGCGCAACGCCGTAGCGCTCGAGCGCGCCGAGCTGCTTCTCCGTAGCTCCGCCGAGCGTCCCACCCAGAAGGACCGAGGCCGTGATCAGCTTCCCCGTCTTGTTCCGATGAATGAACTCCAGCGCCTCTCTCGGCGCGCGGGTCTCCTGACCCGCCCCCGTTGCCTCCAGATCGGCCACCTGTCCCCCGATCATCCCCGTCGAATCGACGGCCCGAGCCACGAGCGCGACCGCGCGAAGCTGCCGCTCCGCCGGCACTCCCTCGATCGGTTTCGACAGCCAGGAGAAGGCCTCGGTCAGCAGCGCGTCGCCGGCCAGGATCCCCATCGCCTCGCCGTACACCACGTGGGTCGTTTTCCTTCCGCGGCGCAGCTCGTCGTCGTCGAGAGCCGGCAGGTCATCGTGCACGAGTGAATACGTGTGAATCAGCTCGAGCGCCGCGAAGGCCTGCAGCAGCGGCGTCGCGTCGGCGCCGACCGCCTCGGCGGCGGCGATGGCGAGGATGGGCCGCACCCGTTTCCCCCCACCGAGGACGGCGTAGCGCATCGCTTCGTGAATGACGGCGGGGGGCGTATCGGCGGGCGGGAGATGGCGGTCGAGAGTCTGCTCGACGAGCGTGCGCCGCTCGCGAAGCCAGGCGTCGATCACGACTCGATCTCTTCGGCGCCGCCGGCCTCGTCTTCCTCTTCGCCCTCGAACGGCTCGGTGCGCGGCTGCCCTTTGGCGTCGGCCAGGATCAGCTCGATCTTCTTCTCCACTTCCTCGAGGCGCTGGTGGCAGAAGCGGGAGAGGCCGATGCCCTCCTCGAAGAGACGGAGCGATTCATCGAGCGGCAGCTCCTCTCCCTCGAGCCGCTGCACGATCTGCTCGAGCTGCTGAAACGCCTTCTCGAAATCGTTGGTTCGCTTCGACGCCATGCGCCGCCGGTTATAGCACGGGCTACGGACGGTAGAGGGCTACTCCTTCTTCTGCGCCTCGCCGGTCATCGGGACGAAGATCACGTCGATCGTTCGCTGCTCGACCACACCTTTCGGGGTCTTCGTCAGGATGCGGATCTGCTGGTAGTAGTTGCCGACCGGGATGATCATCCGGCCGCCGACGGCGAGTTGATCGATGAGCGGCCGTGGGACGTGGTCTGGTGCCGCGGTGACCATGATCCGATCGAACGGCGCCTCTTCCGGCCAACCGCGATAGCCGTCGCCCGCGCGCACGTGCACGTTCTCAAATCCGAGACGCTCCAGTGTCTCCGCGGCACTTCGGGCCAGCTCCGGTACGATCTCGATCGTGTAGACCTCCTTCGCCAGCTTCCCGAGGACGGCGGCCTGATATCCCGATCCGGTCCCGATCTCCAGCACCTTCGATTCGGGAGTGACCTGGAGCTGCTCGCTCATGTACGCGACGATGAACGGCTGCGAGATCGTCTGGCCGTACCCGATCGGCAGCGGCGAATCCTGGTAGGCGTTCCCCACCTGCGCATCCGGCACGAACTCATGCCGCGGGACCTCCTTCATCACCTGCAACACCCG
>DATLFC010000033.1:0-4934 GCA_035525015.1 Thermoanaerobaculia bacterium | reverse complement strand
CCCGATCCGTCATAATCCCGCGCGACATGCCCTTCCTGGAGGCGCGCGGCCTCTCCAAGACCTATCGCAACGCCGTGGTTCCGGTGCCGGTGCTGGAAGGCCTCGACCTGACGGTGGAAAAAGGGGAGATGCTGGCCATCGTCGGCCCCTCCGGCATCGGCAAATCGACGCTGCTCCACCTGCTGGGGGGCCTGGATCGGCCGGACGGCGGAGGGATCCGCGTGGGGGATCGGGACCTGACCGGCATGTCGAACGACGAGCTGGCGAGGTTCCGTAATCGCAACGTCGGTTTCGTGTTTCAGTTCCACCATCTCCTGCCGGAGTTCACCGCGGTGGAGAACGTGGCGATGCCGGCGTGGATCGGAAGAATCCCTCGGGAGGAGGCGTTGAAGGGGGCGGCTGCTTTGCTTGCAGAACTGGGGCTGGAAGCGAGGGGTCGTCACTTCCCCAATCAGCTCTCGGGTGGGGAACAGCAACGGGTCGCGATTGCGCGGGCGCTGGCGACCGATCCGCTCCTATTTCTAGCCGACGAGCCTACCGGGAACCTCGACCTGGAGACCAGCGAGAGAGTCTTCGATCTGATGAGGGAGTGCCATGTCAAGAGGGCTCTGACATCGGTGCTTGTGACCCACAATCCCGACCTGGCAGCACGCTGCGACAGAGTGTTTGAGATGAAGCGGCGCTAGAATAGCCGCAACGGCCATGTTCGAAAAGTACAACGAGAAAGCGCGTCGCGCCCTTTTCTTCGCCCGATACGAAGCGTCGAAGCTCGGAAGCCGCGTCATCGAGTCCGAGCACATCCTCCTCGGCGTGCTTCGCGAAGGGGAAGAAATCATCAAGGAGATCTTCTCCCGGTTCAACGTCAAGCCGGAGCAGATCCGCCGCGAAGTCGAGGGCGACCGGCTGTTCGTCGACCGCATCTCGTCGTCCGCCGAGCTGCCGCTTTCCGAGGAGTCGAAGAAGATCCTCGCCTATGCCGCGCACGAGGCGGAGTCGATGCTGCACCAGTACGTCGGCACCGAGCACCTGCTGATCGGCATTCTGCGCGTCGAGTCGTCGACCGCCGCCCGCATCCTCACCGCCAAGGGCCTCAACGTCTACGGCGTGCGCGAGGAGACGATCTCCATCCTCAAGGAGCGCGAGGCCGACAAGCAGAAGAAGGAGCTGCCGTTCCTCGCCGAGTACGCGCGCGACCTGACGCAGATGGCGCACCAGGCGCAGTTCGATCCGCTCATCGGCCGCGAGAAGGAAGTGGAGCGGATCATCCAGATCCTCTCCCGCCGCACCAAGAACAACCCGATCCTCCTCGGCGAGCCGGGCGTCGGCAAGACGGCCATCGTCGAAGGGCTCGCGCAGCGGATCGTCGACGGCAACGTGCCGCTCTTCATCGCCAACAAGCGGATCCTTTCGCTCGACCTCTCGCTCATCGTGGCCGGCACCAAGTACCGCGGCCAGTTCGAAGAGCGCCTCAAGGGCATCATCAAGGAGCTGAAGGAGAACCCCGACATCATCATCTTCATCGATGAGATCCACTCGCTCATCGGTGCGGGATCGGCGGAGGGGTCGCTCGACGCCGCGAACATCCTCAAGCCGGCGCTCTCGCGCGGCGAGATCTCCTGCATCGGCGCGACGACGATCCGCGAGTACCGCCGCTACATCGAGAAGGACCGCTCGCTGCTGCGCCGCTTCCAGGCCATCAACGTCGCGCCGCCCAACGAGGACGAGACGCTGCAGATCCTCGAAGGGGTGAAGGAGCGCTACGAGAACTTCCACAAGGTGAAGTACTCGGAGACGGCTATCCGCTCGGCGGTGTATCAGTCGAACCGCTACATCACCGACCGTTTCTTCCCCGACAAGGCCATCGACATCCTCGACGAGGCGGGGGCGAAGGTGAAGCTGCGCCGCGTGGCCGACACGCAGAACCTGCGGCGGCTCGAGTCGGAGATCCGCTCCATCGTCAAGGAAATGAAGAAGGCCATCTCCGACAAGGACTTCGAGAAGGCCGTCTTCCTGCGCGAGCGCGAGATCGAGCTGAAGGAAGAGATCGAGCGTTTCAAGGCCGAGCGGGAGACCGGCGCCGACGAGATGATGGAAGTGACGAAGAAGGACGTCGAGGAGATCATCAGCTCCTGGACCGACATCCCCGTCACGTCGATCGAGGCCGACGAAGCGGCGAAGCTCATCAACATGGAAGAGATCCTGATGCGCAGGGTCGTCGGTCAGGACAAGGCCATCACCGCGATCTCGCGGGCCATCCGCCGCTCGCGGCTCGGCGTCGCTTCGCCGAACCGCCCGATGGGGTCGTTCATCTTCCTCGGCTCCTCGGGTGTCGGGAAGACCGAGGTGGCGCGGAGGCTGGCGGAGTTCCTGTTCGGATCGCAGAAGCACCTCATCCGCTTCGACATGTCGGAGTACATGGAGAAGCACGCCGTGTCGAAGCTGATCGGATCGCCTCCGGGGTATGTCGGTCACGAAGAAGGGGGGCAGCTGACAGAGCGTGTGCGGCGCAATCCGTACTCGGTCGTGCTGCTCGACGAGATCGAGAAGGCGCATCCCGACATCGCGAACATCCTGCTGCAGATCCTCGAGGACGGGATCCTGACGGATTCACTCGGCAACCAGGTCGACTTCCGCAACACGCTCATCATCATGACCTCGAACCTCGGCACGCGGTTCCTGACCACGAAGGGTCACATGGGATTCCGCGAGAAGACCGCGGAGTCGGATCAGAAGAGCGCGGAGCAGCTGATCAACCAGGAGCTGAAGAAAGAGTTCTCGCCGGAGTTCATCAACCGGATCGACGACATCATCATCTTCAATCCGCTCTCGCAGGCCGAGCTGCGTCAGATCTGCCGGCTGCTGGTGGAGGACGTCAACCAGGCGCTGATCCACAAGAACGTGCAGATCTCGATCGACGACACGGTGGTGGACTGGCTGCTGAAGCGGGCCGAGGAGGAGTCGAACTCCGGAGCGCGTCCGCTGCGGCGGGCGATCCAGCGCTACATCGAGGACGAGATCTCCGAGTACATGATCCGGCAGAAGGACAACGTGACGGAGCGGATCGAGTTCACGATCCAGGACGACCAGGTGACGCTGGTGGCGACGCCGAAGGAAGACGTCGACCTGATCGCGAACTGAGGCGCGCCCGGCGGGCCGTGTGTGAGGGGTCGCATAAACCGTTACGCGGCTGGCTGGTTGTCGTGGTCCGCCGCATAACCGATTACGCGACTGCGCCCCTCCACGCCGGGTAGATGCACTTGCATTTCCCGGCAGTCCGAGGGAGCCTCGGCGCCATGGCTCCGCCGCGCCTTCTCGATCGCCTCCGCAATGCGTTGCGGATCCGCCGCTACAGTCCACGGACGGAGGAGGCGTATGTCATGTGGGTCCGCCGGTTCATTCTTTTTCATGACAAGCGTCATCCTTCCACGATGGGAGCGGACGACGTGAATGCGTTTCTGACGAATCTGGCGGTCGAGCGGCATGTGAGCGCCTCCACGCAGAATCAGGCGCTTTGTGCCATTGCCTTTCTGTATCGCGTGATCCTCGGCGATCCGCTGCCCTGGATCGACGATCTGGTGCGGGCCCAGCGTCCGCAGCGTCTGCCGGTGGTTCTCACGCGGGACGAGATCGACGCCGTGCTGTTGCGGATCGGCGGGACGCCGCACCTTGTTGTACGGCTGCTGTATGGATCGGGTCTGCGTCTGCTGGAGGCGTTGCAGCTGCGGATCAAGGATGTTGATTTTGGGCGGCGGCAGATCATGGTGCGCGATCCGAAGGGGCGGCGCGATCGGGCCACGATGCTTCCGCGCGTGCTGCACGAGCCGCTGGAGGTCCATCTGCGTTCGGTGAGGGCGCTGCATGAGGCGGACCGTGCGGCGGGGTACGGATCGGTATGGTTACCTGACGCCATCGACCGGAAGTTTCCGAATGCGGCAACGGAGTGGATGTGGCAGTGGGTATTCCCGGCCACGAGCCGGTGGCGTGACGAGCAGAGTGGGGAGGAGAGGCGCCATCATCTGCACGAGACGGCTGTGCAGAGAGCGGTGAAGCGTGCGTCTGAGGAATCGAATCTCGGGAAGCGAGTCACGTGCCACAGCTTTCGTCATTCCTTTGCGACGCATCTGCTCGAGCGCGGCCAGGACATCCGCACGGTGCAGGAGCTTCTCGGTCACCGCGACGTGGCCACGACGATGATCTACACGCACGTCCTGAACCTGGGCCCCGCCGCGGTGCGCAGCCCGCTGGACCCCGCCTGACCACCGGTGTTATTCGACCCCGCCGGCCCCGCCGCGCACCCACCACGCAGTCGGAGTTTTCGAAAGCCAAGCGGGAGTATCCTGTCATCGAATACTAGTTGGGCAGACCCAAAATCAGCGCCAGTAACCAGGCCGTCGTCGGTCGTGCGCAATTGCGAGTACCGACACACGAGTCGCGAGCTCGATGAAGACGACGTGATACGGAAAGTTGTGAACGGGTAGCCGGCGGATCTCCGGATCGGGCACGCTCGGAACCGGGGCACCCGTTGAAGGAAACTCCTCGATCAGCTCGAGAGTGCGCGTCACTTCATCCGTGAACCGCCTGGCAACAGCTACGTCACGTTCCGCGTACCACGCGGTGGCTTCGCGAAGATCTCGTTTGGCTACGTTCCGCAGCTTTACCGGTTTCAACGGCTCAGCACTTCGCGTTGAATGTCAGCCAAGGCGCTGCGCCAGTCTTCCTCGTCGCCAGCGTTGGCGCGCGCCTCGGCTGCTCGGCGCGCAATCTCGTTCGCCCAGGCTTGCTCCACTTCTTGCTCCGCCTCATCAAGGCTAGCCAAGAGTTCTTCGGCAAGTCGCGCCCGATCTTCAGCCTTCAGCCGGAGCGCATCTTCCAGCAGGCGTGCTGCGTCCTTCGTCATAGCCAAATCCTAGCACCGGGCTGCCCAACTCCACGCA
>DATLFC010000131.1:0-11433 GCA_035525015.1 Thermoanaerobaculia bacterium | reverse complement strand
CCAATGACCCGCTCGCTCGTCGTCAAGATCCTGATCGGCATCCTCACGGTGGGTGTGGTGATCGGTGGGTTCACCTCCTTCCAGCGGAAGCGGACGTCGTTCGAGCGGCTCGACTTTCGGTTCACGCGGGCCAACGGCGTGATCGTGGTGCAGAAAGTCGATCCCGGCAGCGGGGCTGAGGCGGCGGGGCTCCGGCCGGGCGATCGGATCTGGGTCATCGGCGGGACGCCGAGCACCGAGATGGAGGCGCTGCGGAAGAGCCTTCCGCGCGGCGAGACGATTCCGATGGTGGTGGGGCGGGGCGATCAGACGCTGACCGTCCAGTACCGCGCGCCGGCGATGCACGTCGACTACCCCTACCTGATTCTCAGCTTCATCGGCTTCCTCTACCTGGCCATCGGTCTGTTCACGCTGTTCCGCGGCGACACGCGCGAGAGCACGCTTTTCTACTTCGTCACGCTCCTCTCCTTCGTCGTCTACGTGTACACACCGGCGGGGGACATCGACTGGAGCTACAAGCTGCTGCAGATGGTGGAGGAGTACGCGCGGATCTTTCTCCCGCCGCTGGCGCTGCACTTCTTCCTCCTGTTCCCGCGGCCGATCCTGCGGCATCGCGGTGCGATCGCGGTGATGTATCTGCCGCCGGTTCTGCTGGCGCTCTGGAACCTGAATCTGCTGGTGTTCAACAACGCCATTCCGGTGGCGTCGCCGCGCCGCTCGCTCGAGATCATCCAGCGATGGGAGATCTTCCATTTCGGCCTTTACTTCACGCTGGCCATGGTGGCGCTGGCGTTCACCTACCGCACCTCGGCGGCGGTGGGAAAGAAGCAGATCAAGTGGATCTATCTGGGGACGGCGCTCGGCTTCCTGCCGTTCCTGGCCATCTACATCATCCCGTACCTGATCCACGGCTACGTCGGCCCTGTCTACTCGACGATCTCGATCCTTCCGCTGGCGTTGATCCCGCTGGCCTTCGCGGTGTCGATCCTCAAGTACAAGCTGTGGGACGTCGAGGTCGTGATCAAGGAGGCGCTGGCCTACTCGGTGGTGTTCGTGTTCGGCATGGTCGCGTTCTCGACGGTGAACCTGATCCTGTCGCAGGTGATCGAGGAGCGGTCGGCGATGGAGCGCAACTTCCTCGCCTTCGCGTCGGGGCTGCTGATCGCCGGTGTGCTCATTCCGGTGAAGGGCCGCATCGAGACGGTCATCGAGATGTTCCTCTACCGCGACAGCTACCGGCACCGGCGGACGATGGCCGATTTCGCGCAGGAGCTGGCCAGCTTCCACGACGTGCACGAGCTGATCTCGATGATGCGCGAACGGCTGCGCGCGACGCTGCACATCGAGAAGATGAATCTCTTCACGCGCGACGGCGCGTCGCTGCTGATCTACGAGCCGGAAACCGACATCCCGCGGCGCGTCCCTCCCGCCGACTTCGGCCCGCTGCCGCGCGAGGGTCCGATGGTGCTCACCGATCCGCGGCTGCCCGACGCCACCGACCTCCCCTGGCTGCTCCTGGAAGCCGGTTATCGCTACGTCTTCGCACTCCGCAATCGCGGCGAGCTGCAGGGCCTCCTCCTTCTCGGCACCAAGCGCGGCGAGGAGCCGCTCTCGCGCGACGACCTGACGCTCCTCGGTTCGCTGACCGCGCCGGTCGCGCTGGCCATCGAGAACTCGCGGCTCTACAGCCGCCTGCGCCGCCAGCTCGACGAGATCAAGGCGCTGAAGGAGTACAACGAGAACATCATCGAGTCTTCCTCGTCGGCCATCGCCGTCGTGGCGCGCGACGAGACCGTGCTCACCGCGAACCGCGCCTTCTGGGAGCTGGTCGACGCCGAGCACGAGGACGAGCCGATCTCAGCCCTCTTCCCGCCGTACGAGCAGGTGCGCTGGACCGACGGCCGTTCGCTCACGACGAACTTCGTGACACGCCACGGCGTGGAGAAGGAAGTCACGGTCACGATCAGCCACCTGGCAGCGGGCGACGTTGCCGACGGCGCGCGGGTGCTGGTCATCGGCGATATCTCCGAGCGCGTCCGGCTGGAGCGGGAGCTCCAGGACAAGGAGCGGCTGGCCTCTCTCGGGCTCCTCGCCGCCGGCGTCGCGCACGAGGTGAATACGCCGCTGACCGGCATCTCCTCCTACGCCCAGCTCCTGCTGTCCGACACCTCCCCCGACGACCCCAAGTACAAGCTCCTCAAGAAGATGGAGCAGCAGTCCTTCCGCGCTTCCCATCTCGTCAACAGCCTTCTCGACCTCATCGCCAACCGCCCGCGGTCGCGCGAGCTGGTGAGCGTGCCCGAGCTCGTGACGACGACGGTGGCGCTTCACGAGGACCTATTCGCCGCCAAACCGGTGAAGGTCCACGCCTCCCCCATGCCCGCCGGGTTCGTTCGCGGGAACTTTCACGATCTGCAGCAGGTTCTGACCAACATCCTTCTCAACGCACGCGATGCCGTATCCGAGGGTGGCAACATCTGGATCGACGTCGCGGACGCGGAGGAGCGGATCGTGATCAAGGTTCGCGATGACGGCGGCGGAGTCCGCCCCGATGTCCTCGAGCGCATCTTCGAGCCCCTCGTCACCACGAAGCGGGGACAGGGGGGAACGGGGCTGGGGCTGGCCATCAGCCGGCGCATCGTGAACGCCTCCGAAGGGGACATCACGGTCCACAATGTGGCGGGGGTGGGAGCCGAATTTGCGGTTTCTTTGCCCCGGGTGACGGTGGGACGTGATGTGATGCCGAGCGTAGGCGACACGTCGCTGCAGTCGGGATGACATCCAGATGAGGATTCTGATCGTTGATGATGAGGAGGTCCTGCGGGACGTCCTCGATGTCGTGCTGCGCCGGGAGGGCTTCGATATCCTCGCCGCCTCCAGCGGCGAAGAGGCGCTGAACGTTCTCGAAAACGAGGATGTCGACCTGATGATCCTCGACATCATGCTGCCGGGGATCAGCGGCATCGACACGCTGCGCGCGGTGCGGATTGCAAACCCCGACCTCCCCGTCATCATCATCACCGCCTTCTCCTCGATCGACGGCGCCATCCAGGCCATGAAGCACGGCGCCTTCCACTACATCCCGAAGCCGTTCAAGAACGAAGAGGTCATCCTCACCGTCAACAAGGCTCTGGAGCAGCGCCGGCTGACGAACGAGAACGCGCGCCTCAAGGCCGAGCTCTCGGAGAAGTTCTCCTTCTCGAACATCATCGGCAAGAGCGAGGTGATGCGGAAGGTGTTCGACCTGGTGCGCCTGGCCGCGCCGTCACGGTCGAACATCCTCATCCAGGGTGAGTCCGGCACCGGCAAGGAGCTGGTGGCGAAAGCGATTCACCACGCCAGCCCCCGCGCCCGCAACGCCTTCGTCACCGTCAACTCCGGATCGCTGCCGCCGGAGCTGCTGGAGTCGAGTCTGTTCGGTCACATGAAAGGGGCCTTCACCGGCGCCATCGCCACCAAACGCGGGCTCTTCGAGGTCGCCGACGGCGGCTCGATCTTCCTCGACGAGATCGGCAACATCAATCTCGAGACGCAGGCCAAGCTGCTCCGCGTCATCCAGGAAAAGGAGTTCATGCGCCTCGGCTCCGTCGACACGGTCAAGGTCGACGTCCGCATCATCGCCGCAACGAACGCCGATCTCACGAAGCTCATGCGGGAGAACCTTTTCCGTGAGGATCTCTTCTACCGCCTCAACGTCATCACCATCAATCTCCCGCCGCTCCGCCGCCGCCGCGAGGACATCCCGCTGCTGGTCAGCCACTTCCTCACCAAGTACTCCGAGGAGAACAAGCGGAAGGTCAAGGAGGTGACGCCGGACGCCATGCGTATCCTCATGGATCATTCCTGGCCCGGCAGCGTCCGCGAGCTGGAGAACGCGATCGAGCGCGCCGTCGTGCTCGGCACCGCCGACCGCATCACCGCCGAGCTGCTGCCTGAGTACCTCCGTTACCCGGTGAGCACGGATCAGCCGGCGATGGTCGTTCCGGCCGAGGGGTTGTCGCTGAAGGATTCCGTGTCGCGCTACGAGCGGGCCATGATCCTGCAGTCGCTCGAGCTCGCCAACGGGGTCCAGAAGAAAGCCGCCGAGCTGCTGCAGCTCAAGCCCTCCACTCTCAACGAGATGATGAAACGCCTCGGCATCCACGCCCGCTCGGCCGAGCGCCTCGAGGACGAGGTCACCGTTCCGGAGCTATGACGTCGCCTTCAAGCCGGCGATCGAGAAAATCAGCATCGCCAGGAACATCAGCCTTGCCGGCGTGGCCGGCTCGCGGAAGAGGATGATGCCGAGGATCGCGGCGCCCAGCGCCCCGATCCCGACCCAGACCGCGTAGGCCGTTCCGATGGGGAGAACCCGGGCCGCCCAGCCGAGCAGGAACATGCTCGCGGCCATGATGGCCACCACGACGATCGAGGCCACCGGACGCCGGAAACCGTCGGTGTACTTCAGCCCCACCGCCCAGCAGACCTCGAGCAGCCCGGCCACGAAAAGAGCAATCCAGGCGATCGTCTGAGACATGACCTCCGGAGCATAGCTACAATCCACGACTCGAGGTGAAATCGATGACAGCACGTCGACTGGCCGTGACCGGCGCGCTCCTCCTCTGGGCGGCGGCGGCGGGCGCGCAGCAGGCCATTCCCACTCCCGATGAATTCCTCGGCTACAGCCTGGGATCGCGATTCACGCCGCACCACCGCATCCTCGATTACTTCGGCGAGCTGGCCCGCAGTTCCGAGCTCATCACCCTGCACACGTTCGGCGAGACGTACGAGGGGCGGCCGCTGGTCCTGGCCACGATCACATCGCCGGAGAACCGGGCCTCGCTCGACACGATCCGCGCCGGCGTGGCGTCGCTGGCGGACGGAGTCGACGCGGCGCGCGCGGGAGAGATCGCCCGCACGTCACCGGCCATCGTCTGGCTGGCGTTCGGCGTCCATGGCAACGAATCGTCATCGGCCGAGGCGGCCATGCTGGTGGCGAGCACGCTGCTGCGCGAGCCGTCGTCGGGTCTGCTCGAGGGGCTGGTGATTCTCATCGACCCGCTGCAGAACCCCGACGGCCGCGAGCGCTACGTGGAATGGTTCCGCCGGACACGCGGCCGCGTGCCCGATCCGAATCCCGACTCGTTCGAGCACACGGAGCCGTGGCCGGGCGGGCGATTCAACCATTACCTCATCGACATGAATCGCGACTGGAGCTGGATGTCGCAGCGCGAGTCGCGGGCGCGCGTCGCCGAATATCGCGGCTGGAATCCGCAGGTGTTCGTCGACTTTCATGAGATGGGTTACCAGTCGTCGTACTTCTTTCCCCCCGACGCGAAGCCGATCAACGCCAATCTTCCCGAGGAGGTCGAGAAGTGGCTGGAGCTGTTCGGACGCGCGAACGCGGAGGAGTTCTCGCGGCGCGGCTGGCCGTTCTTCGTCGCCGAGCGCTTCGATCTCTTCTATCCCGGCTACGGCGACTCGTGGCCGTCGCTGCGCGGCGCGATCGGCATGACCTACGAGGTGGCCGGGCATGGGCGGGGCGGTCTGGTCGTCCAGCGCGACGACGGAACACGATTGACGCTGGCCGATCGCATCGATCGCCACTTCACGACGGCCATGGCCACACTGCGCACCGCGGCCGAGCATCGCCAGGCGCTGCTGCAATACACGTACGGATCGATGCGCGTTCACCTCGACGGCGCGCGGAACACGTTCCTGCTGCTTCCCGGCTCGCCGAACTTCCGGGCCCTGCTCGACATGCTCGTGCGGCAGGGAGTGCGCGTGGGCGTGACCACCGCGCCGGCGACGATCCGTGCCACGCGCCTCGATCGCGAGGCCGTGGAGAGCCGCACGTTTCCCGCCGGCACCGCCGTCGTCACCACGCGGCAGCCGCTCGGGGGCCTCGTGCAGACGCTGCTCGAGCGCAACCCCACCATGTCGAAGGCATTCCTGGACGAGCAGCGGTTGAAGACCGAAGCCGACGAGCCCGACGACTTCTACGATCTGACCACCTGGTCGCTTCCCCTCGCCATGAACGTCGAAGCGTATGTCACGCAGGCAGCGATCCCCGGACAGCTCGCACCGGTGCCGCCGCCCGAGCCGGCTTCTTTCCAGCCGGCTTCCTACGGTTACCTGGTCGGCGGAAATGATCCCGGCGTGTACCGGTTCGCCGGACGGCTCGTGAGGGGCGGAACCCGCTTCAGCGTTGCGCACGGCGAGCTTTCTTTCGGCGACCGGACACACCCGCGCGGCAGCATCGTCATTCTCAAAGCCGGCAACCCCGACGACCTCGATCGGACGCTCGAGGAGGCGGCGCTGGCCACCGGCGTCCGCGTCGTGCCGCTCGAGTCAGGCTGGATCGGCGGAACCACGTTCGGATCGGAAAGGCTGCGGTTCGTCCGCGAGCCGCGGATCGCGCTCATCGGCGGTCCGGGAACATCGCCGACCTCGTACGGCATGCTGTGGTACACGCTCGACATCGACACGCCGCTCCCGCATTCGAGGATCAGTCTGGAGGCGCTCGGCGGCACCGATCTGTCGAAGTACAACGTCCTCATCCTTCCCAACGGCAGCTACGCGGACCGCATCCGAAAGCGCGATGTCGACCGCCTGAAGGCGTGGATCAGCGGCGGCGGGACGCTCGTCGCGGTGAAGGGCGCCAGCGCGTTTCTGCGCAGCAAGGACGTGGAGATCTCGAAGCTGAAGCCGTGGGCGGTGCCGCGGCCGGAGGGGAGCGAAGAGGATGAAGCCGAGCCGCAGAGCGATCAACGGTACAACGAATATCGCGTTCCGGGGTCTGCTTTTCGGACGACGATGAACGATCGCTCGCATTTCACGTACGGGATTCCACGCGCGCCGGCCGTGCTCATCGAGGGGACCGCCGCCTACCTGCCGGTGTCGCACCGCGTCGACAACATCGTCACCGTGGCGCAGGAGGACGCGCTCGTTTCAGGAGTGGCATGGCCGGAGTCGCTCGAGCGCGTGGCAGGCTCGGCGTACCTCGTCGCCGAACCGATGGGGCGCGGCAGCGTCGTCACGTTCGCGGATGAGCCGCACTACAGGCTCTTCTGGCGCGGGACGCTCCCGCTCTTTCTCAACGCGGTGATCTATTCGCCGAGTTTCCCGAGATGATGATCCGTTTCCCCGCCGTCGCCGGCATGTTCTACGAGGCAACCCCCTCTCGCCTCCAGGCGCAGCTGCAAGCGTGTTTCGCGGCGAATCCCCCCGCGGCGTCGCGCGAGCCCTTCCTCGGCGCGGTCGTCCCGCACGCGGGACTCATGTACAGCGGCCACGTGGCGGCGGCGTTCTATGCGGCGGCCGAGCTTCCGGACCGGTTCATCATCCTCTGTCCGAACCACACCGGCGTCGGCCATTTCGCGGCGATCAATCGGGAAGGGGCGTGGCGCACCCCGCTCGGCGACGTGCCGGTGGACGGCGAGCTCGCCGAAGCGCTCATGCAGCAGACGAGGCTTCTTCGCCACGACGACGCCGCGCACGCGCACGAGCACTCGCTCGAAGTGCAGCTCCCCTTTCTGCAGCATCTCCTCGACAGCTTCACATTCGTGCCGATCTGTCTCGGCTCCCCGCGGTACGAAACGTGCGAGGAGATCGGTCGCGCCATCGCCGATGTCGTCGGGAAGGCGGACGGTCCGATCGGTATCCTGGCCAGCTCGGATCTGAACCACTACGAGGATCAGGCCACGACGTTGCGGAAAGATCAGCTGGCCGTGGACCAGATCGTGGCTCGAGATCCGGAGGAGCTCTGGCGCGTGGTCGACGAGCACGACATCTCGATGTGCGGCTACCTCCCGGCAACCACCATGCTCATCGCCGCCCGCCATCTCGGCGCCACCGGCGCGCGCCTTCTCAAGCACGCCACCTCCGGCGACATCACCGGCGACCACACCCACGTAGTCGGCTACGCCGCCATACAAGTTGGTGTCAGGTCTGTAAATACAACTTCTCACCATTCTTGACCGCACAAAAATGTCCAAAAGTTGCTTTTCCAGACCTGACACCAACTTGTCATGAACATTGTGTTTGCTAGTGCGGAGGTTTCGCCGATCGCCAAGACGGGCGGGCTGGGGGATGTGTGCGGGTCGCTGCCGAAGGAGATGGCGCGGCTGGGGCACGACGTCACGGTGTTCATGCCGTATTACCGGCAGGCGCGGCAGTACTTCGCCGAAAACGGCATCGAGCCCGAGGTGGTCATGCCGCCGGAGTGGGTCACGGGAGGGACGTGGACGGCGGAGATCGCGCTGCTTCGCACGACGCTGCCCGGCAGTGACGTGCCGCTGATTCTCGTCGCGAACGACCATTACTACGACCGCGAGCAGATCCACGGAATGCTCCACGGCATCGACGATTTTCTGGAGCGCTATGCCGTCTTCTGCCGGGCCGTGGTGATGGGGTGCGTACAGCTCGGCATCCATCCCGACATCCTGCACGCGCATGACTGGCATACGGCGCTTCTGCCGGTCCATCTCCATGCAGGTCTTCGCGCCACGCCGGCTTTTCGCCAGACCCGCTCGGTGTACACCATCCACAACCTCCACTACCAGGGGGTGACCGGAGCGGCGGCGTTCGGCATGACCGGATTGCACACGCGCTACTGGGCCTCGGATGCGCTGGAGCATTTCGGCGAGCTCAACCCGATGAAAGGGGGGATCCTCTTCGCCGATCAGGTGACGACGGTCTCGCCGAACTACGCGCGGGAGATCCAGACGCCCGAGTACGGAGCCGGCCTCGACGGCGTGCTCCGCTCCGTCTCTCACAAGTTCACCGGGATCCTGAACGGCATCGACGTCGAAGAGTGGGATCCGGCCACCGATCCCCACCTTCCGGTCCATTACGACCGCGACGACCCTGGCGCCAAAGCGACGCTCAAGCGTCTTCTGACGAAGGAAGCCGGTCTGCCTTACAGCGCGCCGGTGCCGTTGCTCGGCGTCGTTTCCCGCATGGTCGAGCAGAAAGGTTTCCACCTTCTCCTTCCCGTTCTGGGACGGCTTCTGCAGGCCGGCGCGCAGGCGGTGATTCTCGGAAGCGGCGACGGCGCGATCGAGGATGGATTCCGTTACGTCGCCGACCACAATCCGGACCGCTGCCGGGTCTGGATCGGGTTCAACAATGCGCTCGCGCACCGGATCAACGCCGCCAGCGACCTGCTGCTGATGCCGTCTCTGTACGAGCCGTGCGGTCTGAACCAGATGTACGCGCTTCGTTACGGCACCCTGCCGGTCGTGCGGCTGACCGGCGGTCTGGCCGACACGGTCGTGCCATACGACGGAACGAACGGGGAGGCGGCGAACGGATTCGGGTTCGCGCACGCGGTGTCGGACGAGCTCTACCTGGCTACCTGGGTGGCGATGCTCAATCGGCGGGACGCGACGCTGTGGAAGGCGTTGCAGCGCAACGGCATGCAGCAGGACTTCTCCTGGTCGAGCTCCGCCCGCCGGTACGAAGAGGTGTACCGCCGCGCCGCCGGCTGAGCGGCATGGCACCGGCGCTGCAGAGAGGAGGGGAGGAGGAAGGCATGTTGGAAGCCGTCATCGTGATCGCCGGCACGCTCCTGCTGATCGCAGCAGGGAAGGGCAGACGCCTCGCGTCGCAGCCCGTGCGAACGAAGCGCAGACGCTGACGAGTCATGGCGACGATTTTGCTCCGTGGGTCGCGACAGACCATGGAGGACTCGCATGACTCTACGCAATACCCTGTTACTTCTCGCCTGTGTCTCACTTCTCGCCGTTCCCGCGTCTGCGCAAGAACGTTACATCGACTTCAACGTGTTTGCAGCGTGGGCGAACCCCAGCGGCGACAGCGCCATCCAATTCAGCGGTGACGTGAATGATCTGAACGACGTCGAGTTCGACGCCGCGCAGGGATGGGGCGTTTCCGTGAACATCTTCTGGTCGGATCGGATCTCCACGGAGTTCGCCGGGTCGGTGATCGATCCCGAACTGCGCGTTCGGGACATCGGCCGGACCCGGGTCGTCTTCGCCGAACCGCTGGAGATGATTCCCATCACGGCCACGCTGCAGTTCCATCTGCTTCCCGGAAGCCGGTTCGACCCCTACGTCGGCGTCGGTGCCGGGTACGTGATCTTCCAGGACATCGAGGATCGGAACGATCTCGATGAGATCGACTTCGACCGCATCGACTTCGAAGACGACGTCGGGCTGGTCTTGAACGCCGGCGTCCGCATCGGCTTCACGCGGAACCTCGGTCTGTATCTCGACGCCAAGTACATGCCGCTCGAGGCGGCGGCGACGGCGGTATTTCCGGGCGGCGAGAACGCGGGGCAGGAGATCGAGATCAACCCGCTCATCCTCGCGGCCGGGTTATCCTTCAGCTTCTGAAACGCGCCGCTTACGAGGAGTGCCACGACGCGATCGTCGCCATCTGGCGGGATGAAGGAGGGGAAGCCCTCGACGCCATCTCGCTGATGGCGACGATCACCTCGGTCCTGTCGAACCGCTTCGAGCATTTCTTCTGGACCGGCTTCTACAGGGTCTCCGGCGGGCGGCTGATCATCGGGCCGTACATCGGGACGGTCGGTTGCCTGCAGATCGAGCTCGGCCGCGGCGTCTGCGGCACGGCGGCTGCCGAGGAGCGGACGATCATCGTTCCCGACGTGACGAAGTTTCCCGGCCACATCGCTTGCGACCCGAATTCGAAGTCGGAGATCGTGGTGCCGGTCTTCGGAGCGAACGAGGAGCTGATCGCCGTCCTGGACGTCGACGCCGACAGGCTCGATGCGTTCGACGACGAGGATCGGGCGGGGCTGGAGAAGATCGTGGCGCTGTTTGCCGTTAGCTGTCGAGGATCCTCAGGATCTCGCGAAGTTCGTTGATGACGGCTTCGAGAGAACCATGGCTCTTCCGCTTTTTCAGCCCCCCTGACAACTCCTCCTCCAGCTTCTTCTTCGCCCCGGCGATCGTGAAGCCTTCAGCGTAGAGAAGCTGCTTGATCCGCAGGATGATGTCGATCTCCCGCTGCGAGTAGAGGCGCTGCCCCCCGCCGCTCTTGTTGGGAGCGAGCGAAGGGAACTCCGTCTCCCAGTAGCGGAGCACGTACGGCTGCACATCGGCCATCCGGCAGACCTCGCCGATCTTGTACAGCCGCTTTTCCTCGGCGGTTTCCGGCATCGACGGTGATTATGGCATTGCCCGGCGTGATGGCTGTCACCGGGTCTTGTATCGCCACTCATCTTCGGCGGCCGCCGTCGCGCCTACCTTTTACAGGCGAGGAAGCGACATGCCCCTTGAGGGACGACACATCGAGATTCGTGGCGTGGTTCAGGGTGTCGGATTCCGTCCGTTCGTCCACCAGACGGCGCATCGGACCGGCATCGCCGGCCGCGTCTGGAACGACTCGACCGGAGTCCTCATCGATGCGTTCGGCGAGGATGCCGCGCTGTCGAGGTTCCTCGAGGAGCTCGTCAACAGAACGCCG
>DATLFC010000023.1:0-9370 GCA_035525015.1 Thermoanaerobaculia bacterium | reverse complement strand
ACTCTCGGAGCGAGCGTCGGCGGCTTCGTCCTCGAGCAGGCCGCCGGCGGATGGCGTCTGGCCACGCGGCCCGAGCACGACGGCGTCCTGCGGAAGTATTTCGCGAAGAAGGGAGAGAACCGGCTGTCGATCGCCGCGCTGGAGACGCTGGCCATCGTCGCCTACCGGCAACCCGTCACCGCGCCGGAGGTGTCCGACATCCGCGGCGTGAACGCGACGCAGACGATCCGCACGCTGCTGGAGCGGCGGTTGATCCGCGTATCGGGACGCAAGAACGTCGTGGGGAGCCCGTTCCTGTACCGCACCACGCGCGAGTTTCTCGTGCACTTCGGACTCAATGACATTCGTGATCTTCCGCAGCTCGAAGAGTTCGGAGATCTCATTGGCGAGCACCTCGATGAGGATCTCGTGGCCAGCATCAGCGCCGCGGACGTGACGCCGGAGTCGCATGAGATCCCGCTCGCCGAAGGTGAGCTTGCAGAAGTCGAGTTAGAATCATCCTCGGCGAGTGATCCTCAACGAGACTGATGCAACTGGAGCGACTGCAGAAAATCATTGCCCACGCCGGTTTCGCGTCCAGGCGCGAAGCCGAGACCATGATTCGCGAAGGGCGCGTGACGGTGAACGGCGACGTCATCACCGAGCTCGGCTCGCGCGCCAACGCCGCGCGCGATCACATCAAGGTCGACGGCAAGCTGATCACACGCGCCGAGACCCACCGCTACATCCTGATCTACAAGCCGAAGGAAGTGATGACCACCGTCGAGGACCCGCAGGGACGCCGCACGGTCATCGATCTGATCCGCGGCGTGCGTGAGCGGATCTATCCCGTCGGCCGCCTCGACTATCACTCCGAAGGCCTGGTGCTCCTGACCAACGACGGCGATCTCGCTTTCAAGGTCTCCCACCCCAAGCACGGCTCCGTGAAGACGTATCATGTCAAGGTTCGCGGCGTGCCGGAGTCGCGCATCATCGAGAAGCTCGAGCGCGGCATCACCATCGAAGGGAAGCGGACCCTGCCCTGCGAGATCGGCCGCATGAAAACGACCGGCCGCAACGACGAAGAGGGCAACAGCTGGTTCGAGGTGAAGCTCCGCGAAGGGCGGACGCACCAGATCCGCAAGATGTTTCAGGCCGTCGGCCATCCGGTCTCGAAGCTGCGGCGCGTGGCCATCGGCCCGATCTCCGATCCGAAGCTCACGCCCGGCGTCTGGCGCGAGCTGACGAAGCAGGAAGTGAAGATGCTGGCCACGATGAAGGACGCCCGGCCGGCCAGGCCCCGCCGCGCCACCAGGCGTCCGGCAGCACGGAAGAAAACGACCTCGAAGAAGAAGCCGGGGGCGAAGCCGGCCGCGCGCACCGCCGCGAAGCCGCGTCGCACGGCCCGCCAACGGTGAGCCAGCCGCTGATCGTCGCGATCGACGGCCCGTCCGGCGTCGGCAAGTCGACCACCAGCCGCCTCGTCGCCCGCGAGCTCGCCATCCCGCACATCGATACAGGGGCCATGTACCGCGCGCTCGGTCTGGCAGCGGTGCGGGAGGGAGTGGCCACCGATGACGCGGCCGGTCTCGAGCAGCTCGCGGATCGAACCACGATCGAGTTCATTCCTGGAGAGCGCCCTCACGTGCTCTTGAATGGCCAGGATGTCACCGCACTGATCCGGACCCCTGAGGTGAGCATGGCCGCCAGCGAGGTGTCGGCGGTCCCCTCCGTCCGCCGGGCGCTCGTCCGGCTCCAGCAGGAGCTGGGCGGGCGGGCCGGAGGGGTCCTGGAGGGGCGGGACATCGGAACGAAGGTGTTCCCACGGACGCCGCACAAGTTCTTCCTGACGGCCACCCCGCGCGTCCGCGCCGAGCGCCGCTACCGGGAGCTGGTGGCGAAGGGGTCGAATGTCCCGTTCGAGGCCGTCCTGGCCGAGGCCGGCCGGCGGGACGAGCAGGACTCGACCAGGGCGGACTCGCCCCTCAGGTACGACGAGACGTACATGGTCATCGACACGTCCGCGCTCAGCATTGCGGACGTGGTGGCGCGCATTGTCGCGGCCGTGAGAGCCGGCTCGTAACTCCCTTTCTTGACGATACTTCTGCCTTGCCGCTAAACTCCCGATTTCAGCGCGTATCAACAATTTACGTTGATTTTGCGCCGCGGGTGATGCGGGGGCTCCGGCAAGGTTTGCCCGCTCCCACATTCGAGGGAGGTTCCCCAGTCGATGGCGTCGAGTGACGATCCAAAGAAGCCGGTACCGCAGCGGAGCCCTGTGGACGCCAACAACCTCGAGGGGCTGGGGATGGATGAGCTTCTGAACCTCTACGACCAGAAAATGACCACCTTCGCGGAAGGGGAGATCGTCCGCGGCCGGGTGGTGAAGGTCACTGCGACGGAAGTGGTGGTCGACATCGGTTACAAGTCGGAGGGCCTTTTGCCGGCGGAGCAGGTGACCGGATACGACGGTGAGGTGAAGGTCAAGCGGGGCGACGAGATCGATGTGTTCGTCGAGCGGCTCGAAGATGTGTCCGGTTACGTCCAGCTCTCGCGCGAGAAGGCCGAGCGCATGCTCGTGTGGGACCGCATCGAGGCGGCCTACAAGGCGGACGAGTCGATCGCCGGGCGCGTCGTCGACCGGGTCAAGGGGGGGCTTTCGGTGGACGTGGGAGGTGTGAAGGCGTTCCTCCCCGGGTCCCTCATCGACACGAAGCCCGTGAAGAACCTCGACAGCCTGCGCGGGCAGGAGTTCCGATTCAAGATCGTCTCTTTCGACAAGAAGCGGAGCAACATCGTTCTCTCGCGGCGCGCGCTCGTCGAAGTCGAGCAGTCGAAACAGAAGCAGCAGACATTCGAAAAGCTCGAGGAGGGGAAGCTGACGCACGGCATCGTCAAGAACATCACCGACTACGGCGTCTTCGTCGATCTCGGCGGCGTCGACGGCCTGCTGCACATCACCGATATCTCCTGGGGCCGGGTGAACCACCCGACGGAGTACTTCAACGTCAGCGACGAGATCGAAGTGATGGTCCTCAAGTTCGATCCGGCGGCCGAACGCGTATCGCTCGGCTACAAGCAGAAGAGCACCGATCCCTGGTCGGACGTCGTACACCGCTATCCTCTCGGAAGCCGCGTGCGCGGGAAGGTGGTCTCGCTGGCCGACTACGGCGCCTTCGTCGAGCTGGAGGAAGGTGTCGAGGGGCTGATTCACGTCAGCGAAATGTCGTGGACGAAGAAGGTCCGCAATCCCTCGAAGCTTCTGTCGGCGGGCGATGAGGTGGAGGCGGTCGTCTCCGACGTGAACGTGCCGAATCGCCGTATCTCCCTTTCTCTGAAGGCCCTCGAGGAGAATCCGTGGGACACCATCGCGGAGCGCTATCCGGTCGGATCGGTGATCAACGGGAAGGTGCGGAACCTCACCGACTTCGGCGCGTTCGTGGAGGTAGAAGAAGGGATCGACGGTCTGATCCACATCTCGGACATGTCATGGAACCGCCGGCTGAAGCACCCCAGCGAGGTGCTGAAGAAAGGCGACACGGTGCAGGCGCGGATCATCAGCGTCGACGGCGAGAACCAGCGACTGTCGCTGTCGATCCGCGAGTTCCTGCCGAACGAGTGGGAGAACTTCGCCAGGAGCCACGCCGTCGGCGACGAGATCGTCGGCACGATCGCAAAGATCACCGATTTCGGGCTGTTCGTCCGCGTGGCTGAAGGGGTGGAAGCGCTCGCGCACGTCTCCGAGGTCCAGCGCGACGCGAAGGTGAAGCTGGATAAGTCCTTTGCACCGGGAGAGGCGATCCGCGCCCGGATCATCAAACTCGATCCACACGAGAGGAAGATCGGCCTGACGACGCGCGACGTCGAGCCGCTCAACGAGGAAGAGCGCGCCCAGGCCGGAAGCCTCGCCGAGAGCGACGCTCCACCCGAAAGGACGCCGGAAGACTGACATGTCCGAATACGATCCGTATCAGAGCGAATCTCAACCGCCTCCCCAACCTGCCACCGTGATCGTGGAGCAGCCGCGGAAATCGCGCGCCGGAATGTTCTTTTTCGGCGCATTCGCCGGCTGCCTGGTGCTCGTGGCCGGCTTCTTCTTCCTGGTGATCGTCCTGGCCGCGTTCCGCGGGGAGAGCGGCGGGCGATTCACGCTGTCGACCTCGCGCGTGGCGGTGGTTCCGATCGACGGACCGATCGTCGAATCGCGGGACATCGTCGACGCCCTCGAAGAGTACGCCGACAGCTCGACCGTCAAGGCGATCGTGGTACGGATCAACAGCCCGGGGGGAGCGATCGCGCCGTCGCAGGAGATCTACTCCCAGATCCGGCATATCCGGGAAGAGACCGGCAAGCCGGTCGTCGCCTCCTTCGACAGCGTGGCCGCCTCCGGCGGGTTCTACATCGCCTCGGCCTGCGACGAGATCGTCGCCAATCCCGGCTCGATCACAGGCTCGATCGGCGTGATCCTGCAATGGCTCGAATACGAGGAGCTGGTCCGCTGGGCGAAGATGCGGCCGCAGACGCTCACCAGCGGCACCCTCAAATCGGCCGGCTCGCCGTTCGAGAATCTGACCGAAGAGCAGCGGGCCTATCTCCAGGGTGTGGTCAATCAGTTGCATTCGCAGTTCGTCCGTGCTGTGTCCGACGGGCGGAAGGGCAAGTTGAGCGAGCAGGATGTGACGCGTCTCGCCGACGGCCGTGTGTTCACCGGCGAAGAAGCGCTGGCGCTGAAGCTCATCGACCGGCTCGGCTCGCTGCGGGACGCCGTCCGCGTGGCGGGCGATCTGGCAGGCATCAAGGGCGAGCCGACCATGGTCTATCCCAAGCCGCGGCGGCCGACGCTCGTCGACGTGCTGAGTGGCTCGGGCGGCGATGCGGAGGCACTCCTCGACAAGATCATGAGCCGGCGTGCGGCTCAGTTTCTGTACCTGTGGGAAGCAGCCGGTGCTGCATCAGTGAAGTGAGGAGGCTACTTTGGAGCATCTGAACGATCTCGAAGAAAACGAGACCAGCGCCAAAGCGGGTGTGATGACGAAGGCCGAGCTCGTTGACGAGGTGGCTCGCGTCGTCCAGCTCACCAAGAAGCAGGCGGAAATGATCGTCAACATCGTATTCGACTCGATCGTCGAGTCTCTCCGCGCCGGCCAGAAGATCGAGCTTCGCGGGTTCGGCAGCTTCCGCCTCCGGAGCCGGAAGTCGCGCACCGGCCGGAACCCGAAGACCGGAGAGAAGGTCGAAGTGCCGTCGAAGAAGATCCCTTACTTCAAGCCCGGCAAGGAGCTCAAGGAGTTGATCAACAAGAACGTCAGTGAGGGCGAGCCCGAGAAGCCAACGGCCGCCGGCGAATGAGAGATTCGTTAACGGTTGACGGTTGACGGTTGACGGTTGACGACTCCATGCACATCCTTTTCACCCCCTGGAGGTACTCCTACTTGACGTCGCCGAAAAGCGACACGCCGCCACCGTGCATCTTCTGTGTGGCGGCGGCTTCCCGCGATCCGAAGGAAACGCTCACGCTGTTCCGCAGCGAGCGGGCACTCGTGATGCTGAACCGTTATCCCTACACGAACGGTCATCTGATGGTCGCCCCGATCGCGCACGAGGCGCGGCTGTTCGACAGCAGCGAACGCTCGCTGCGCGCCCTCATCCGCCTCACCGCCGAGTCGCAGCGCATCCTCTCCGACGTCTACAGGCCGGACGGCTTCAACGTCGGGATGAACTTCGGGCAGATCGCAGGCGCTGGCGTCGCCGACCACTACCACATGCACGTCGTGCCGCGATGGACCGGCGATTCCAACTTCATGACCGTCACGGCGCGCACCCGGCTGGTGCCGGAAGAGCTCGAATCGACGTTCGACAAGCTCCTTCCGTACTTCGAACAGGTCAAGGACGGTTTCTCCGGCAATGACTAAACGTTCCCTGCTGGCGATGATCCTGGCTTTCCTCCTGCCGGGCGCCGGTCATTTCTATCTCGGCTACCGCCGCCGCGCCGCGGCGTTCTTCGCCATCGTCTTCTTCATGTTCATGATCGGGCTGTCCATAGACGGCAATCTCTACACATTCGCCGAAAGCCGTCAGGCGTTGCTGCGCATCCTGGCCAGCATCGGATCGATGGGCGCCGGCATCCTCTACTTCGTCGCCAGGTCGATGGGGCCGCACGGCGACGTCACCTCCATGACCTACGAGTACGGCACCACGTTCACGCTGACCGCCGGGCTGATGAACCTCCTTCTCGTTCTCGACTGTTTCGACATCGCGGAGGGCCGGAAGCAGTGAGCCTCCTGCGCAACCACGCCGTCCTGATGTTCCTCTATGCCCTGGCAACGGCGGCGTTTTTCACGCTGCTGTGGAAGCAGGAACGGAAGGAGCGCATCCGCTTCTTCTTCTTCGTTTTCCTTTCGCTCTTCGTCGGCGGCATCGCCCTCGGCTGGGCCATGTTCCCCTTGCCCATTCGATGAAGATCGCCGTCGTCGCAGGGGAAGCCTCCGGTGATCTTCACGCGGCGGGGGTCATGCGGGAGCTCAAGGCCCTCGACCCCGATCTCCGGATCTTCGGGATCGGCGGCGAGCTCCTTCGCAGGGAAGGGATGGAGCTGCTCTACCACGCGCGCGACCTCGGTTTCGTCGGCCTCTTCAACGTGCTGACGCACATCGGCATGTTCCGCCGCGTGTTCCGCAGCTTCATCGCCCGCCTCGAGGCCGAACGTCCCGACGCCGTTCTGCTCGTCGATTATCCCGGGTTCAACCTGCGGGTGGCCCGGCGCGCCAGCGAGCTCGGCCTGCCGGTCATCTACTTCATCTCCCCGCAGGTGTGGGCCTGGCATCGCCGCCGTGTACACCAGATCGCCCGGTACGTCGATCACATGCTGGTGATCCTCCCGTTCGAGGAGGACTTCTACCGGCAGCACAACGTCCGGGTCACCTACGTCGGCCATCCGCTGATCGACCAGATTGCCGGGGTGGGCCGTCCGGAGAGACGGGACGGGCGGGTGCGCATCGCCCTCCTGCCGGGGTCGCGCCGGCGCGAGGTCGACGACGTCCTTCCGGCGATGCTCGAGGCGGTGGGCATTCTGCGTCGCGAACGCGACCTCGATCCGTTCATCGTACAGGCGCCCACGATCGGGCACGGGCACATCGAGAAGTTGGTTTCGGCGAGCGGCGAGCATGTGCCGATCCTCCCTCACGACCGTGGGGAGGCTCTGGCGGCGGCCGACATCGCCATCTCCTCCTCCGGCACGGCCACGCTCGAGTCGGCCGTCCTGGGGACACCCGTCGTGGTCATGTACCGGCTCGGCCGGCTGACTTATGAGGTGGCGCGGCGTCTGGTCCGGCTGCCGTATTTCAGCCTCGTCAATATCGTGGCCGGACGGAAGGTGGTACCCGAGCTCGTGCAGGACGAGGTGACGGGGGAGAACATCGCCGCGGCCGTCCGGGAGCTCCTGGCCCCGCAGCGATACGAGCAGGCGCGGGCGGATATGCTGGAAGTGAGGCGGAAACTCGGCGAGCACGGGGCCAGCCGGCGTGCCGCAGAGGCGATAATGGCGACGCTGCGATGAAGATTCTCCGGCGTCTTTACAACTACCTCGGCCGCTACAAGGGATGGGCGCTGGTCGCCTTCGGGTCGATGATCATCTTCGCCGCGACGCAGACGGCGCTGGTGGCGCTGATCCGGCCGCTGTTCGACGAGGTGCTCAGCCCTCCCCGGGTCGCGGCCGACGCCCCGAAGCGGGAGAGCACCGAAGACCGCGTCATCAATACGATTCTGCGGCGCGATCTTCCGGAAGGGGAGCGCGGCGCCATCATCAACACCTTCGACCGGCTGACCGGGACGTTCCAGCGGTGGTGGAACGCCGATCCCGACCAGAGGTGGCGCAAGGTGCTCACGGCGCTGCTGTTCGTCTTCGTCGTGCGCGCGTTCACCTCGTTTTTCGCGGAGTACGCATTCCAGAAGGTGGGGTTATCGACCGTCCGCGATCTGCGGAACGAGCTGTACGACCGCATCATCAACCAGAGCCACAGCTTCTTCTCGGAGCGGTCGACCGGCGAAATGGTCAGCCGCGTCGTCTCCGACGCCGACGCCATCCAGGCGGCGGTGTCGACGAGGATGGGCGATCTGTTCCAGGAGTCGATCACGCTGTTCGGATTGATCGCCATCGTCTTCGTCATGAACGCGGAGCTGGCCATCCTGACGCTGATCGTGGCGCCGGTGATCGTGACGCCGGTCGTGCAGTTTGGCAAACGCCTCCGCGGCACGACGCACCGCTCGCAGGAGCGGATGGCCGACATCGCCACGCTGCTCGAGGAGACGATCCGAGGCGTCCGCATCGTGAAGGCCTTCACGATGGAGCGCTTCGAGATCCGCCGCTTTCACGAGGCGACGAAGCGCCACCTGAAAGCGAACCTGAAGGCGCAGAAGATCCAGGCGCTGACCTCACCGGTCATGGAGCTGCTGGCGGGCCTCTGCATGCTGCTTCTCTTCCTCTACGCGCACCGCCGTATCCAGAATGGCACGCTCACCCTCGGCGAGTTCGTCAGCTTTCTCGGCGCGCTGGCCATGATGTACGCGCCGATCAAGAAGCTGAACAAGGTGAACCTCTCCGTCAACACCGCGCTGTCGGCCGCCGAGCGCGTCTTCCGGATGCTCGACATCGACAACGAGGTCAAGGAGAAGCCGGGCGCGGTGGAGCTGAAGAGCGTGGGGGATGGGATCCGGTACGAGAACGTCAGCTTTTCGTATGGTGCACGCCCCACGTCCGGCGCCCCGCGCCTCCCTCTCCCGGAGGGGGAGAGCACACCGGAGGTCGTTCTGAACGGGATCAACATCCTGATCCCACGCGGCGAGATCGTGGCGCTGGTGGGGGGGAGCGGCGCGGGGAAATCGACGTTCGTGAACCTCCTGCCGCGTTTCTACGATGTCACCGGAGGGCGCATCGCCGTCGGCGGACACGACGTGCGTGACGTGACTCTCGGCTCCCTTCGCGGACTGATCGGTTTCGTGACGCAGGAAGTCGTCCTGTTCAACGATACGGTGCGGAACAACATCGCCTATGGCCGTACCGACGCGGAGGAGGCGAAGGTCATCGAAGCGGCCCGGGCCGCCAACGCCCACGACTACATCTCCGCGCTGCCGGACGGTTACGACACGCTCATCGGCGAAGGGGGAGTGTTGCTGTCGGGCGGGCAGCGGCAGCGGCTGGCCATCGCCCGGGCAATCTTCAAGGATCCGCCGATCCTCATTCTCGATGAGGCGACGTCGGCGCTCGATACCGAGTCGGAACGGCTCGTCCAGCAGGCGCTCAACAATCTCATGCGCGGCCGGACCACGCTCGTGATCGCGCACCGTCTCTCGACGATCCGCAGCGCGCACAACATTCTCGTTCTCGACAAGGGAC
>DATLFC010000008.1:0-14462 GCA_035525015.1 Thermoanaerobaculia bacterium | reverse complement strand
CGTTCAAGGCCTTCTGCCGAAGTACACCTTCGTCTCCGGCTTGAGCCAGAAGATGAGGAGGGCGATGCAGAACGGCAGCGTCAGACAACTGGTGAACCCGAGACAGATCAGAACGATGTCGTAGATCCACACCCACGGTTTGGGAGGGAGGAACAGCGACGCGCCGAAGGTGACCAGCAGGGGAAGGCCGATCGCGAAGAAAATGATGCCCGCGATCCAGGCGTCTTCCCCGTCGGTCGCATCGGGGAACAGCAGGAAGAACATGCCGCCCGCGATCACCAGAAGATAGAGCAGACACATGATGCCGGCGTACACCTTGAACCATGTCACCACCGGGGGAGCGGAAGCCGGAATCTGCGGCGGGGCGGGGTGGTATGACGGCGGCACTGTCATGCGCCGACCTCCTGATTTTGGATTTTGGCTTTTGGATTTGGATCTAGATTGCGCGCGAGTGCGGCCCCCCGTCAATCCAAAATCCAAAACCCAAAATCTAAAATCAGGTCTGGCCGCCGGCTTTCCACTCGCGGATCTTGTCCCACGGCGCCGGCCGCGCAAACAAAAACCCCTGGCCGCGCTGGATCCCGAGGTCGCGGCAGATCCGGAGCTGCTCCTCGGTCTCGATGGCCTCGGCGATGGCCTGTGCACCGACCGTTTCGGCGAGGCGCGCCACCAGCTCGACCAGCTTCTGGCGGACCGGGTCGTGCTCCACGCCGTGGAACAGCGAGTGCCCGACCTTCAGGTAGTCCGGCTTCAGCTCCGCGACCGCCTCGAGCGACGCGTATCCCGAGCCGCAGTCGTCGATGGCGATCCGGAAACCCATGCTCTTGAGCATCTGCAGCGTATGTCGGAAGGTGCGGTAGTCGCGGATCGCGCTGCGCTCCGTGATCTCGATGACCACCGACTCCCGGTGAGCGAAGAACGGCTCGAAGACCTGCATCCCGCGCTGCTGGAGCTGCTGGATGAAGTGCGATTCGAGGTTGAAGAAGAGTGAGCCGCGGGAACTGATCTCCTGAAGGAACGGCTGCACGTTGCCGATGCAGAGCCGCTCGAGCTCCCAGATCATGTCGAACTCGCGGGCGATGTCGAACATGACCTCGGGGCTCTCGATCTCCGTGCCGGCCGGACCGCGCGACAGAGCCTCGTATCCCAGAATCTCCGACGTCTCGAGATTCACGAGCGGCTGGAAGACGGTGCGGATCGTCTGCGCATGGATGGTGCGCAGCACGCGCTCGCGAAGCCCGTGGTAGAAGCGCGTCTCACGACGCTCGGCGCTGTCTTTCGCCTCGCGCACGGCGTTATAGAGGACGCGGCGCGGACTCACAGGCTGCGGCTGCGTGTTCGAGCCGCCGACGAAGATCATCACCTCGTCGACGATCTGCGGGTCGACGTCGAGCGACCGGAGCGCCGTCCGGGCGATGCGCTCGAGCTTCTTCGTCGTCTGCGTGTGCTCGCCCTCGTGGTTCCGCGCAAAGCAGTAGAAGTCGTTCGCGCCGATGTGACTCGTGGCCACGATGGCGTCGTTTCCGAGAACCGGTGCCACCATGACGTGCAGGCCGCGCACGAACTCCCGCCGCAACACGTCGAAGGACTCCCAGTGTCCCCGTTCGCCCAGGCGGAAGAGCGGCTCGATCTCCACGCAGAACACCTGCAGCGGCTCGCCGGCTTCGATGATCCGCCGGAGATCGTTGACCACGACCGCCATGGTCGGCAGCCCCGTCGTCTCGTCGATGAACAGCTCGCGCATCCGCTCGACCTGCTCGACGGGCACGTGGAGCGCCCACCAGAGGTCGTCGCGCATGCCGGTCATCTCGTTGGCGACGCGCCGCAGCGTTTCCGCCGTCACCGGCTTGATCAGATAACGGTCGGCACCGAGACGGAGCGAGTTCGCCCGCGTGAGCGTGTCGGCGGAGGCGGTCAGCATCACCACCGGCACGTGCTCGGTGGCCGCCGAGGAGCGAAGGTGCTTGACCAGGTCCCAGCCGGTGCCAGTGCCGTCGAGCCCGATGTCGACCAGCGCCAGGTCGGGCCGCTCCTCACTCGCCGACGCGATCGCACCTTGCGCGTCTGCGAACCACCTGGTCCGGTAGCGCGGTTCCTTGAGCGTGCCGCGGACGAAATGACCCACGTTTTCGTCATCGTCCAGGATCAGGACGAGCCGAGGCTCCGCGGGTCTCCCGGACACCACCGGTTCCATGCTGACCCTCCTTACACAAGAAAGGCCAACATGAGGTTCACCACGGAGAGCACCTTCTGTAAGGTCTTCCTAGGGGCGTCTTCGGAACTTCTCGTAGAGCAACGTGTGCCGGGAATCCAACGGAATCTCCTCCCCGGCGATGAAAATCCGCAGCACGTTCGTCCGGATCTCGAGTGGGTCGCCGTCGCTGACGAAGAGGTTCGCCGACTTTCCAGGTTCGAGCGAACCAAGGCGGTCGGCGACGCCCCAGATCTGCGCCGGGTAGATCGTGACGGCCTTCAACGCTTCCTCCTTCGGAAGCCCGAAGGCGACGCTCGACGCCGCGTGATAGGGGAGATTCCGGGCGTTGTGCGCGTCGTTCGTCCGGAACGCGAAAGGGATCGCGGCCTGGTGAAGCGCCGCGGCGTTGGTGAAGAGAAGATCGTACGGATCGTCCTCCCGCGGGGGGAGGGCCAGGATCGGCCCGAGGATCACGGGGATGCCGCGCTGCTTCAGATCGGGAAGGACTTTCGCGACGTCCTGCCCTCCGACGAGAATCGCTTTCAGCTCGAGCTCGTCGACGAATTTCAGCGCTTCGCGGATGTCGCGTTCGAGGTTCGCCTCGACGGCGACCGGCACACGCCCCTCGACGACCGGGACGAGTGCTTCGAGGACGAGATCGCGGTCGAAGCGGCGGACGTTGCGATCGATCGTCCGTGCGGCATGCGCTCTCGAGTATGCCCGCGCGTCGCGGAAGAGGTCGCGCAGCCCATCGAGCTCGGCGCGGTAGGTACGACGCCGCACGCGTTCCGATTCGTCATCGCGCCTTGCCCACGCCGGAGCGCTGCGCAGCCGCGGAAAACGGAGGTGCATGGCCGCCGGCGCCTTCACCGTCATCTCCGTAGGCGTCCAGCCGGCCAGTTGCATCAGGGCGCTCTGCCCGGAGACGACCCCTCCTTCCGGCGCCACGATGACGTTCGTGATGCCGTTGACGCGCGTCACCGGAATGACTTCGCTGTGCGGGTTCACGGCGACGTCGGCGCGCGCGTTCGGGTTCATCGTTCCCAGCTCCGTCGTGTCGACGGTTCCGGCAACGGAATCGATCTCGACCAGGCCGACGGTGGTGCCGGAGTCGATCAGGCCGGGATAGACGGAAAGGCCGGAGCCGTCGATCACCGTGGCACCTTCAGGCAGTGTCACATCGGCACCGACAGCGGTGATCACGCCGTTCGAGAAGACGATCGTGCCGTTCGCGATCGGCGCGCTGGTCACGGGATAGATGGTGGCGTTGCGGATCGCGACCGTCCCCTTCACGCCGGGGTTGTTCGGGATGAGCGACTGCGCGGTGAGCGGCGCGGTGAACAGCAGCGCCACGAAGATCTGGAGCAATCTCATTCCGGCCTCCTGGCACGTTCCTTCGCCAGAAGGTCCGCTTTCTCTCGCGCACGCTCCTCGCGCTGCCGCAGGTCGGTTGTCCGGTCGAAGTAGATCTCCCCCTCGATGAAGGTCGTCTCTACGCGCGAGTAGGTGGAGAGCGGGTGTCCCGTCCAGATCGCCAGATCGGCATCCTTGCCGGCTTCGATCGAGCCGATGCGGTGGTCGAGCCGCAGCAGCTTCGCCGCGTTGATCGTGCAGAGCCGCATCGCTTCCTCCTCGGTGAGGCCGCCGTACTTCATCGCTTTCGCGGCGTCGTAGTTGAGATGCCGCGCCAGCTCGTCGGAGTCGGAGTTCACCGACGTCAGCACACCGTTGCGGACCATGAGGGCCACGTTGTAGGGCGTGGCGTCGTACGCCTCCGCCTTGTAGCCCCACCAGTCGATGAACGTCCCGCCGCCGACCCCGGCGGCCATCATCTCGCGGGCCACCTTGTAGCCTTCGAGCACGTGCTGGAAGGCGCGGACCTGAAAGCCCTGATCGCGCGCCACGTCCATGAGCATCAGGATCTCATCGGCGCGGTAGGCGTGCGAGTGCACGTCGATGTTGCCGCGGAGGATGCCGGCCATGGTCTCCATCAGCAGATCGCGCCGCGGCGGGATCACCTGCTCGCCGCGCTTGCGGCGCGCCTCGTACTCCTCCCATCGGGCGATGTAATCGTGCGCGTCGACAAACGACTTGCGGACGACTTCCTCCACCCCCATCCGCGTGGCGGGGTATTGCCGATCGATGCCGGGGGGCGGGCGGAAGTTCGCGCTCTTCGGGTTTTCACCCAGCGCGAACTTGATCGTGCGCGGCGCGTCGGGGACGACCCACTCCGCGATGGGACGTCCCCACTTCCATTTCACGATCTGGCCCTGGCCGCCGATCGCGTTCGCCGAGCCGTGCAGGACCAGTGCGGTCGTCGTTCCGCCGGCCAGCTGCCGGTAGGCGGAGATGTCGTCGGCGGTGAGCGCATCGGCAACCCGCACCATGCCGGTGTTCGGAAGCGACGCCTCGTTCACGCGCCCCTCGACGGCGGCGTGGCTGTGCGTGTCGATGATTCCGGGGAAGAGGTACCTGCCCGAGGCGTCGATGACGTGGGCACCGGCGGGCACGGTCACGTTCGATCCGACCGCCGCGATCTTCGATCCGCGGATGAGGACCGTGCCGCGCTCGATCACGCCGTTCGTGACCGTGAGGACGGTGGCGTTCGTGATCGCGGTGACGCGCTCCTGCGCGGCCAGGGCTGGGGCCAGCAACAGCAGTATGCCGAGGAAGATCTTCATGGTTCCTTGCTCCCTGAGAATTCGAAGCTGCCGAGGTTCGTGGTGACCGTCCCTTCGATCTCATCGTCGGTGATCGTGCCGCGGAAGACCCAGTCGTGCGTCTCGGCGTCGAGCTGGGCGCTGATCGTGAACTGCAGCGCCCGACGGTCCAAGAAGCCGCCGGTGATCTCCCCCGATCCGCGATCGCCCGAGTAAGTACCGGTCACGCGGCCGGTCTCCGCGCGCAGCGTCACGGCGATGGAGATGTTCCCCTGCGGCGCAAGCACGGTCAGGTTCCAGGTGCCATTGACCGGCGACCGATCTCTCGCCTCCTCTTCCGCCGCCTGCACGCGAACGCGGAGGCCGTCGACGAGCAGTTCGGTCACTTTCGCCGCGCGCTCGAAGATCGGCTGGTCGGTGATCACGACGTTGGCGATCTTCCCCCGCTCGAGCGACCCGAGCTGGCGATCGACGCCGAAGACGCGGGCCGGCGTCAGCGTCACCGCGCGCAGCGCATCGCCTGCGGTGAGGCCGTTCGCGATCGCCTTGCGGATCCCGGGGAGAAACTCCCGGGCCGCCGTCGTTCCCGAAACGAGCGCGAACTGCACTCCGTTTCCGGCCAGGACTCCCGGGGTCGTGGGAGCGAGGACGCGGCGGCGGATTGTGCGAAGGGGCTGTTCCTCGCGCTCGGCCTGATCGGTGGGCGCGGCAGGCCAGTCGACCGACACCAGCACCGGCACGCCTCGCAGTTCCTGCGCGGACATGCCGAACGCCTCCCGCGCGCCGGAGACGATCAAGCGAAGACTGAACTCGCGGGCGATGGCCTGCGCGCGGCGGATCATCTCCTCAGAATCGGCCACCATCACGATCGGCAGTTCGCGGCGCACCACTGGCAGCAGCGCATCGAGCTCAGGGCTGACCGCCGGCCGCGGCTGCGCCGGGTTGCGATCGTAGGCGGTGCGGGCGGCCGCGTGATGCTGCGCATCGAGGAACGTCTGTCGAAGGTGCGCGATCACTCCCATGAGCGAGTCGGGAAAGGTCCACGCCGGGCGCGTTGCGAACGACGCGTGCACCGCCGCCGGCGTGCGGATGACCCGTGAAGCCGGCTCGCCGTCGCTCAGGTTCAACACGACGGATTGCCCGGAAAAGATCCCCGCCGAAGGGACGGCAACCACGGTCGTGACGCCGGTCCTGCGCCGCGCATCGAGATCGGCGGTGGTGACGGAGATCGTCTCCGCCGCCACGGTCGCCGCGGTCGGCTCCGGCTGGCGCTCCTGCGGCTGGCGTTCCTGCGGCTGGCGCGACTCCGACGGCGTGCGCCGGGAGAATCCGAGCTCCGTGTGCGCGTCGATCAGGCCCGGATAGACGTGGCCGCCTGCCGCGTCGATGACCGTCGCGTCGGGCGGGACGGCAACGTTCGACCCGACCGCTTCGATCAGGCCGTTGCGCACGATGACCACACCGTTGCGGATCTCCGGGCCGGAGACGGGATGAACGGAACCGTTCGTGATCGCGAACACGCCGGGAGCGTCTGCACGGGCGGCGGCCGCGATCACGAGCGAGATGAGGACGGCGATGCGTCCGACTTTCATGCAGGACCTCCGCGGGGGCGAATCATACTCGTTCGTTGACACGGCTGGACCTCACCGCTACTCTCGATCGAGTCCTCCAAGCGATGGTCCTCTTCAACTACGCCACGAAAGAGATCACGGCCAAGATCGTTTATTACGGACCGGGTCTGTGCGGGAAGACCACGAACCTCCAGTTCGTCTACGACTCCCTGCCGACGAGCAACAAGAGCAAAATGCTCTCGCTCGCCACCAAAACCGACCGCACCCTTTTCTTCGATTTCCTCCCTCTCGACCTCGGCAAGATCCGCGGCATGCGGACGAAGCTGCAGCTCTACACCGTCCCGGGGCAGGTCTACTACAACTCGACGCGGCAGCTCGTCCTCAAGGGGGCCGACGGCATCGTCTTCGTCGCCGACAGCCAGGACGTCGCCCTCGACGCGAATCAGGAAAGCCTCCAGAACCTCGAGGACAACCTCAAGCGCCAGGGCATCCGCATCCGCGAGATCCCCCTGGTCCTGCAGTACAACAAACGCGACCTGCCGAATGCATTGGCGGTCGAGCAGCTCGACCGCGAGATGAACAAGCTCGGTGCGCCGCACTTCGCGTCCGTCGCCACGACCGGCATCGGCGTCGAAGAGACGCTCAAGGGGATCACGCAGCTGGTGCTCGCGCACCTCATCAAGAAGTACGGCCTGGAAGGAAGCGAGCCGCTGGAGAAGGAGATCCAGATCCTGAATGCCACGGTCGGCGATCGCGGCGAGGAGGGAGTCTGGGACGAGACCGAGGAACCGCCGCCGGCGCAATCGGTCGCGCCGGTGGGCGAAGTGGAGTTCGACATGGATGATGCTGGAGATTCCGAGGACGTCCCGCTGATCCCGACGGAGCTGCTGCAGAACGACGGGGAGACGCGCGGTCCCTTCGACGACGTCGCCGCCTACGAGTTCGACAATGCCACGCAGGCCGGCGGCATGCCGATCCCGATGCCGTCGATCGAGATCCCTCTGCCGAAGGAGATCGCCGATTCCCTGCCGAACGTCAACGCGCCGCGCCCCGGTGCCGCGGCGTCGGTCGCACCGCCGCCGGCGGAACGCCGCTCCGCTGACGGGCTCGTCCGTGAGGTGACCATCCCGCTGAACCTCTCGCTCGACGAGATCCGCCAGCACAGGCGCCTCCGGCTGAAGATCACGCTCGACGTGAACCTCCTGCCGTGATGTCGGAATGACGGGACCGCTGGAGTCTGTTTTCGAGCCTCCCCGGAGGAGTGGCCGAGTGGTTGAAGGCAGCGGTCTTGAAAACCGCCGTACGGGAAACCGTACCGTGGGTTCGAATCCCACCTCCTCCGCCAGGACCGAATTGAGAATTGAGAATTGAGAATTGAGAATTAGAATGCTGCGGCATTCAGGGAATGGGCGTTCTCAATTCTCCATTCTCAATTCTCAATTCCGAGCATCAGCGAGCGCGGAGAGATGGGTGAGCGGCTGAAACCAGCGGTTTGCTAAACCGCCGTAGGGCCTTAAAGCTCTACCGAGGGTTCGAATCCCTCTCTCTCCGCCAATTTTCGCTGTCCTGTTCGGCCCCCTTCGCCGGGCCTTCGTCGATGTCCAGCGGTTGAAGCGCCGCCCGCGCCGGACCGTGAATCACTCCTCCATCGACGTCGAAGCGCGATCCGTGGCAGGGGCAGTCCCATGTCCGCTCCGCCTGATTCCACGCCACGTCGCAATTCATGTGCGTGCAGACGGGTGACACGGCGTGGAGCCCGCCGCCGTCATCGCGATGCACGGCCGCCTTCCGGCCGTCGAGCGAGACGATCTTTCCTTCGCCTTCTTTCACGTCGAGGAGCTCTTTCGTGTCGACGTTCCTGCGCGCCACACGATCGACGATCATCCGCCGCGGATAGTCGGCGTTCTCCATGACCAGATCCTTCACCGCACCGCGCGCATGCTTCCGCGTCACGTCGAACAGCTCCGCCCAGGCATTGGGGCGACCGGTGATGAGATCGGCCACGATCATTCCGCCGACGGTGCCGAACGTCATCCCCTGCCCCGCGTAACCCGTGGATACGAAAATCTTCCCCGCGCTGCCGATGAAGGGCAACCCGTCCGCCGGCTCGATGACCTGCCCCGACCATCGGTAGCGCAGCGGACGGGAGCCGAAGTGCTCCATGACGTAGCGGTTCAACCGGTCGAAGCAGCCATCGGTGTCGGTCTCCTGCCCCACCTTGTGGTCTTCGCCGCCGGCGATCAGGAACGTCCCGTCGGCAGTCTCCTGCCAGCGCGTGTAGTGGTACGGATCGAACGTGTCCCAGAAAAGTCCGTCGGGATGCGGTCCTTCGACGAGATACGCCGCCGCGTACGTCCGGTAGGAAGCGTCCTTGAGGAAGATGCTCGTGAAGCCGGAGATGGGAACGTCGGTGGCCTGAAAGATCACATCAGCCGTGAGCCGGCCGTTCTCCGTTTCGACGACGCACGGCTCTCCGTCGACGATCTTCACGACCGGCGTGCCGTCGAAGAGGTAGCTTCCGTCCCCTGGAATCCGCGACGCAAGCGCGATGAGGTACTGCCGCGGATGGAACTGCGCCTGATTCTCGAAGAGAACCGCGCCGCGCGTCGGAAACGGCAGCGGCACCTCCTCGACGAAGCGCGCCGCCACGCCCGCTTCACCCGCCGCCGCGGCTTCCTTCTTCAGCTCTGCAACATGGCTGCGTGTCTCGCTGTAGAGGTAACCGGGAAGGCGGCGGAAGCCGCAATCGATCGACAGGCGATCGACGATCGTGGCGATCTGCTCGATCGCGCCACGGCTGGCATCGGCGACGATTCGCGCTGCCTCCCGGCTGAAGGAGCGGCTGATGAAGTGGTACCGCGCATCGACCGCCTCCGTCAGATGCGCGGTGGTATGGCCGCTCTCGCCCTCGGCGATGCGGTTCTTTTCGATCACCGCCACGCGCTTGCCACGTTCCTTCAGCAGCAGCGCCGCGGTGAGGCCGCTGATGCCGGCGCCGATGATGGCCACGTCGACGTGCGTGCCGTCGCGCAGCGGCCCGAATTGCGGCGAAGAAGCAGTGGCGATCCAGAGGGAGTGCGTCTGATTGTCCATGGCGGGCCTCGTGAGGCTCCCTCGAGCAAGAAATGTGCTTACGCCAACCTCATCACTGGCACATTTCATGAAGCGGTTTTACCTGCCTCACGCGGTCGAAGCAGTACTCGCAGTAATCCACTTTTGGTACCCCGAAGGAGACACTCATGGCGAATACGAGTAAACGCGGTTTTGCATCGATGGATCCGGCGAAGCAGCGTGAGATAGCGAGCAAGGGCGGCCGGGCTGCCCATGCCAAGGGAACGGCTCACGAGTTCACCTCCGATGAAGCCCGCGTCGCGGGCCGCAAGGGTGGTGAGGCGGTCAGCCGCGACCGCGCCCACATGTCGGCGATCGGTCGCGAGGGTGGTCACAGCCGCGGGGCCCGCGCTCGTGCCTCCCAGGGAGGACAGAGCAATCGCCCCTTCGAGAGCGACGGGCGTCCGGTGGCGACAGCCAGCGATCGTGGCGACACGTTTTCGGAGCGGACCGAGCGCAGCGAACGGCGCGACACGCCGATCTCGCACGATCGCCTGCAGGCCCGAGACGAGATTTGACCGTGTCATCCCGAGCCGCGAAGGCGGCGAGGGATCTCCCTAATCAGGGGATCCCTCGCGCTCTACGGCGCTCGGGATGACACCCTTTCCGCCATCTTCAGCACCTCGGCCAGGTGGAGAGTCTTTCGCCCCGTCGCCTGTTCGATCTGCTCGCGACAGCTGAATCCATCGGCGATCACCAGGGTGTCCCTTTCCGTCTCGCGGATCGCCGGCAGGATGACCCTCTCCCCCACCCGCATGGAGATGTCGTAGTGCTCCCGCTGGAACCCGAACGCCCCCGCCATCCCGCAGCATCCTGAATCGGGATGCTCGTAATCGAGGCCGAGGCGCTGCAGCACGTGATCCTCCGCATCGAAGCGCATCACGCCCTTGTGGTGACAGTGGGCCTGCACGATCGCCTTCCGCTGCAGCGATCCGACCGGGAACTTCACTCCTTGACGCTGAATGAACTCGCTGAGCGTGAGCGTGTTCTGCGCGAGGCGCCGGGCGCGCTCGTCGCGCGGGAAAAGGTTCGTCAGCTCATCACGGAAGACCGAGACGCAGCTCGGCTCGAGGCCGATCACGGGCAGCCCCTCTTCGATCTCGCCTGACATCGACTCGAGGATCTCCCGAAGCAGCCGTTTGGCCATGCCGAGGAAGCCCCAGTCGTAGAGCGGCCTTCCGCAGCAGAGACGTCTCTTCGGAAGGACGACTTCATAGCCGGCGTTCGTCAGGACCTCGGCGGCGGCGAGGGCGGTCTCGGGGAGGAAGTGGTTGTTGAAGGTGTCGGGCCAGAGGAGGACGCGACCACCCGCGGGTGCGGACCCCCGCGCCCCACGATTCCTCCATTGATCGACGAACGTGCGTCGGGCGAATTGCGGCATCTTCCGTTCGCCGGCGATGCCGCCAAGCGTTTTCACGCCGGGCATTCGCATGAACGCGTTCGCGAGGCGCGGCATCTTCGATGCGATGCCGGCCCACCAGTAGATCCATCCCATGGTGTATGCCGGAAGCGGGCGAAGCCTGCCTTTGTAGTAGTGCGACAGGAACTCCGCCTTGTACGTCGCCACGTCCACTCCGGTGGGGCAATCGCCTTTGCAGCCTTTGCAGGCCAGGCAGAGGTCGAGCGCGTCCTTGACCGTCTGATTCCTCCAGGTCGACGCGACCACGTTTCCCTGGAACATCTCGAAGAGCAGGTGCGCCCGGCCTCGTGTGGAATGCTCTTCTTCGCGCGTCACCTGATAGCTGGGGCACATCGTGCCGCCGTCGAGGCGGCGGCATCGACCGACGCCGACGCAGCGGAGCATGGCGTGGCTCATCTTTCCTTCGTCTTCTTCGTACGAGAAGTGCGTCTTCGGATTCCACGGTGCGTACGCCTCGCCGAGGCGGAGATTCTCGGTCAGCGAATACGGCGAGATCAGTTTTCCGGGATTCATCTTCCAGTCGGGATCCCAGATCGACTTGAACTCGCGAAACGCTTCCATCAGCTCCGGGCCGAACATCTTCGGCAGCAGCTCGCCGCGGGCCTGCCCGTCACCATGTTCCCCGGAGATCGATCCGCCGTAGGAGACGACGAGATCCGCGGCCTCGTCGATGAAGGCGCGGAACTTCGCAATGCCGGGCGCGCTCTTCAGATCGAAGTTCGTGCGGGTGTGGACGCATCCCTCGCCGAAGTGCCCGTACAGGTCGCCGCCGTATTCGTACCGCTCGAGGAGTTTCCGCAGATCGCGCAGATATCCACCGAGCTTTTCCGGCGCGACGGCCGCGTCCTCCCACCCTTCCCACATCGGCGGGCGTCCCGGCACGTGCGCGGTGGCGCCGAGAGCCGATTCGCGGACGGCCCAGACCATCCGCTCCTGGCGCTTCGTCCCCATCAGTTTCATTTCCGGCGCGCCGGGGGAGCGCGCCAGCGCATCCATCATCCCCTTCGCCTTCGCGTCGGCTTCGGCCTGCGTGGCGCCGCCGAATTCGACGAGCAGCCATCCGCTGCCGGGCGGAAGAAGGTTCACGCCTTCCGGATGCATGTTCTTGCGCCGCATGTCGCGGACGAGGAGGCCGTCGAAACCTTCCAGCCCGATTGGCTGGAACTCGAGCAGACGGGGAACGTCGTCGGCCGCGAGATAGACGTCGCGATAACCGAGGACGGCGAGCGCGCGGGCGGGAGGGCTGTACACGAGGCGGCACTTCGCCTCGAGGACGAGCACACACGTACACTCGGAACCGACGAGCGCGCGCGCGACGTGGAAGCCGTTCTCCGGCAGGAGCTCGTCGAGGTTGTAGCCCGAGACGCGCCGCGGGATCTTCGGGAAGCGTGTCCGCACGAGATCGGCGTAGCGATCGATGAGCGCTTTCAGTCGGGCGTGGATCTCCCCTTTGCGCCCCCCTTCACTGATGATCTTCGCCAGATTCTCCGGCGTCGCTGCGCCGACGCGCATGCGATGGCCGTCGTACGTGAGGATCTCCAGCTCGTCGATGTTGTCGACGGTCTTTCCTCCCATCAGCCCGTGCACGCCGCAGGAGTTGTTGCCGACCATGCCGCCGATGGTGCACTGCGAGTGCGTGGCGGGATCGGGGGCGAAGGTCAGCCGGTGCTTCTCCGCCTCGTTGCGGAGGTCGTCGAGGACGATGCCCGGCTCGACGCGCGCGACGCCGGCCGCCGGATCGAGCCGGAGGATCCGGTTCATGTACTTCGACATGTCGAGGACGACGGCGACGTTGCAGCACTGGCCGGCCAGGCTCGTCCCGCCGCCGCGGGCCAGGATCGGCGCCCCGAACTTCCGCGCCAGCGCCACGGTGGCGATGACGTCGTCCGCGGAGCGCGGGATGACCACGCCGATCGGCACCTGCCGGTAGTTCGAGGCGTCGGTCGCGTACATCGCCCGCGACCCGTCGTCGAATCGCACCTCCCCGGCGATCTCGCGCCGCAGCGCCGCCGCCAGCGCCGCCGCGTCGACGTTCAGGTCCTGCAGCCGGTCGCGATGCTCCACGCGCGGGCGAACGGTTCGCTCCGGGTGCTCGAACGAAACCGGCTCATAGCGGCGGATCATGCCCAGCGAAGTATCTGTCATTCCGCCCGGGTCTGCCCTCTGGATACAATCTCCTCCCCATGCACACCCAACCCGGCTGGCTGTCCCGCGCCGGCTCGCGCATCGCCGGCGCCTGCGAGCGCTGGTTCCCCGACGCCTTCGTCTTCGCCCTCGGCGCCTGCGTCGTCGTCTTCCTCGGCGGGGTCTCCCTCGGCATCGCCCCGCAGCGGATGGCCGTCGAGTTCGGCAACGGCTTCTGGAGCCTGGTCAACTTCACCATGCAGATGGCGCTGGTGATCATCGGCGGCTTCGTCGTGGCGAGCTCGCCGCCGGTGGCGCGCCTCACAACGCGGCTGGCCTCCATCCCCAAGACGCCGCGCGGCGCCGTCGCCTTCGTGGCCGCCTTCTCCATGATCTCCTCGCTGCTGTCGTGGGGCCTCTCGCTGATCTTCACCGGCCTGCTCGTCCGCGAGATCGTCCGGCGCATCGACCGCGTCGACTTCCGCGCCATCGGCGCCGCCGCCTACCTCGGCCTCGGCAGCGTCTGGGCCCTCGGCCTCTCCTCCTCGTCGGCGCTCATGCAGGCCACGCGGTCCGCCATCCCTCCGTCGCTCCTCCCGATCACCGGCGTCATCCCCCTCACGCAGACGATCTTCCTCTGGCAGAGCATCACCATGGCCGTGGTGCTGATCGCGATCTCGATCGCCATCGCCTACTACTCCGCGCCGCCCGAGAGCCAGGCCCGCACCGCCGCCGACATGGGGACGCGCTTCGAGCCGTTCACGGAGGAACCGTTCGTGCCGCGGACGCCCGCCGAGCGCGCCGAGAACAGCCCCCTGCTGACGATCCTCGTCGCCGCGCTGATGATCTGGTTCCTGATCACGCAATTCCGCGAGCGCGGCGGCCTCGCCGCGGTCGACCTGAACAACTTCAACTTCGCCTTCCTGACCCTCGGCCTCCTGCTGCACTGGAGGCCGCGATCGTTTCTGCGCGCCGTCGGCGGCGCCGTCCCCGCCACGGCCGGCGTGCTGATCCAGTTCCCCTTTTACGGCGGCATCCTCGGCATGATCTCCCGCACCCCGATGAACGAGCACCTGGCCAACTTCTTCATCCAGATCACCACCCGCGAGACCTTCCCCATCATCGTCGCCATCTACTCGATCATCCTCGGCATCTTCATCCCCTCCGGCGGCGGCAAGTGGGTCATCGAGGCGCCGTACGTCATGGCCGCCGCGAACGAGTGGCAGGTGCACCTCGGCTGGACCGTGCAGGTCTACAACGCCGCCGAGACGCTCCCGAACCTGATGAACCCCTTCTGGATGCTCCCGCTGATGGGCATCCTGCAGGTCAAGGCCCGCGACCTGGCCGGCTACTCGATCCTCCAGCTCCTCTTCCACACGCCG
>DATLFC010000124.1:0-5876 GCA_035525015.1 Thermoanaerobaculia bacterium | reverse complement strand
TGCCGGTCCAGCGGATCTCGCGCGAACGCGTCTTCTCGAGCGCGGCTCCGAGGTCGGCGTAGAACGTCTCGTCGGAGCGGAAGTACATGTTCTTGAGACCGCACGCGTATGCGTTGACACACTGCGGCGCGAGCGTCTCGTACTTTCCCGGCTGGTACTCCGCTTCTCCTCCGGCCAGCATGACCTCGCGCATCTCGTGGCGCAGCTTGTCGAACTTCGGGCCCGTCCACTGCCCGGCGAAGCTCCCCTCCATGGCATTACCGAGCGGGGTGTAGAGCGGATTCAGCAGCATGCAGCAGGGATAGAGGTCGCCGTTTCCGCGAACCACGGCCGAGTAGAAGCCGAAGAAGCACGCGCCGTTTTCTTCCTTGAAGGCGGGGGCGGTGGTGAAGCCGCGATCGACCGTCGAACCGATCTCGCGCTCGAGGTCCGCGAGCACCGCGTCGAACGACGGCAGAGCAAACAATGCCTGCAGCTTGTGCGCATCGCGATCGGCGAGCAGCGTCTCCCGCAGATAGGGCCGCACCTTCTCGGCATCCTCCTGCTCGAGCAGAACCGAGGCGTCGATGCGCTCGTTGGGGATCTCGAGAACGATGCCGACCGCGATCACGTCGGCGCCGAGGCGGCGGCCGAGCGCGTACATTTCGGGTAGCCGTGAGTAATTCTTGCGATCGAGAAGGAACTGGACGACGAGGCAGGGAAAGCGTCCTTCGCCGCGCAGCGCCATGAGCTTTTCGGCGTTGGCGATCACCTTGTCGAAGACGGCGGGCTTGACCTGCATCATCCGGGCGTAGTCGGCGGCGTCCGCTGCGTTCAGCGACAGCACCACCTCGCGGGTCCGACGCTCGACCAGTTTCGAGGCTACCTCCTCCGTGAGGCCGAGGCCGTTCGTGGTGATGTTGTCGATGACCACGCCGCGCTGATGAATGGCGTCGATGACCTGGGCGATCTCGCGGTGAAACAGCGGATCGCCTCCGCCGGAGAGGCGGACCGAGCGCAGGCCGCGCGGCGTCATCTCGTCGAGGATCTGCGTGACGCGGTGCAGGGGGATCTGCTCCTTCGTCCTGACGTCCATCTGATTGCAGAAGTAGCAGTCGACGTTGCAGCGGTCGGTGAGGTCGAGCTCGATGTGAAAAGGCCCCGGCGTCGGCTTTCCCTCGACGATCGCTTCGATGATCGCCTGTTTGTCGCCGGCCGAGATCTCGGCCCACCCGTGAGTGCCGCGCATGTGCTGGACTAAAGTTTCCTCACGGCGATGCTATTCCGAATCCCTTTTTCGCTACCATGGCGCGGCGTGCAACGGCAGAACCTCGGCGAGATGCTTCTGGCGGCAAACCTCATCGACGAGGTCCAGATGCAGATCGCCCTGGCCGAGCAGCGTCAGACCGGTAAGCGCTTCGGATCGACTCTGGTCGACCTCAAATTCATCGACGAGAACGTCCTGGCCGCCTTCCTGTCGAAGCAGATCGACATTCCCTGCATCAGCCTTCTGCACATCGAGATTCCGAAAAAGCTGATCCGGAAGATGAACCGGGAGCTCGCTCTGGACTGCAAGGCCGTGCCGGTGCGGATCGACGAGAAGAACAGGATCGAGGTGGCCATGGCCGATCCGACCGACGCCGAGGTCCTGGAGCGCCTGGAAGAGTCGATCGGCATGGAAGTATCGCCGCTGATCGCGCCGGAGAGCTCGATCCGGACGATCGTGGACAAGATCTATCCGGACGACGTCGTCTCCTCGGATGACACGCTGTCGGTGGGAAAGCCGGAGACGCCGACCGACCCGATCTTCTGGGACATGATCGCGGAGCTCGACTCGGGGGATCTCGACCAGCGCCTTACGCGGATCGAGCAGAGTCTCGATCAGATCTGGGTGCTGCTGGAGAAAGTGCTGCGGACGATCGAGAACAACCGCGAGAGCGTCCGCTGACTACGGCCTCTTCTCCTGCTTCTTTGCCTCGGCGGCCATCTCCTGTTCCAGCTGCGCCGGGTCGGCCCCGTACTCATCGGTACCGTCTTCGTACTCGTCCGCCGCCTCGGCCAGGCGGGCCCGCCTTGCCAGATCCTGCTGCTTCTTCTCTTCGGCGACCTTCGCCTCGGCCGCCTTCTTTTCCGCCGCTTTCTTCTCCGCGGCGCGCGCCTCGAGCATCTTCATCTCGGACGTCGGGGGGGCCTTCGGCGGCACCTTCGGGTTGTACTGGATTGTGGTGCTCGTCACGTGGCCCTTCGACGTTTTCACCATTTCATCGGTGATGACGATGGAGGTGCTCTTGCCACGCTGGGTGCGCCGGGCCGCGGCTGCCAGAGGCGACTCGGCCTTCTCTTCGGCGGCGCTGGTGCTCTCACTCTTCGCCGGCTCGGTGCTCTTCTCTTTCTCGTCCGCCGTCGCGGCGAACGCGAAGAGCAGGATGGCTGCAAGCATCAGCAATTGCTTCATGATCGGCCTCCGACCTGCTGTAATGCTACCCGTGCCTCCAGCATTTCACCCTTCCAGAATCGTCCGGTCCAGGCAGAACGTGAATGTCACCTGAAGCCCTCCTCGAGCGGTTCGGATATCTGGCCGTCTTCCTGGGCACGTTCCTGGAGGGGGAGGCGATTCTGGTCGTGGCGGGCTTCTTTGCCGAGCGCGGCCACATGAAGGTCGTCCCGGTCACGATCTACGGCTTTCTCGGCTCGTATGCAGGTCATCTCTTCTGGTTCTGGCTGGGGCGCCGGCACGGGGTGCGGCTGCTGGATCGATACCCGCGCATGCACCGTCGGTTCGGCAACAGCATGCGGATGTTCGAGCGGTACGGCATGGGGGCCATCATCGTGACGCAATGGCTCTACGGCCTTCGCATCACCTGCGCGGTGGTGGTCGGCATCTCGAAGATCTCGCTGCTGAAGTTCCTGTTGTACGAAGCGATCAGCTGCATGATCTGGGCGATCGGCATCACCGCCCTCGGCTACTACTTCGGCACCGCGGTGCAGACGCTCCTCGGCCGGTACGACCATCCGGAGCGATGGGGCCTGCTGGTGATCCTCCTCGTCGCGCTCGGGATGTGGTTGTGGCACCGGCGGAAGGAGAAGCGCGAGCTCGTCGTGATGGAGAGCGATCCGGAGGATTGATTCCGGAGTGCGGTGGCTTGCCACCGCTTTCGGATTGCGGCAGCTTGCTGCCGCCGCCCCGCGCTGCGGCAAGCCACAGCGCCCTAAGCGGCGGCAAGCCGCCGCACTCCTAGCCTTCGTAGGCCTTGAACTCGAGCTCGGCCTGCGCGGCGGCAAGGCGGGCCACCGCGACGCGATAAGGGGAGCACGAGACGTAGTCGAGGCCGCACGTCCGGAAGAAGCGGATCGATTCGGGATCGCCGCCATGCTCGCCGCAGACGCCGACCTTGAGGTTCGGATTGGCGGAACGTCCCCGCTCGGTGCCCATGCGGACGAGCTGACCGACCCCCTCCTGATCGACGGACTGGAACGGATCCTTCGGAAGGATCTTCTTGTCGACATACTCCGGAAGGAAGGTCCCGGCGTCGTCGCGCGAATAGCCGAAGGTCATCTGCGTGAGATCGTTCGTGCCGAAGGAGAAGAACTCGGCCACCGCTCCCAGCTGATCGGCGATGAGCGCGGCGCGCGGAATCTCGATCATGGTACCGACGATGACGGGGACGTCGACTCCGCGTTCCTTCACGATCTCGGCCGCCACGCGGCGAACCATCTCCGCGGTCAGCTCGAACTCCTTCACCGCTCCGACGAGAGGGATCATGACCTCGGGGTGCACTTTGATCCCTTCGTTCGACACGTTGCAGGCAGCCTGGAAGATGGCCCGAACCTGCATCTCGTAAATCTCGGGATAGGTGATGCCGAGGCGGCAGCCCCGGTGTCCGAGCATGGGGTTGGATTCGTGAAGCTGATTCACTTTCGCGCGCAGCTCGATGAAGCCCCAGTTCATGTCGCGCGCAACCGTGGAGATCTGGGCCTCGGTCTGCGGGAGGAATTCGTGCAGCGGCGGATCGAGAAGACGGATCGTGACGGGAAGCCCGTCGAGCTCGCGGTAGATGCCCTCGAAGTCACCCGTCTGAAACGGCAGGAGCTCGGCGAGCGCACGCCGTCGCCCTTCCTCGTCGCGGGCCAGGATCATCTCCCGGACGCGCCGGAGCCGCTCCTCCTGGAAGAACATGTGCTCGGTGCGGCACAGACCGATTCCGGCCGCGCCGAAAAGGCGCGCTACCCGTGCATCCTCCGGCGTATCGGCGTTGGTTCGAACACCGAGCGTGCGGAGCGAGTCGGCCCACGTCATCAGACGATCGAAGTTGCGATAGACCTCCGACTGGTCGGGCTTCAACGATTTCTCGACCAGGACCTGGACGATCTCGGAAGGCCGCGTGGCGATCTGGTCGCCGATGATCTCTCCGGTGGTGCCGTCGATGGAGATCCAGTCCCCTTCCTCGAGCGGCTCTTTCCCTTCCGACTTCAGCTCGCCGCGCGCGTAGTCGACGCGGAGCGCTCCCGCCCCGACGACGCAGGCGCGGCCCATTCCCCGCGCCACCACGGCCGCGTGCGAGGTCAGGCCGCCGCGCGTGGTGAGGATGCCTGCGGCGCTGTGCATGCCGGAGATGTCTTCGGGGGATGTCTCGATCCGGACCAGGACGACCGGGCCATCTTTCGCCATCGACACCGCGTGGTCGGCGTTGAAGGCGATGCGGCCGGTCGCGGCGCCGGGTCCGGCGGGGAGACCGCGGCCGAGGAACCGGCCGCCGTGCAGGGCCTTGTCCTTCTCCTGCGAATCGAAGACCGGCGCCAGGAGCTGGATGACCTGGTTGGCCTCGACGCGCTCGACCGCTTCCCGCGGCTCGATGAGCCCTTCTTCGACCATGTCACAGGCGATCTTCACGGCCGCGAACCCGGTCCGCTTGCCGGTGCGCGTCTGCAGGAGATAGAGCTTTCCCGACTGGATCGTGAACTCGATGTCCTGCATGTCGCGGTAGTGCGACTCGAGCTTGCGGTAGACATCCTGCAGCTGCGCGAACGCCTCGGGCATCGTCTCCTCGAGCGACTTCTCGTCGCCGGCGACCTGCGCCTTCGTGATCGGCAGCGGCGTCCGGATGCCGGCCACGACGTCTTCGCCCTGCGCGTTCAGCAGGTACTCGCCGTAGAACCGCCTCATGCCGGTAGAGGGATCGCGCGTGAACGCCACGCCGGTGGCGCTTTCCTCCCCCATGTTCCCGAAGACCATCGACTGCACGTTGACGGCGGTGCCCCATTCGTCGGGGATGCCGTTCAGCTTGCGATACGTGATGGCGCGGGTGTTGTTCCAGGAGCTGAAGACGGCGCCAACCGCTCCCCAGAGCTGTTCCTCGACCCGCTGGGGAAAGTCTTTCCCGTGCTCCTGGCGGACGATGTCCTTGTAGCGCTGTACCAGATCGCGAAGGTTCTTGGCCGGGATGTGCGCGTCGGTCTTCGCGCCGACGCGGTCGCGGAGTGCGATCAACTCCTTCTCGAAATTCTCGCGGTCGATCTCCAGCACCACGTCGGAGTACATCTGGATGAAGCGGCGGTAGGAGTCCCAGGCGAAGCGATCGTCGCCGGAGGACCTGGCGAGGCCCTCGACGGTCGTGTCGTTGAGGCCGAGGTTGAGGATGGTGTCCATCATGCCCGGCATCGAGGCGCGGGCGCCGGAGCGGACCGAGACCAGAAGCGGCTTGGTTTTGTCGCCGAACGAGCGGCCGGCCGATTTCTCGACGGAGCCCAGATTCTCTTCGACCTGTTTGCGAAGCTCCGGCGGATAGTTCTTATCGTGAGCGTTGAAGTACGTGCAGACGGAGGTGGAGATCGTGAAGCCCGGCGGCACGGGGACGCCGATGTTGGTCATCTCGGCGAGGCCTGCTCCCTTGCCGCCG
>DATLFC010000316.1:0-3428 GCA_035525015.1 Thermoanaerobaculia bacterium | reverse complement strand
TCGGGTATCGCGTCGAGAAGGGCGTTGCCATCTTCGAGCTCAACGACCCTCCGGCGAACACGTACACGTACGAGATGAACAGGGAGCTCGACGCGCACATCCTCAGCGCGAGGATGGACGACGAGGTGCACGTCATCGTCATCCGCGGCGCGGGCGACCGCTTCTTCTCGGCCGGCGCAAACATCAAGATGCTCTCGGAGGTCACTCCCTCCTTCAAGTACAGCTTCTGCCTGCACGCGAACGAGACGATGCTGCGGCTCGAGAACACGCCCAAACTCGTGATCGCGGCTCTCAACGGTCACACCGTCGGGGGAGGGCTCGAGATCGCGCTGGCCGCCGACCTCCGCATCGCGCTCCAGGGCGCCGGAAAGATCGGATTACCGGAGGTCTCGCTCGGCGTGCTGCCGGGCACCGGAGGGACGCAGCGACTCTCCCGTATCGTCGGCAAGTCGAAGGCAGTGGAGCTGATCGCGGAAGGCAATCTGGTGGAGTTCGAGCGGGCTCAGGAGCTCGGCATCGTCAACTATGTCTGGCCGGCTGAGGAAAACGGCAGGAAGTGGTGGGACCGTGTGATGGAGTATGCGTGGAGCTTCTGTCCTCCCCACAAGGCTTCGAAAGCGGTCGGACGCGTCAAGCGCGCCGTGCAGACGGGATGGGAGATTCCGCTCGAGGCGGGCCTCGCCCTCGAGCGCGAGCTGCAGCAGCAGCTTTTTCTCAGCGAGGATGCGAAAGAAGGCCTGGCGGCATATAACGAGAAACGAAAGCCGGATTTCAAAGGGAGATAATGGTCGATATGCGCTATCGCAAACTGCACGGCACCGACATCGAGCTCTCCGAGCTCGGCTTCGGCACCTGGACCGTCACCACCGGATGGTGGGGCAACTACACCGACGCCGAGGCGCAGCGGCTCATCCGCCTGGCGCTCGACCGCGGCATCAACTACATCGATACGGCCGACGCCTACGGCAATGGTCGCGGGGAGACGGTCCTGGCGCCGATCCTGACAGAGCGTCCCGGCCTGCACGTCGGGACGAAGTTCGGCTACGACTTCTACAACAATCCCGAGCGGCCGCGCGGGCAGCGGGAGCTGCCGCAGGACATGTCGCCGAAGTTCATTCGTTTCGCGCTCGAGCAGTCGCTCCGCCGGCTCGGCACCGATCACGTGGCCATCTACCAGCCGCACAATCCGCGCATCGACGTGCTGATGCAGGACGAGCACTGGGAGACACTGGAGTCGCTGCGGCGCGAAGGGAAGATCCTCTCCTACGGGCCGTCGCTCGGCCCGGCCATCGGCTGGCGTGACGAAGGCATCTACGCCAACGCCGTCCGGCACGCCCCGATCACGCAGATGATCTACAACATGCTGGAACAGGATCCCGGCCGCGAGTTCATGCTGGCCGCGCAGCGCGGCGCCTCCTACGGCGCGGTGACCGAAGCGACGAAGCAGCAGACTCCGAAGAAGGTCTGCGAGCCGACGGGGGCGTTCGATGCTTCGTTCCGGGCCTGGAAGGCGAAGCCCGAGCCGCAGTTCCTCATCCGGGTCACGCACTCCTCGGGCATGCTGGAAGGGAAGTACACGCCGGAGACGAAGTTCGACGAGAGCGATCACCGCTCCCATCGTCCGCGGGCCTGGCTGGTGGAGGGGCTGCAGAAGATCGACCGCCTGAAGGCGCTCTGCGAGCGTCGCGGCGTCACCATCGGACAGCTGGCGCTGCTCTGGCTGTACGCCCATCCGTCGATCGTTTCGGCGTTGCCGAACGTCTACGGTGAGGAGCAGATCGAGGAGTTTGCCGGGGCCTCGGCACATCCGCCGCTCAGCGGCGCCGAGATGGAAGAGGTTCACGAGCTCTACACGCGCAACTTCGACATCACGCCGTACGTCGAAGGCGCGGCCGCGTCGGCGTAAAATCGCGGTCATCGCAAACGCTCGCCAGCACCTCTTCGCCCTTCTCCTCACGCTTGCGGTTCTCGGATTGTCGGTGTCGAGCGTCCGACTCGACAGCGCCACCTCGGACGAGCCGGCCTACATCGCCGCGGGGATGATCAAGCTGCTGCACGGGAGGCTGGACTTCTTCCGCGACCAGCCTCCGCTGATGAACTCCCTCACCGCGGCCCCCCTCGTGATGGCGGGCTACCGCATGCCCCCCATCTGGACGATCAGCGGCAATCACTGGGGCATCGGCAAGCTGCTGCTGTTCGTCTCCGGCTACGACTCGAACACGATGCTGTTCCTGGCGCGCCTGCCGACGATCGCCCTCTTCGTCGCGCTCTGCTGGGCCGTTTATCTGTTCGTGCTCAGCCAGACGGGAAGCGGCAACTGGGCACTCTTCGCGTTCGCGCTGACGGGGTTCTGCCCGACCGTGATGGCGCACGGACGCCTGGCCACGGTCGACGTCCCGGCCGCGTTCTTCTCGTTCGTCTCGGCGGCGAGCTTCATCCGGCTGCTGGAGCGTCCTTCGCTGGCCGCCGCGGCCGGTGCCGGCGCCGCCGCCGGCGCCGCCGTTCTGACGAAGACGTCGGCGAACATCCTCGGGCCGTACTTTCTGCTGCTGCTCCTCGTGGCTCTCTGGCGGGGAACGGTCGATCGCCGGCGGATCGCCGTTCTGGCCGTCGTCGCCGCGGTGGTGGCCGGCGCCTTCATCTGGGTCTTCATCTTCGCGGAGGGGAGCGAGGCCTACGCCGCGGCGAGTTTTCCAGGCCTGCCGCGCATCGCCGTTCCGTTCGCGGAGTACACGGCGAACATCCGCGCCATTCACGGGTGGTACACGCGAGGCGCGGACAATCCGCAATTTCTGCTGGGACGGTTCTCCAACGAGGGGTGGCTGCACTACTACCCGGTGGCGATGCTGCTGAAGATGACGATCCCGGCCATGGCCATCCTCGCCGCCGCGCTGGTGCTGGCCGCCGCGCGGCGGCGAATGACCTTCGCCGCGGTGTCGTGTCTTCTGTTCGCGGCGCTCTTCCTCGGCATCGCCGCCGCCGGCGAGCTGGCGCTCGGGATCCGCTACATCCTTCCCATCTTTCCTTTCCTCTTCGCCGCCGCGGCGATCGTTCTCTCCACCGCGCCGCGCCGTCTGGTGATGGCCGCCGTGGCGCTCCTCGTCTGGCACGGTGCGGAGAACCTGAGGGCCTGGCCTTCCTACATCAGCTACTTCAACCAGCTCATCGGGTCGCACCGCAACGCCGATCGCTATCTGATCGATTCGAATCTCGACTGGGGGCAGGATCTGCTGCGGCTCGATCGCTGGCTGCGCGAGGAGGGGGTGGAGGAAGTGGCCATTCACTACTTCGGCGGCGGCGTCCCGCAGTTCGATCTCCAGGCGCGCGTCGTCGGTGGATACGGCGCGGGAGGGCGGGCGCTCCCGGCGGGCTCATGGTTTGCGCTCAGCCGGCATCTCTACCGGGTCAGCTTCTCGCCCGCCGTCTCG
>DATLFC010000314.1:0-4933 GCA_035525015.1 Thermoanaerobaculia bacterium | reverse complement strand
CAGAAGATACTACCTACCCGGAGTTGCTCGACGATTGAGGTTCCGCTAGTGTTTTTTCTTTCGCTTCGCTTCTCGGGCGGCAGCGGCTTTCTTCGCGATCTCAGACCGCCGCTCGGGAGTCAGGGCGGCGGCGCGAGCTGGCCCACCCTTCAGGCCACCCAGGCGGCCTAGCGCGACGGCGGCGCTATTCTTCGTGGCGTTGCGCCGTTCGTCGCGGCGCATGATCTCCTCTAGAACAGAATGTGCCGCCTCGACGGGATCGGCTGGTGGCTTACGCTTGGGCATACCACCCTCAGGATACATCCTGACCGCTCAAGGTGCTGTTACAAGCCGACCCTCAAACTGACCCAGTACCAAGGGCGCCCTTTTTTCGCTCTACTACCGCTTGACTTTCGCCCTATTACCGCCTAGATTGTCGGATGCGAGGGTGAAATGAAGTACGTGACCGAACGGCAGCGCGACATCCTGAACTTCATCCGGGAGTTCCAGCAGGAGCGCGGAATCGCCCCCACTCACCGCGAGATCTGCGAGCACTTCGGGTTCTCGTCATACGGGACGGTTTACAAGCACCTGTCCCTCCTGGAGAAGAAGGGTCTGATCCGCCGCGACTGGAATCAGAAGCGAGGTGTCGAGCTGGTCGAGAAGCAGGAGTCGCGCGATTCCGGAGTCCGCGAGCTTCCGCTTTTCGGCTACATCGCTGCCGGACGTCCGCTGGACGTCGACGTCCAGGACGAAACGATCGCCGTGCCCGAACATCTCACCTCGCGCGGCGAGAACTACGTCCTGAAAGTGCGCGGCGATTCGATGGTCGACGACGGGATCCTCGACGGGGATCTCGTGATCATCTCCCGCCGCGAGCGCGCCGACAACGGCGAGATGGTCGTAGCGAACGTCAACGGTGAGGTGACCCTCAAGCGGATTTACCGGGAGGGCGAGCGCGTCCGCCTGCAGCCGGCGAACTCGATGATGAGCCCGATCTTCGCCTCTGCCCGCGATGTCGCGGTGCAGGGAGTGGTCGTCGGCCTGATGCGGCGTTTTTGAGAAACGAGAGGAAGCCAATGGATCTGGTTCTGAAACTACGGGAGATCCGCCGCCTGCGCGGATTGAGTCAGAAGGATGTAGCGAAGCTCTCCGGCGTCGGAGAAAAAACGATCAGCTCGTTCGAGACGGGACAGCGGATCGGATCGCTGAAGATCTCGCAGCTCAAGAGACTCCTCAGCGTCTACGGCCTGACCGAGGCGCAGTTCTTCGGCGGGTCGGTCGAGAAACAGATCGCGCCGTGGGAGCTGGGCGAGGACGAGTTCGCAACGTCGCGACTCCTCGACGAGCTGAAGGCGCTCCCCCGTCCGCTGCAGCGGACCATGCTCGCCAAGTTCCAGCTCATGCTCGAGACCGCGGCGGAAATGCACCACGTTCGCGGCAAGCGGCCGGCCTACGTCCGCGAAAACGCGGAGTGGCACCTGCTGAACGCCAGGAACTAGATACTTCGGAGCGCCGGTGAGAACACCGGCGCTCCAGAGCACTCGTCACCGCAGGCGTTCGGCACGCTGCCGCCACCGTGCGGCGCCGCGAGCATCGCCGAGGTTCTCCAGCGTACGGGCCGCGAACAGCATCGAGCGCGGCCCCGGATTGGCCCGCACCATCTGTTCGAGCGTCCGCTCCGCATCGGCCGGTCGATCGAGCAGGAGATAGACGAGCGTGAGATTCGCGTACGTCTGCTGGTTGGACGGGAAGTGCTCGATCTCGCCGCGGAACGCCTCGATGGCTTCCTCATACCGCTCCAGCCGTGCCAGCACGTCGCCGCGAATCAGACCGTACGCCTCGATCGGGCCGAGCTCCTGGCTCTCGATCTCCCCCCCCACACTCTCCACGATCGGCAGCGCCTCGGCCGCTCTCCCCTGCTGCGCCAGGATCTGCGCCAGCATCAGCTCGCCCCCCAGCCGGTAGTTCGGATCGTTCGCCGCCGCGCGCGCCTGCGCTTCCGCCGCCGCGAAGTTCTGCCGGGCCAGCTCGATCCTGGCCAGCAGCACGTACATGGCCCCCGGGTTCGTCGCCTCAGCCAGCCGCGCATGCTGCTCCGCCTCGTCCAGACGCTCCAGCCGGAGCAGTACGTTGCCGCGCCGCAGACCGAACTCCCCGGCCAGCAGCGGCGCAATCTCGATGGCGCGCCTGTAGACGTCCGCGGCCTCGTCATACCGCCCCGCACCTTCGAGCGCGCCGCCGAGCGAGGTCCAGGCATCGGAAAAGCGCGGGTTGCGATCGACGATCCGCTGGAAGGCGGCGATGGCGGCATCGAACTTCCGGGCCTGCATCAGGTCCGTGGCCCGGATCATGTCGTTGACCTCACCGATGCGGTCCTTCGGATCGGGAAGCGGCCCGTCCCCCGCCGCGGCCGGCGTCGACAGGTACCCGAGCGCCGCCAGCTTTTTCGCTTCCTCCGGATCGACCTGCTGCGGCGTCTCGATCTCCGTGTCGTAGCGCGCGAGCTCGGCGCGCATCGCGGAGGCCACACGCCGCGTGTCGGCGAGCACGTTCGTCTTCTCGCGCGGATCGTTCACGATGTCATACAGCTCGGAGCGGGGCGCTTCGATGTAGTGGTAGCGGGAGTCGACGAGTGAACGGAGCTCGCTCCAGCCGAGGTGAATGCGCGGATAGAGAGACTCGGCGTAGATGCCGCGCGACGGGCCGGCCGGTTCGACCAGCGACCGGCCCCGCATGCCGGTGGGAGTGCTCATGCCGGTCAGCGAGGCGACGGTCGGAGCGATGTCGATGAGCGCAACCGGCGCCACCACCTCCTCCCCTTTCCGCGATGCGCCGGGGAGCTTGAGCAGAAGCGGGACGTGGATCGTCTCGCGATAGACGAAGATCCCATGCTCCGCCTCGCCGTGGTCCCCCAGTCCCTCGCCGTGATCGGACATGAGGATGATGATCGCCTTGTCGTACACGCCGAGACTGCGCAACCGATCGAGGAATTCGCCGATGATGGCGTCGGCCGTGGCCACCTCCCCGTCGTACCGGTCGCGGTACCGCGAGCGGAAGGGCTCCTCCGGCTCGTAAGGCGAGTGGGGCTCGAAGATGTGCAGCATGTAGAAGAAAGGAGCGTCGCGCCGCGATTCGATCCATCGCACGGCTGCCGCCACGGTGACGCGGCCGGAACGCTGCAGTTGGCCGATGACGGCCTGGCCACGGCTGGGGATCCCGTCGTCGTACTCGTCGAAGTCGCGGGCCAGACCGGTCGAGCCGCGCAGCACGTAGGCCGAGACGGCCGCGGCGGTGGCATAGCCCTTCGCCTTCAGCATACGGGGCAGCGTCGGGATGTCGTCGCTGAGGACGTATCCGATGTTGTTGCGCACCTTGTGCTCGGTGGGCAGCAGGCCGGTCAGCACGGAGGCGTGTGCGGGAAGCGTCAGCGGCGCGTGCGTGTAGGCGTTGCGGAAGAGGATCGAGTCGGCGCGGAAGCGGTCGAGGTGCGGCGTCTCGACCGCTTCATAGCCGAACATCGGCAGCCGGTCGGCGCGGAGCGTGTCGATCGAGATGATGATGACCGGGGCGTCGCCATAGGTCGCGCGCGGCTGCTCGACCGGGCGGCGGCAGGCCAGCGGCAGGAGAACGAGAAGAAGAACGGTCGCCCGGATTCTCGCGCTGCACATCGCTGTCAAGGCTCACCCGGCAGACGCAGACCATCCCGGTCGCCGGAAACCTCCAGCGCTTCGCGGGCAAGCTCGCGCATGCGATCGTTCGGATTCACCCTCAGCGCATCGCTGAGGATCGAGCGCGCTTCGTCGCGCCGCCCCTGCGCGGCGACCACCACGGCCAGACGGCTCCAGGCCTCGACGTTCTGCGGGAAGTGCACGACTTCGGTGCGAAACGCCGCTTCCGCCTCCGGGACGCGCCCCAGTGCGAGGAGTGCTTCGCCGCGCCGGAACGACAGCCCTTCGATGAGAGAGACAGCGCGGTTGGAAATCTCCTGCTCCGCCCGATCGAGCCACATCAGCTGCTCCGCCGGGCGGTTGCTGCGCCGTGCAAGATCGGCCAGAAGAAGCAGCGTCGAAATGCGCCCCGGTGCGTGAAGGACGGCCGTCTCCGCGTGCTGGCGCGCCGACGGCAGGTCGCCGCGTCTGGCAGCGAAGCGCGCAAGCGCTTCGTGCCCGAGCACCGGATCGGTGGCCGCCGCCAGTTCCGCATACTTCACCGCCGCTTTCCAATCTCCGGCACTGGCGTACTCGTCCGCGGTGAGAAGTGCCAGGTCGACGCTTTCCGGAAACCGCCGCAGGCCCTCGGTGAATGCTTCGATCGCCAGCGCGCGCTGGCCCGCCGCCGCCCGGCTGCGCCCGAGAATGGCCCAGCCATCGACGATTTCCGGCTCCGCAAAAACGACGCGCTCCGCCAGTGGAATGGCATCGCGATGCCGCCCCGCCTCGGCAAACAGGAAGGCCCGGCGGAGATCCCGCACGATCTGCACCTTTTCCTTCGGATCGGCCGGCGTCTTCGACGCGGAGCCGCCTGACCCGACGTACCCGAGTGCCGCGAGCTTCCGCCGGTCTTCCGGATCGACCGCGGACGGCTGCTCGAATGCGACGTCGATTCCACGTGCCACCTCGGCCAGCGAGTGAACCGTTCTGCGTTCGGTACCGGCAAGATTCTTCAGCTCGCCCGGATCGCGAATGTAGTCGTACAGCTCGCGGGAGGGTGCATCGATGAAATGACGGTCCCGGGTGATCAGCGAGCGGAGCTCGCTCCACCCGAAATGCAGCCGCGGGTAGTACGACTCGCTGTAGACGGGCGCATCGGGGGCGGCCGGGTCGAGCAGCGTTCCCTTCGAATCCGTTCCGTCGACCACGCTGAGCACCGCGGCGGCCACCTGCTCGAGACCGACCGGTCGCGCCATCGTTTCGCCTGCCCGGGCCCTTCCGGGCAGCTTGATGAGAAGCGG
>DATLFC010000284.1:0-3723 GCA_035525015.1 Thermoanaerobaculia bacterium | reverse complement strand
CGATCTCGATGCGAAGAGCGCCCACGAAATCCTGGAGCTGATGCAGCGCCTGAACCGCGATTATGACAAGACCATCGTGATGGTCACGCACGATCCGAAGGCCGCCGACCGGGCGCGCCGTACGCTTCATCTCGACAAGGGGGTTCTCGTCGAAGCGGGCCAGGTCGGTGCGGAAGCATGAAGTTCCGGAAGCTCATCGTGCGGAACCTCTTCCGCAACAAGCTGCGGACGATCCTGACGCTCGTCCTGATGGCGGCGATCTTCTTCTTCGTGGCCACGCTTCTGTCGATCCTGGAGAACTTCGAGGCCGGCGCCGACTCCGGGGAGGGCCAGAACCGCCTCGGTGTGCAGTCGGCCATCTCGCTCGGCAATCCTCTCCCCCTCGCGCACGAGGAGAAGATCAGGACCGTACCGGGGATCGTCGAGATCGCCAAACTGCAGTGGGTGGGCGCTTACTACAAGGAGCCGAAGAACTTCTTCGCGAACTTCGCCATCGACCACGACAAGATGGAGATCGTCTGGGACGACTACAAGGTGCCGAAGGACCAGATGGCGGCGTTCAAAGCCGACCGTACCGGCGCGATCGTCGGGCCGGAGCTCGCCACGCGGTACGGGTGGAAGATCGGCGACCGCATCACCCTCATCGGCCAGATCTTCCCCTTCGATCCGGAGCTGACGATCCGCGGCGTATCCAACCACCACTTCGATTCCTCTTCGCTCTTCTTCCACTTCGACTATTTCTACGAGTCGGTGAAGGACATGACCGGCTCGACGGCCGGTACGTTCTGGGTGAAAGTCAGGGACCCGAAGGACATGGCGCGCATCAGCCAGCAGATCGACGAGATGTTCAAGAACTCCGAGTATCCGACCGAGACGTTCACGGAGAAGGAGTTCCAGCAGCAGTTCATGGCCATGATCGGCAACATCAAGCTGCTGTTCACGGTCGTGTCGATCTGCGCCATTTTCATGGTCGTGCTGCTGGCGGCGATCACCATGAGCATGACCGCCCGGGAGCGGGTGACGGAAGTGGCGGTGCTCAAGGCGATCGGCTTCACCAGCGGCACGATCCTGACGCTGATGCTGATCGAATTCGTGACCCTCGGCCTGATCGGCGGCGCCCTCGGTACCTTCGGCGCGAAGGCGGTCTACAAGGTCGTGAACATGACCGAAGTGACGCAGGGTTTCCTGGTCAACTTCGGGGTGAACGCCGAGACCGCGGCGATCTGTCTCGCCGCGGCGGTCGTCGTCGGCTTCCTGGCCGGAGGCCTGCCGGCGCTGCGCTCGGCGCGCCTGTCGGTCGTCGACGGGCTGCGCAAGGTGTGGTGAGGCATGGCCATCCCTCTCAAATACAACATCGGCAACCTGGTCAGCCGGAAGGTCTCCACGCTGATGACCATCGCCGGCATCGGCATCGTCATCGCGGTGATGGTCGCGATGCTCGCGCTCTACACCGGCGTGCAGGAGGCGCTGGTCTCATCGGGCTCACCCGAGAACCTGATGGTGCTGCGGGAAGGTGCGCAGGCGGAGTCGACGAGCTGGGTCACGCGCGACAAGTACCGCATCATCCGCTCGCTGGAAGGAATCGAGAAGGGCGCCGGCAATGAGCCGCTCGTCTCTCCCGAGCTGGTGATCATCTTCAAGCTGCCGCGCTACGACAACCCGACCGGATCGAACATCAACGTCCGCGGCGTCACGCCGAAGGCGTTCGAGCTGCGACCGTACGTCCGGCTCGTCGACGGGCGGATGTTCAACCCCGGCGTCAGTGAAGTGATCGTCTCCCGCCGGATGCAGAAGCGCTTCGTGAATACCGGCATCGGCGACAGCTTCCAGTTCGGCCCGCGACGCTGGACGGTGGTGGGCGCCTTCGAAGCGCGGAACACCAGCTTCGATTCCGAGATCTGGACCGACGTCGAATACCTCGGCCTGGCGCAGAAACGGCCCGAATTCTCCTCCGTGCTCCTGCGACCGGAGAGCGCCGCCGCCTTCCAGCGCATCGGCGCCCAGATCAGCACCGACGCCCGTCTGAAGCTGCAGAGCAAGAGCGAGTACCAGTACTACGAGGACCAGACCAAGGGCCTTCTCGGTATCCGCATCCTCGTCACGATCGTGACCTTCTTCATGATTCTCGGCGCGACGCTCGGAGCGATGAACACGATGTTCTCGGCCGTGGCCTCGAGAAAGCGCGAGCTGGCCACCATGCGCGCCCTCGGCTTCAAGCGCCGCCACGTGCTGCTCTCGGTGGTCATCGAAGCGATCGTGGTCGGCGGCCTGGCCGGCGTCGCCGGCGTGATCCTGGCCCTCCCGGTCAACGGCATCGCCACCGGGACGGCGAACTTCATCACCTTCTCCGAGGTCGCGTTCAACTTCCGGATCACCCCTGGGGTGGCCCTGTTCGCGGTGGCCCTGGCCATCGTCGCCGGCGTCATCGGCGGCCTCCTCCCCGCCATCACCGCCGCCCGCCTCCCCATCACCCGAGCCCTCCGCGAGATCTGACGACCGCGCGCGCCCCCTCCCCCCTGGATATCTACCTGTAGATGTAGATATCCATTCGTATGAAGTTGCATCTACCTGTATATACATCCCATCCCAACCGAATTGCGGAGTTGGGCGGACGACGGCGAGCATGCCTATCAAAATTGGTGAAGTAGAGGCGCTCTTCCGGTACCCAGTGAAGTCCATGAGCGGCGAGCTTCTCGACGTCGCCGACCTGGGCTGGCACGGTCTTGACGGTGACCGGCGTCTCGCCTTCCGTCGGGCCGACGATCGCAGCGGTTTTCCGTGGCTGACCGCCAGCAAACTTCCGGAGCTCATTCTCTTTGCTCCACAGCGGCGGGCCCCCGCCGTTGATGGGAACCTGCCGACGCACGTTTGCACGCCAGAAGGAGAGGAGCTGGCTCTCTTCGGCGAAGAATTGGCGGCGGAAGTCGGGCGCCGCCATGGTTCACCGGTCGAGATGATGTATCTCAACCGTGGCATCTTCGACGAAGCGAGCATTTCCGTGATTACCTCCACCACGGTCGGTCAAGCTGCCAGCCTCGCTGCGCCGCGGCCAGACGTCCGAAGATTCCGACCGAACATCCTGATCGCATCACTCCGATCAATTCCGTACGAAGAGGACGAATGGGTGGGAGGCGTGCTCTCGTTCGGACAAGGCAACGAGGCCGCCGCTATCGGCATCACTAATCGCGACGAGCGATGCTCGATGGTGAACTTTGACCCGGACTCGGCGCGTCCCACCTCCGAGTTGCTGAAGGCGATTGTTCGGGTGAGGGACAACAAGGTTGGGGTCTACGGCACTACAATTCGACGTGGGCGGCTCGCGGTCGGGCAGCCCATATTCCTCGAGTCGGCGCCCGAGCATCGGGAGTCCCGATGAATTCGGTCTGAAGTCAGGGCGGTTTGCGCCGCCCAACTCCGCGTAGCAGCCGACGAGCGGCCGTTCGCTGGCCCGGCGCTGAAGCGCCTCGTGCATGCCAACTTGTTCGGCGTCACGCCGGCTGCAGATCGCGTTTTCGATGATCGGCGGCAGCCGCCGTGTCGCTCGGCCGCTGGCTCGTGGTCGCCGCTCGCGGCTGAACGCGTGGTACGTTCTATGAAAGCGATCGTCAAGGACAGTCCTTCTCTTTGCTGATTGCTTTTTCGTCTCTTCCTTCGCGATCAGCCTCTTCCGACCCGAAGCCGGAGAGTGCGAGTGATTGCGGGTGGGCGGAACAGTCGTACGCC
>DATLFC010000277.1:0-3488 GCA_035525015.1 Thermoanaerobaculia bacterium | reverse complement strand
GACCTCCGCAGCTTCTGGAACACCACCTACCAGGAGGTCCGCAAGGAGCTCCGCGGCCGCTATCCGAAGCATCCCTGGCCCGACGACCCGTGGACCGCGCCGCCGACGCACCGGGCGAAGAAGAAGGAGCGCCCTTAGCGGCCTAGACCGTCACCATCGCTTCGAGCGAAGCGGGGGCGGAGACCCAGTAGGTCGAACCCTTCACCTCGATGACCTTCTTGCGGCGAAACTCGCTGAGCAGGCGCGTCACCGTTTCGCGGGTCGTGCCGATCATCTGGGCGATCTCTTCGTGCGTCATGAGGACTTTGAGACGGATGCCGCGCGGTGTCTGTTCGCCGGTCGAGCACCAGTCGAGGACCAGGCGCGCCAGCTTCTCACCCGTGTTGCGGGCCAGGCCGAACGTCCGTACCTCGCGCTGCGCCTCGAAGTAGTCGGCGCTCAGCTGGACGGCAGTGCTGAGCATCGCTTCCTTGTCGTTCTTGATCATGCCGAGAAAATCGTCGGCGCGGATGAAATTGACCTGACACGGCTCGAGCGTCTCGATCGAAGTCTCATAGGGCCGGCCGCTGATCACCGCGCTCACGCCGAGGATCTCGCCCGGTTCGCCGGTGCGGAGAATCAGGTTGCGCCCTTCGGCCGACGAAGTCGTCAGCTTCACGCGACCGGCGCAGAGGATGAAAACGCCGCGGGCCTTTTCCCCCTCGACGTACAACAGCGATCCCTTCGGATAGAACGTCGAGAACTTGCTGACGTTGGCCAGAGCCTTCGAGGCCGTGCTGCAGAAACGGCGCTGCGAACGGACCGGGCAGATCGAGCATTCGAGAGTGTCGAGGTTGTACGGGTTGGGCATTTTGCTTTCTCCTCGCAGCGTGTCTTTCGCTACGATGCCCAGTGTCGGTTGTCACGCGCTCTGGCACCACGCGTTGCAGGGCGGTGGAGCAGGCGCGGAGGGGCGGGATCGCCCCCACCCCAACGGGTGGGACTAGAATCCGCCCCGGAGGGCCTGATGCTGAAAATGGTCACTGCGGCAGTGCTTCTATTCGCTTCCGCCAATCCTGGAATGAACGAAACGATGACCCTGCTCCAGCAGGAACTGGTGGCGAAGTACGGCGAGGCGCAGCGGCCGCACATCGAGCGCGGCGTGCGGCAGGTGGCGCAGTTCTGGCGCGCCGAGGATGGTGACGCCGCTGCGTTCGCGACGTTCGTCCGGACTCACTACGCCGGCGATCCGCAGACGCGCGACGCTCTGTTCGACCGGCTGCTGTCCGGGTTCGAGTCGCTCGACGGGCACATGCTCGAGATCGGCCGCGACTGGCGCCAGCAGTCCGACCTCGACCTCGGCACCGTCCATCCCTTCGACCAGATCATGGCGGCGTGGGACCCCTACGCGCACGTCACCGATGATCTGTTCGAGAACAAGCTGGCCTTCGTCGTCCTTCTCAACTTCCCGCTGACGACGCTCGAGCAGCGGCTGACCGAAGGCGACGACTGGAGCCGCCGCCAGTGGGCGGAGGCGAAGCTGGCATTGCGCTTCTCGAAGCGCATCCCGTCCGAGGTCAACCTCGCCATCGCCCGCGCCCGCGGCGACGCCGACCAGTACGTCGCCACCTACAACATCTGGATGCACCACCTCGTCGACGACAGGGGGCAGCGTCTCTTCCCGCCGAAGATGCGTCTCCTCGAGCACTGGAATCTCCGCGACGAGATCAAGTCGAGCTACAGCCTCCCGTCAAAGGAAGCGCTGCCGAAGCAGCGGATGATCCAGCGCGTGATGGAGCGGATCGTCGACCAGTCGATTCCCACTCAGGTGATCGACAACCCCGCTCTCGACTGGAATCCGCATTCGAACCAGGTCACGCCGGCGAAGGTGACGGACGCGGACCACACGCCGACGCATCCGCACACGTTCGACGCGAGCGGCGCGCCGCGCTACGCGGTCATCCAGAACACGTTCCGGGCGGCGAAGCTCGTCGATCCCTATTCGCCGACCGCCCCCACGCACATCGACCGCCGCTTCGACGAGGACCGGCAGATCCCGGAAGAGCGGGTGAAGGCGATGCTCGAGCAGGTGCTCGGCTCACCGCTCGTGCCGCGCGTGGCCCGGCTCATCGAACGGCGTCTCGGGCGAAAGCTCGAGCCGTTCGACATCTGGTACAACGGCTTCCGCGCCCAGAGCGCGCATTCGCCGGAACAGCTCGACGCGATCGTCCGCAAACGCTATCCCGACGCCGCGGCGTACAAGCGCGACATGCCGGTGCTGCTGCAGAAGCTCGGGTTCTCGAAGGAGCGCGCCGCCTACCTGGCCGCCAACATCGAAGTCGATCCGGCGCGCGGCTCCGGCCACGCCATGCCCGCCGCGCGGCGCGATGACAACCCGCGGCTGCGGACGCGCGTCGGCGCGGACGGGATGGACTACAAGGGCTACAACATCGCCGTCCACGAGATGGGCCACAACGTGGAGCAGGTCTTCTCCCTGAAGGACATCGACCACTACACGCTGGCCAGCGTGCCGAACACCGCCTTCACCGAGGCGCTGGCCTTCGTCTTCCAGGCGAAGGATCTGGAGCTGCTCGGGCTGGCCAGTCCCTCGAAGGAAGCCGAAGCGCTGCAGACGCTGAACGATTTCTGGAACACGTACGAGATCGCCGGCGTGGCGCTGGTCGACATGGCCATGTGGCACTGGATGTACGACCACCCCGAGGCCACGCCCGCGCAGCTCCGCGAGGCCGTAGTGCAGATCTCGAAAGACATCTGGAACCGCTACTACGCCCCCGTCTTCAACCGTCGCGACGTGACGCTCCTCGGCGTCTACGCGCACATGGTGAACAACTTCCTCTATCTGCCCGACTACCCGATCGGCCATCTCATCGCCCATCAGATCGAGGAACAGATGGAGAAGGCCGGCAGCATCGGTCCGGAGTTCGAGCGGATGTCGAAAATCGGCAGCGTCACGCCCGATCTCTGGATGACGGAGGCCACCGGCGCGCCGGTCGGCGCCGGGGCGATGCTGGCGGCTACCGAACGGGCATTGCAACGACTGGAGGGACGATCATGACAGCCAAAGCCATTCCCGAGGGATATCACACGGTCACACCGTTTCTACTGTCGTCCGACGCGGCGGCGGTGCTCGACTTCGCGAAGCGGGCATTCGGCGCGAGCGAAGTCGAGAAACATGAAAATGAGAATGGCCAGGTGCGGCACGCCGCCATTCGCGTCGGCGACTCGATGATCATGCTCGGCCAGGCGGGCGACGACTACCCGGCCATGCAGTCGATGCTGCACCTCTACGTTCCGGACGTCGATGCGATGTACAAGCGTGCCGTGGAAGCGGGCGGCAAATCGGTCCGCGAGCCGAAGGACGAGTTCTACGGCGATCGCTCCGCGGGCGTGGCCGACTCCACCGGCAACCTGTGGTGGATCGCCACGCACGTCGAGGACGTATCGCCCGAGGAGATGGAGCGGCGGATAGCCGCGGCCGGGCCATAGCC
>DATLFC010000104.1:0-3826 GCA_035525015.1 Thermoanaerobaculia bacterium | reverse complement strand
TCAGGCGCTGGTGGAGCGCGTGCGAAAGCCCGTCGGCGAAGGCCCAGTGCCGGCTGACGTTGACGCCGATCCGCTTCGGGTTCCGCTCGCGGATCACCGCGCCGAGGCGGGTCCACTGCTCGTCGATGGCCCCTCCCTCCCACGCTGCCTCGTAGAAGCCGCGCATCGGGTAGCGGCTGACGGTCAGCCGCTCGAGGCCCTTCTCCGGCCCGCGATCGAAGAAGAGGAGGATGGTGGTGCGGCGCGCGGCGAAGACAGGCTCGGGAACGAGCGTGAGATACACCGGGTCCTCCGCGTACTCGCGGTTGATCACGATCCACATGTCGAGGCCGGCCTCGCGCATGAGCGCAGGGAGGAGATTGTCGAGGCGGTCCTTCAGCATCCGGTTCACCGCCTCGGCGCGGGCGCGCTCCGGGAGCACGGCGCCGGGCGACTCGATGAAGCGGCCCTGCTCCGGTGCCTGCGCTCCGAGGCTCGATGTGGCGGCGATGAGGGCGGCGATGAGCAGTGTACGCATGGGGCGGCATTATGCCGCGACCTGGCCCTCAGAGCCTTCTCCCCCGCCCTGGCGGGGGAGAAGGTGGCCCGAAGGGCCGGATGAGGGGGAGTCACCGATAATCTCCCCATGCGACTCCACGCGGCGCTCCTCGCTGCGGCTCTCACCCTCTCCTGCGGATCGCCGGAGCCGGCTGCGCCGCTGAATCCCCAGATCCCCGTCTTCATCATCTCCATCGACACGCTGCGATCCGACAGACTCTCGGTTTACGGCGACGCCGGCGCGGTGACGCCGTCATTCGACCGGTTCCGCGAAGACGCGATCCTCTTCGAGCACGCCTTCAGCCACACACCGCTGACGCTCCCCTCCCATGCATCCATCCTCACCGGACTGCTTCCGCCGGGGCATCGCGTTCGCGACAACGGCGGCTACGTCATCGAGGGCGCGCTGCAGACGATCCAGTCGACGCTTCGCGCCTTCGGGTATGGAACGGGCGCCGCGGTTTCGAGCTACGTGCTGCGCCGGGCCACGGGATCGGCAACGGCGTTTCAGTTCTTCGACGATGTTCTCCCGCCGGCCAGCCACGAACGGAGCGGGGATGCCACGCGCGAGGCATTGACGCGATGGCTGCACGCCCGCCGCGGCAGGAACGTTTTCGGTTTTCTCCATCTCTTCGAGCCGCACGCGCCTTACGAACCTCCCGCAACGGTCGTCCGCCCGCGATCGGGATACGACGGCGAGGTGACCGCGGCCGACGCGGTCCTCGGATCGTTCCTCGACGATCTGGAGAAACGAGGTCTCTACCGCGACGCGCTGATTTTCGTTCTCTCCGATCATGGAGAAGGTCTCGGCGACCATGACGAGGACGAGCACGGTGTCTTCCTCTACCGCGAGGCGATCCAGGTTCCTCTCCTGGTGAAGCTGCCGGGAAATCGGAGGGCGGGAGAGACCGTGTCCCACACGGTCGGACTCGTCGACGTCTTCCCGACGATTCTCGACGTGCTTGGACTGCCGCCCAACAACGGTCTCGACGGCCGCTCGCTGCTCGCTTCGCCGGAAGCGCCACGGTCGATTTACAGCGAGACCTTCTTCCCCCGTTTGCACCTCGGCTGGAGCGAGTCGTTTTCGATCGTCGATGACTCGCATCACTACATCGACGCGCCGCGCAGCGAGCTGTATCGCTACCGCAGCGATCCCGCCGAGCGCGAGAACATCATCGCCGAGGAGAGGCGCATCGCCGCGGCGATGCGTGAGCGGATGCAGGACATCGATCGGTCACTCAATGCCCCGGGGCCGGTCACTGAAGAAGAGCGCCGGTCGCTCGCGGCGCTCGGTTACGTCGGATCGGCGTCGTCGACCAGCGGCGCGCTGCCCGATCCCAAAGACCGCATTCTGACGCTCCGATCGCTCAAGGGCGGCCTCATCGCATTCCGAAGCAGGCAGTACACGCGCGCGGTCCAGATCCTGACTCCCCTGACAAGCGAGGCTCCGGAGCTGGTCGACGCCTGGACGCTCCTCGCCGAATCGCAGCTCGCTCTCGGCCAGACGGCGAACGCGATCGCCACGATGCGACAGGCCGTCGCACGATTCCCCGCCCGGGCCGATATCCGATTCCGTCTCGCCGAATTTCTGATCGAGGCTCGCGATGCCGTGGGCGCGATCCAGCTTCTCAACGACATCGAGGCTGCGCCGCCGCCCCGCACCTTTCATTACCGCAAAGCGGAAGCGCTTCTGCAGCTCGGCCGGGTCGAGGAGGGGGAGCGCGAGCTCCGCCGCGAGATCGAGCTCTATCCGGATCACGTCGAGGCCTGGGGGGCGCTCGCCGCGGTGCTGGCCGGGCGTGGACGGACGGCGGAATCGCGTGAGGTCCTCCGCCAGGCGATCCAGCGGAATCCGACGGATCGGGCTCGGGGAGTGGCCCGCGACACCCTGGTCGCCGCTGGCGACCAGGAGGGTTTGGGCCTCCTCGGCCTCCGATGACGGACCGTAACTAGCCAACGGTTCAATCAGTTGCGGCATTCACGCCGGGCCGTGGCGACCTGCGATAGGCTGAGCGCCGCCTGGAACGGCCATCGCAGAAAGGACCCCTCAGACAGCCGTGACCCAATTTGAACGTGCCTCCGACGGGCGTCCCAAAGCGCCGACGATGATCTTCGAGAAGGCGCCGCGCGACGTCCAGCATCTGCTTCCGATGCCGATCCGCGAGCTGGGTCTGAAGCTCGAGGGCTCGCCGATCGAGCGCTACGTCGAACAGCTCTTCAAGGAGCTGGATGCGAAAGGGCTGAAGCATTTTCGTCCCGCGTTCTATCTGACCAGCGAGTGGGGCTGTCCATCCGAGGAACCGGTGATCGGCGTGCCGTTCTATCTCGCCGATTCGCGGCTCGGCGCGATCGAGAGCGCGGTGAACGATCTCGAGAATGAACGCGAGATCATGATGTACATGCGCCACGAAGCGGGACACGCGTTCAATTACGCGTACGAGTTGTACAATACGGAAGAGTGGCACGAGCTTTTCGGCCCTTTCCGTCGTCCGTATCGCGATCGATACAGCTTCGTTCCCTTTTCGAAGAACTACGTGCGGCACGTCGCCGGGTGGTACGCGCAGAAACATCCGGACGAGGACTTCGCTGAGACCTTCGCGGTGTGGCTGACGCCCGGATCGAAGTGGCGGCAGAAGTACCGGAGCTGGCCGGCCATGAAAAAACTGCGCTACGTCGACCGGATCTGCCACGAAGTGGGTGACCAGCACCCGAAGCGTCCCCTCGGCGAGACCGACTTCACCGTCGAAGACATGGAAGAAACGATCGCAGAGTTCTACAAGGAGCACGCCCGCGACGAGTCGGACGTGATCGCCGACCTCGCCCTCGATTCCGACCTCGACGACATCTTCCTGCAGCCCGGCGAGGTCGCGGAAGATCGGGCGAAAAAGGCCGGCGGCGTGGTCATGCAGCACCGAAAGGACATCGTCGACAAGGTCAGTTACTGGACCGGGGTTCGCCGCCCGCTCGTCAAGACGCTCGTCGAGTCGGTGGCCGCGAAAGCGGATGAGCTCGGGCTCCTGGTGGACACGAACCGCGAGGCGGAGCACATCGTCGAGCTGACCACGTACATCACCACGCTCTCCATGAATTTCTTCGTCGGCCGCCGTCGTCCGCGCCGGAAGAAGACGGCATGAAGGTCGGAGTTCTCTACGAGCTCTGGCACGAGACGGAGGAGTACCCCGGCCAGAACATGGAGGACACCGGCGCGGCGCGCAAGCGGAAGCGGCCGAAACTCGATCGCGAGGAAGTCTTCACCGCCCTCACGAAGCTCGGCCACGAGCCGGTCTAC
>DATLFC010000098.1:0-4533 GCA_035525015.1 Thermoanaerobaculia bacterium | reverse complement strand
CACGAAGACGCGGCAGGAACGATCTGGATCGGGACGGCGGGCGGCGGGCTGAATCGCTTCAAGGACGGCCGGTTCAAGGCCATCACGAACAAGCAGGGGCTGCAGGACGACAGCGTCTTCTCCATCCTGGAGGATCGCCGCGGAAATCTCTGGATGAGCTCGAACAAGGGGATCTTCCGCGCCTCGCTCGCCGATCTCAATTCGGTGGCCGAGGGGCGGCAGGCGAGACTTCACTCGGTGATCTACGGCCGCACCGATGGAATGAGAAGCCGCGAGTGCAACGGCGGGACCCAGCCGGTGGCGTGGAAAGCGCCGGATGGCACGATGTGGTTCGCCACGACGGGAGGCGTGGTGGCGATCGATCCCGAAGATGCGCTCGTTTCGGAGCCGGTTTCGCCGGTGCTCATCGGCGAGATTTATGTCGACCGGACGAAGGTCGCCCCCGGCACGACGGTTCCTCCCGGGCACCACACCCTCGAGTTTCACTACACCAGCCCCACGTTCAAGACGCCCGACAAACTGCGGTTTCACTACAGGCTGCTCGGTTTCGACGACGACTGGACCGATGCCGAGACACGGCGTGTGGCGTACTATACGAACATTCCACCCGGGCGGTATCGCTTCGACGTCCGCGCGGTCAACGGGGAAGGCGTCGTCAGTCCGGCGTCGAGCGTGCCGTTCACGGTCCAGCCGTTCTTCTACCAGACGGCGCTCTTCTGGGTCGCGGCGGCGCTGCTGGTCCTGGCCGCGGCGTGGACCGCCCATCAATACCGCATCCGGCTCATTCGCGCCTCGGCCGAGCGCTTCAAGCTGCTCTTCGACCGCAATCTGGCCGGCGTCTATCGAGCGCGGATCGACGGCCGGATCCTCGACTGCAATCAAGCCTGCCTCCGGATCCTCGGTCTCTCCGCGCTGGGCGAGCTGAGCGATCGAAGCATCTTCGATTCGTACACCGATCGCGCCGATGCCGAGGAACTGATCCGGCGTCTGCGCGCGGATGGGGCGGTCAGCGGTGTCGAGACGTCACTGCAACGCACCGACGGGACGCCGCTGTGGGTGCTGCAGAACGTCAGCCTGGCCCGCACTCCCCAGGGGGAGATCCTGGAGGCCACCGTCATCGACATCACCGATCGCAAGCTGGCCGAGGAGAAGGTCCGGTATCAGGCCTACCACGACGCGCTGACCGATCTTCCGAATCGGGCCATGTTCACGGAGCGGCTGGCGCTGGCCCTCGCCTACTCCGAGCGCCGCGGGCGGCAGGCGGCGGTCCTCTTCATCGACCTCGATCGCTTCAAGCTGATCAACGACACCCTCGGCCACACCGTCGGCGACCATCTGCTGCAGGGGATGGCCGAACGGCTGAAAGCGTGCGTGCGCGAGGAGGACTCGGTGGCGCGCGTCGGCGGCGACGAGTTCACGATCCTGCTGATGGATCTGTACAGGCCGGCGGATGCGACGCTCGTCGCTCGCAAGATCCTGGAGATCGTGGCCCGTCCCATCACCGTCGACGGGCACGAGCTGTACGTCACGTGCAGCATCGGCATCGCGATGTCGCCGGCCGACGGGACCGATGCGGAGTCGCTGCTGAAGAACGCCGACAACGCGCTCTACCGGGCCAAGGAGGCGGGGAAGAACACCTACGAGCTCTGCACGCCGTCGATGACGCAGCTGGCGGCGGAACGGCTGGCGCTCGAGAACTCGCTGCGCCAGGCGATCGAGCGCAACGAGTTCATCGTTCTCTACCAGCCGCAGTTCGACGTCCGGACGCGCAGCGTCGTGGCGGTCGAGGCGCTGCTGCGCTGGGATCGGCCGGGAGTGGGGATCGTTCCCCCCTCCGCGTTCATCGCCGCCGCGGAAGAAAGCCGCCTGATCGTTCCGATCGGTGAGTTCGTCCTCGATACGGCGGCGCAGCACGCGGGAGTCTGGGGTGGGAAGAATCCCGTTCGCGTCGCCGTGAACGTCTCGGCCGCGCAGTTCCAGCAGCGGCAGCTGGTGCGGACCATCCGCGACACGCTGGAGCGTTACGCGATCGATCCGACGAGGCTGGAAGTCGAGATCACCGAGAGCACCGCCATGCAGAATCCGGACGTCACCGCGGAGATCCTGCACGAGCTGAAGGACCTCGGCGTGAGCATCGTGATCGACGACTTCGGGATCGGGCACTCGTCGCTGAACTACCTCAAGCGCTTTCCCATCGACGGACTCAAGATCGACCGGACGTTCGTCGAGGACATGATGTCCGACGCCAGCGATGCCGGCATCGTCGCCGCCGTGATCGCCATGGCGCACGCACTGAAGCTGCGCGTCACGGCCGAAGGGGTGGAGACCGACGACCAGCTCGCGTTCCTCGCCTCGCACGGCTGCTATTCCATCCAGGGTTACCTGCTCAGCCATCCCGTCCCCGCCGAAACGATCACCACCATCCTGCGATCGCGCACGGTTCAGTCGAAACGGACTCTCCCGCACACCGCGTAGACTCTCACGGCGCGCCGGAAGCGAACGAGCGTCTCATCCCACCGCGTCGCTGTGCGGGGAGAATTCGATGAGCTCCGCGGCCGTCTCTTCGATCCACGCCTTGAAGTCGTTCGCGCCGAGGCCGGCCACGGCCTCCCTGAGGCGGTCGGCCACACTGCGCAGCGCCGCCGGGTCGACCGCCGCCTGTCCGGCGGGCTGCGCGGCGATCGAGTCTGCCACTCTCATGGCGTGCGCAAGTGCTCGCATGACTTCGACCTGGACATGCGAATCGATCAGGATCATCTTCAGATATGCCCCCGCATCCGCAATCGCGGAGCGGAGCAGAATCTCGGCGTCTGTTCTCATGAGCTGATCGTCAGGGAATCGTGAGAAGCAGCGCCGTGGCGGCGGAAGCCAGCTCGTCGGCAACCTCCGCCCGATCGGGCAGGGCCGGGACCGTCCGGCCGGTAACTGCAGCCGTCGAAGTGAAGAGCGATCGTCGTTCGGAGGTAGGCGAAGCCGACCGCGGTTTCGACGATCGGCCGGCGGCAGAACGGGCAGCGGACGTGAGAATCGGGCATGAAGCTCCTCCTGGCAGAGACAGGATCGGCGATCGGCTCCGGAGGTGCACTCCCGTGAAGGTCAGTTTTTTCTCCACCGTTCGGTAGAGAACGCGGCCGGCAGGAGTAGGATGCACGGCCGTGATTTCTCGACTTCGACGATCACGAACGGACCTACATCCTGGCGGTGTACGGCGCCGAGCCACGGCTTCCGGCCGACGCCATACTGGTGACGATTCAGATGAGCGGCGGAACGCTCCCGGCGACTGGCGCAGGGTGGAGCGGTACCGCGGCGTGGTGTTGTTCCGGGTCGCACAGAGAAGATAGACGCGGTTCGCGTCAATTCCAGCGGAGCGGGCGGTCGCGGAATCGCGTGACTTTGCCTGCCCCGTCGACGATCTCGATCTGAATGTCGGTGTCGCGGGGCGTGCCCTTCGGCCGCTTCGGGACAATGGCCGCGATGCCGGGCTCGGGGACGTTGGGATACCACGGAAAGCGGCTTTTCACGTCATGCCGCTGGTAGTGGTGCATCGGAATGCGAAGGCGTCCGTTGTCGATAAGAGCGGTCGCGCTGCGGATGCCGTTCGGCGAGAGGACCCATCCTGAGATCTTCAGCTCGCGGGTGACGGTCTCGTGCGCAGCAGGAATCTCCAGGCGCCCGAACGTGCTGCCGTTGTACGTCGCTTCACCCTCGAAGTAGCGGCGCAGGTTCTCTTCGGGTGTGAGGCCGGCCGCATCGCGGTCGTAGGCTCGATACGAGAGCCAGTCGGGCAAATTTCGCGGAAACGCGAACAACCAGTCGCCGGCGATGCCATTGTCGAAACGCCGCAGAAACACGAGTTTGCCGGACGCCATTGCTCCCTCTGCCCACTCAGTGACTCGCTCCGTGAAGCCCGACAGCGTGTCACCGTGCAGGGCGACGAGCTTCACGCCGGTCCGTTCCAGGAAGCGCGTGAACGCCGCATTCATCCTATCGTTCAGGTACGCATCGCGAATCGTGGAATGGACCGGCGGCTCGAAGCCTGATATCCCGTTCATGATCGGAACGCGATGCTCCGTCGCGTACAACAGGTAAAGGAACTGACCTGCCCACGGGTCTTCCGGCGGATACTCGAGGACGGGACCGATCCTTACTTCGTCGAGCCACCGGTAGAGCGGCGGGACGTGAACCGGCGCGTGTTCCCATCGGATGGCCGGCAGAACGTCGACGATCATCAGCAGCGGAACAATCACCCGCAGGACGCGGCGCCGCATCAGAGCCTGTGCGCCGATCGCCGCCCACACCGCCAGGCCCGCATACGAGAGCACTGCCCATCGCGCCGGAATCCGTAGCGCTTCGAAGCCGGGCGCGCGCTCGTAGAGGAAAGTGTGCAGAAAGGCGTTCAGCCCCAGCGAGCCGATGAAGCCGAGGATCAACCATGTGAAAGCGGCCCAGGCTTCGGGGGAAAAGCGTGAGTCCGCGACTGCCGTGCGAAGCGATCGGCCGCGGGCGCCGCCGAGTGCGAGCGGGAATCGGATC
>DATLFC010000245.1:0-3472 GCA_035525015.1 Thermoanaerobaculia bacterium | reverse complement strand
CTCGGCGCCGGCGACGTCGACCGTTCCGCTCCACGCGCCGCGAAGCCGTCGCGGCGAGCGTTTCCCCATCGCCGGCGTCGTGTGCTTCGCACGCGGGGAGCGGTCGTATCGCGCCAGGACCTGTCGCGCAATCCGCTCCGTCAAGTCGGTTTCGCACGCCGCGAGCGTGATCACCGCGACCTTGCGCGCCGGCATCAGGTAGATCGCCGCGCGCACGCCCGGCATCCCGCCGGTATGCCCGATGACGTTTTCCTCGATGATCCAGCCGATCCCGTAGTCGTGCGGCTCGTCGTCGCCGCGCGGTGTGTGGGGGCGGTGCATGAGGTCGCGGGCGCGGCGGCTGAGGATCTCCTGCTGGCCCGGCATCAGCGCGCCGAGGTGGAATGCGGCAAATCGCGCGAGATCGTGTGCGCTTGCGTAGATGTCGGAGCCGCCGGGATGGTCGGAGCGATACGGAGGATCAGCGGGGAAGGAGGCGTCGTCCATCCCGAGAGGGGCGAAGACCTCGCGCCGCAGCACGTCGCCGAGCGGCTCGCCGGTCACTGTCTCCAGCGCCCGCTCGATCAATCGGTAGCCGAGGTTCGAGTATTGATAGGCCGTCCCGGGCGGGCGCACCACCATCGCGTACCGCGCCGCTGTCTGTTCGAAGTCGGGCGTGCCCGCGGTGAAGAAGCGGTGGTGAGGTGGCAGCCCGGCCGTGTGGCTCGCCACGCGTCGCACCGTCGCCTGCGCCGGATCCCCATCCCGCCCGACCACCCGCACACCGCCGAGGTAGTGGTCGATCGGCTGGTCGAGATCGATCTTCCCCCGCTCCGCCAGCACCATGAGCGCCGTCGCCGTAATCGGCTTCGACACCGATGCCAGCGCAAACGGCGTCCGCGCCGTCACCCCGTCGCCGAACCCTTCCTCCCAGATGATCCGATTCCCCTGCACGACGGCGACCGCAAACGCCGGCACGTTGCGCTGCTCGACTTCCGCCACGATCTGCCGGCGCAGGTGCGCGAAAGGGGCAGCATGCGCGTCGAGGGCGAGAGCGAAAAGTGCCAGGGTGATCGAGAGTCGCATCTAAAGTCGTTCTACCGGACCTTCATCCGCAGATGCGCCGCCAGGAATGCGTACTGATCGGTGACCTGTTCGATCTGCATCCGCGTCGGCTTGCCGGCGCCGTGGCCGGCGCTCGAGGCGATGCGGATCAACACCGGCGCGAAGCCGGCGTGCGCTTCCTGCAGCGCGGCGGCGAACTTGAAGCTGTGGCCCGGCACGACGCGGTCGTCGTAGTCGGCCGTCGTCACCAGCGTCGGGGGATAGGCGGTTCCCTTCTTCAGGTTGTGATACGGCGAGTACGCGTACAGCGCGCGGAACTCCTCCGGGTTGTCGGACGAGCCGTAGTCGTCGACCCACGCCGCCCCCGCCGTGAAGCGCTGGAAGCGCAGCATGTCCATGACGCCGACCGCCGGGAGCGCGGCGCCGAACAGATCCGGCCGCTGCGTCATCACCGCGCCCACCAGCAGCCCGCCGTTGCTGCCGCCCTGGATGGCCAGCTTCTGCGGACGCGTGTAGCGATTCGCGATCAGCCACTCCGCGGCGGCGATGAAGTCATCGAAGACGTTCTGCTTCTTCAGCTTCGTCCCCGCCTCGTGCCACTCCGCGCCGTACTCTCCTCCGCCCCGCAGATTCGCCAGCGCGAACACACCGCCCATCTCCATCCAGACGAGCCGCGAGACGGAGAACGAAGGCCGCTGCGCGATGTTGAATCCACCATAGCCGTAGAGAAGTGTCGGGTTGTTGCCGTTGAGACGGATCCCCCGCCGGTGGGCGATGAACATCGGCACGCGCGTGCCGTCCTTCGATGAATAGAAAACCTGCCTGACTTCGTATTGCCGCGGATCGAATCCGACTTCAGCGCGGAAGAGAAGCGTGCTCTTTCCCGTCGCGACGTCGTGGCGATAGATGGCCGGCGGAACGGTGAAACTCTCGAATGAATAGAAGGTCTCCGAATGGCCGGGGCGGCCATCGAATCCGGAGACTCTGCCGAGGGTGGCGAGCTGCACCTCGCCGGTCTGCCGGCCGTCGAGCGAGAAGACTTTCACCCGCGACCGCGCATCCTCGAGATAGGTGAGGATCAGGCGATCGCCGACTCGTGAGACGCTCTGCAGCGCGTCGGCGCTCTGGGGAATGATCTCTTTCCACTGCTCCTGTTCCGGCGAGCGGGTGTCGATGGCGATGAGCCGGCGGCGCGGCGCGTCGAGATCGGTGAGGAAGTAGAACAGCGGACCTTCGTTCGCCACGAAGTCGTACTCGTGATCGAAGTTCCCGGCCAGCGGCTGGAGCATCGCGTACGGCTTTCGCAGATCGCGGTAGAGCACCCGATAACGCGGATGCGTCGTCACCCAGGTGGTGATGACGAGATAGCGACCGTCATCGCTCACGCGGGAGGAATAGCGATACTCCGGATGTCCCGGATCGTAATGCACCACGACGTCCTCGGACTGCGGAGTGCCGAGGCGGTGGTAGTAGACCTTCTGATTTCTGTTGAGCGCCTGATATGCGGCTCCGGGCTGCGGCTCCGGAAAACGGGAGTAGAAAAAGCCCTCGCTGTCGTGCGTCCACGACGGGCCGCTGAACTTGACCCACTTCAGTTCGTCGACGAGGACTTTGCCGCTCTCGATCTCCATCACCCGCAGCGTCGACCAGTCCGATCCTTTCTCCGCCACGCTGTAGGCGAGATAGCGGCCGTCCTCGCTCGCGCTGTAGTTGCCGAGAGAGACGGTTCCCTCCTTCGACCAGGAGTTGGGATCGATCAGCACGCGCGGCGTTCCCGGCAGTGCGTCGCTGACATAGAGGACCGACTGGTTCTGCAGGCCGTCGTTCTTCCGGAAGAAGTAGCGGCCGCCTTTTCTCGCCGGCACCGAGTATTTCTCGTGGTCCCACAACTTCGTGAGCCGCTCCTGAATCGCTTTCCGGCCGGGGAGCGACTGCAGGTAACCGAACGTGACGCGGTTCTGCGCCTCGACCCACTCGCGGACATCAGCCGACTGACGGATGTCCTGCTCGAGCCAGCGATAAGGATCGGCGACGGTCACGCCGTGATACGTGTCGGCGTGATCGGCTTTCCGCGTTTCCGGGTAGCGCAGCGCCGTCTGCGCAGCGCTGCTCAGCGTGACAAGGAGGGGGAGAAGCAAGGCCAGGAATCGCATGGGTGCAGAGGATAACGATGATCTGGCGGAACTGTGAGTCCCGGGCTCAAATTTTATTTGACTCATGCACTGGAAGCGGTCGGCACGACTGTCGCACAGACGGAATCCATGAGCTTTCTGATGTGGATTCTCGTAGGTCTGGTCGCCGGCGTCCTCGCCTCGTTCGTCATGGGTGAAGGGTATGGAATCATCGGCGACATCATCATCGGCATCGTCGGCGCGTTCGTCGGCGGGTGGATTTTCAGCCAGTTGGGTGTGTCCTCACCGTTTGGCGG
>DATLFC010000252.1:0-30118 GCA_035525015.1 Thermoanaerobaculia bacterium | reverse complement strand
GAACCGCCCCGAGACGATCCACGAGACGGCGGAGATCGTGACGGCGCGCGGCGGGCGTGGCATCGCCATCCAGGTCGATCACACCGTGCCGGAGCAGGTGGCCCGCCTCTTCGATCAGGTGGGGGAGCTCGACGTCCTGGTCAACGACATCTGGGGAGGCGACGACCTCGTGGAGTGGGGAAAGAAGCTGTGGGAGACGAAGCTCGAGAACGGCCTGACCCTCATCGATCGGGCGATCAAGACCCACATCATCACCAGCTACCACGGCGCCTCGCGCGTCCGTCCGGGGGGGCTCGTGGTCGAGATCACCGACGGCGACAGCTACTGCTATCGGGGACACTTCTTCTACGACCTCGTAAAGACCACCGTGATCCGGATGGCCTTCTCGCTCTCTCAGGAGCTGAAGGGGCGCGGCGTGCACGCCGTCGCGGTGACGCCCGGCTTTCTCCGGTCGGAATGGATGCTCGATCATTTCGGCGTGACGGAGGCGAACTGGCGCGACGCGGCAAAGAAGGTGCCTGAGTTCATCGCTTCCGAGACGCCGCTGTTCGTAGGACGCTGCGTCGCCGCGCTGGCCGCTGACCCGGACGTCGCAACAAAGAACGGGCGTGTCTTCGCATCGTGGGACCTCGGCGAAGAATACGGAGTCGAAGACGCGGACGGCACGCGCCCGCATTTCGTCCGCTGGCTGCGGGAGAACATGCCGGAGATGGCGGGGCGCTGGAAGAAGCTGGACGACGCCTTCTACAGCTATTGGGGGCCGATGCCGTATGACATGCCCGGCGAGTAACAGGAACGTCACGCCCGCGCTGCGACGGCAGACCTAAGCTTGGAATCATGAAGCGCAGCCGATTTCTCCCTCTCGTATTGGTAGCGGTTTCCTCGCTCGCTTCCGAACCGACAGCAACGGTGCAGCAGCAGAACGACCGCTACGAAAAGCAGATCCTGGAGCGGATTGCCGGGCGCGAGAGCGAGCCAGCCGAAGAGGTCTTCCGGAACATTCAGTGGCTCGACGGCATCCCCTCGGCTCGGCTGCTCCGCATCATGAACGCCGGCTACAGCCGCGCTCTCGGAGTGACGTGCACGCACTGCCATCTGGAAAGCGATTTCGCCAGCGACGAGAAGCGGCCGAAGCGGGCAGCGCGCGAGATGGCGGTGATGCATCGAGCCATCAACGAGCAGCTCGAGGCCATGAAGAACCTCCAGGCTGATGTCGCGAAGCGTTCCATCAACTGCAACACCTGCCACCGCGGGCAGGTCAGTCCGCTGGCCGCGAGCCGGTGATCGTCACTCGGCGCTGGTCATGATGAAGATCGGCTGACGCTGGAAGTCGTAGATGGGGCGGAGGCGATCGACGCTGTAATAGCGCGCCACGTCGACGGTCTTCTTGCGACCCGTAACGACCTCGAGCGGCAGGTTGTCGTAGATGCCGTTGCGGACGGCGACCAGGCGTCCGCCCTGGCCGCGCAGGACGAGGTCGAGGGCCAGATTGCCGAAGGCCATCGGCACGATGGAGTCGAGCGCGTCGGGATCGCCCGACCGGACCATGTAGCCGAGGCGCTGGTTGACGACGTTCACGCGGCGGCCGTCGCTGTATTTGGCCGAGAGCTCCTTGAGCGCGACCGACACCTTGTCGCCGATGCCGCCCAGCTTCCGGTGCCCGTACTGATCCAGCTCCGTTCCCTCGAACGACATGTCGTCCTGGTCCCGCATGCGCGCCCCCTCGGAGACGATCGCGACGCTGTAGTGGCTGGGATGCTTCTTCCGATCGGAGACCATCAGCTCGGTCAGACGCTCGATGTCGAACGCGTGCTCGGGAATCACGCAGCGATCGGCGGCGCCGGCCATCGTCGGCAGCAGGGCCGTGAACCCGGCGTAACGGCCGAAGACCTCGATGACGAGAAACCGCTCGTGCGAGCCGGCCGTCGTCCGGAGGCGATGGGCGAACTCGATCGTGCGCGTGACGCAGGTGCTGAAGCCGATGCAGTAATCGGTTCCGGGAACGTCGTTGTCCATCGTCTTCGGGATGGCGATGACGTTCATCCCCTCCCGCATCAGCCGCTCTCCGTACGACAGGGTGTCGTCGCCGCCGATCGGAATCAGGTAATCGATGCCGAGCCATTCGATGTTCTTGAGCACATCGGGCGTGACGTCGTTGATCTCGTCGGTGTAGCGATCTCGGAGGTGGGACGGCACGACCGCCTTCGGAAGGTGGCTCGGACGTGTACGCGAGGTGTGGAGGAATGTGCCGCCCGTGCGGCCGGCCCGGTTGACCACATCCTCGGTCAGCTCGCGCACGTTGTCCGAGTTGTCGGCGTCGCGCTCGGGAATCAGATCGACCAGGCCGGCCCATCCGCGCCGCAGCCCCAGAACGCGATGGTTCTCGCGCAGGGCGCGGATGGTGATGGCGCGGATGGCCGGGTTGAGCCCCGGCACGTCGCCACCACCCGTCAGAATGGCAATGGTCTTCTTCGTTTTCATGGCGCGATTATCATGCTTCCATGCGCGAGATCGTCGAATTCGTTCTGGAGCTGGACAAGTTGAAGGGGGTCACCCGGAAGACCCGTCCGCTGGCCCTCGACCGCTACGAGAACCCGGCGGAGCACAGCTGGCAGATCGCCCTGCTGGCGTGGTCGCTGGCTCCCTATGCGGAGGAGCCGGTGGACATTCATCGCGTGATCGCCATGCTGCTGGTGCACGACATCGGTGAGATCGATACCGGCGACACGATCTTCTACGTCGAGGATGGGTGGGAGGAGCGGAAGGCGGCGGAGCTGGTGGCGGTGAAACGGATCTTCGGGCTGCTTCCGGACCCGCAGCGGACGAAGTTTCTGGAGCTGTGGCAGGAGTTCGACGAGGCGCAGACTCCGGAGGCGCGTTTCGCGCACGCCGCCGACCGGGCCATGCCGGTGCTGCTGAATCTGGCGAACGAGGGACAGAGCTGGCGCGAGAACGGGATCAGCCATGAGCGCGTGGTGCGCCGCGTCGGGCCGCCGATCAGGACCGGCTGCCCGCCGCTGTGGGACTACATCGAAGCGCGTCTCGAAGACGTGCGGAAGAAGGGGTGGTTCGGTGCGGCTTGAAAAGTATGGAGTGTCACTGCTGGTCTTCATGTTCGCCGCGGCCGCCGCCGCCGCGGAGCCGAAATTCAGCGATGCCGTCGAGCGGAAGGCCATCGTCGAGGTTCTCACCGCCGCGGCGGAGTGGCAGCTCGCAAATCCGTCGAAGCATCCGCCGTATGACTGGACGCAGGCGCCGTTCTACATCGGCCTGAACGCCTTCGCCCCGATCTCGGGCGACCCGCCGCGGTACCTCGCCGCGGTGCGCCGCAACGGCGAGGAGAATCGCTGGCGGCCCGGCACGCGGCCGCTGTGCGCCGACGATCACGCCATCACACAGAGCTACTTCATGCTGCACCGCGTGCAGCCCGATCCGGCCATCATCAAGCCGGCGCTCGACACGCTGAGCCAGATCCGCCTTTACCCCTATGACGAATCGCTCGAATTCGAGAACTGGGAGAAGACGTGGCGCCAGTGGACCTGGTGCGACGCGCTCTTCATGTCGCCGCCCGCGCTCGCACTCGCCGCCAGCACGACCGGCGACCGCCGCTATCTCGATTTCATGGACAGAATGTGGTGGAAGGTCACCGATTACCTCTACGACGAGGACGACCACCTCTACTTTCGCGACAGCCGCTTCTTCGACCAGCGCAGCCCCAACGGCGAAAAGATCTTCTGGAGCCGGGGCAATGGGTGGGTGCTGGCCGGTCTTGCCCGCGTGCTGCAGGAGCTCCCGGGCGACGATCCGATGCGGCCGCGCTACCTGAAGCTTTTCGGAGAAATGGCCCGCACCGTTGCGACGATCCAGCCGGAAGACGGCTACTGGCGGTCGAACCTGCTCGATCCGGCGATGACGCCGCTGCCGGAGACGAGCGGCACCGCTTTCTTCGTCTACGCCCTCGCCTGGGGCGTCAACGAAGGGCTGATCGATCGCGAGACGTTCGAGCCGGTGATCCGCAGAGGATGGTCCGCGCTGGTCCGGGCCGTGCAGCCCGATGGAATGCTCGGCTACGTGCAGCGCATCGGAGATCAGCCGGGAGACACCGCCGCGGACGGGACGGAGATCTACGGGATCGGCGCGCTGCTGCTGGCCGGAACGGAAGTGTGGGAACTGGCCGAATGAGCTCTTCGTACGAAGCGAGCTTTCGCAAGGTGGCGCCGCTCGAGGACGTGGCGCCGGGAACGGAGCGCGTCTTCCGCGCCGCCGGCGTCACGATCGTGGTGCGCCGCGACGGAGAGCGCGTGACGGCGACGGACCGCACCACGCGAACGCCGCTGGCCGTCCGGCTCGAGGATGGTGCGATCTGGGTGTGCGTGGAAGAGTGCCGGCCGTAGTCAGGACTTGCGGCTCTTTTTCGCAGGCTTGGGCGCGGTGGCGGCCGCGCGAGCAACACGCGACTTCAAGCGCATGGCTGTGCGGCGCTTTGTATGGATGGCCGCGCGCGCTTTCTCACCGTTGATTCTGGACATGAACGAGTTCTCCTCCGATCACTCTACCACCGCCACCAGGCTGGTCATCTACGGCAGCCTCGCGCCAGGCGAACGGCATCACGATGTTCTGGCGCCGCTGCGGGGGGAGTGGCGGCGGTGTCGCGTCCGCGGCATTCTGCGCGAGCACGCCGGCTATCGGATTCTGGAGTGGCGCGGCGATGCTCCCTGGGTGGAGGCGCTGCTGTTCCTCTCGCCCGAGCTGCCGCGCTACTGGGATGAGCTCGATGCGTTCGAGGGGGAGGACTATCAGCGCATCGTCGTGCCGGTCGAAACCGAAGAGGGAGAGACGATCGCGAATCTCTACGCCGACAGGAAACGCCTGACCGGCTCGGAGATGAGGTCGTAGTCGATCAGGAACGTGTCGTGGCCGTTCGGCGACGATACCCGTTCGTGGTGCACGTCGGTGCGCATCGCCGCGACGACCGCGTCGGCTTCGCCCGGTGGAAACAACCAGTCGGTGTCGCACGAGACGATGAGCGTCCGGCCACGCCATCGCGCGAACGCCTCCTGGAGCGAGCCGTACTGCTCGGCGAGGTCCATCTCGTCCATGGCCGCCTGCACCCGGATGTACGAGTTCGCGTCGTACTGGCCGGCGAACTTCTTCCCCTGATACTCGAAGTACGAATCGATCTCGAACTGTCGCGTCCCGCCGCGGCGCCGCCGCCCGAACTTCCGCTGCAGCGACTCCACCGAGAGATACGTCATGTGTCCGACCATGCGGGCGATCTGCAGGCCGCGCAGCGATTCGGGCGCGTGATCGTAGTAGTCGCCGCTGTGAAACCGTGGATCGGCCTCGATCATCTTCCGTCCGATGATGTGCCAGGCGATTCCCTGCACCGGCACCGCGCCTCCGGTGGCCATGGCGATCACCGAGCCGGCGATCTCCGGATACATCGCGCACCACATCAGCACCTGCATGCCGCCGAGGGACCCGCCGGCGATGGAGTGGAGACGGGAGATTCCGAGGTGCTGGAGGACGAGGCGCTGCGACTCGACCATGTCCTCGATGGTCGGCCACGGATACCGCGAACCGTAGGGGCGGCCGCTCTTCGGGTCGATCGATCTCGGTGCCGTGGTGCCGTACGGCGAGCCGGGGAGATTCACGCAGACGACGAAGAACCGCGAGAGGTCGATGGCCTTGCCGTATCCGACCAGGCCATCCCACCAGCCGGGGCGCTCGTCTTCGCTGTCGCTGTATGTGCCGGCGACGTGCGCGCTCGCCGACAGCGCGTGGCAGACGAGGATCGCGTTCGAGCGATCGGCGTTCAGCTCGCCGAACGTCTCGTAGACGATCGTGAACGGTGCGATCGTCTGCCCGTGCATGAAGCGGAACCCGTCCTCGAGAACGAGCTCCCTGTGAGGTTCAGAAATGAAGGTGTTCCCCACCCTCTGCGGCTGGCCTGTCAAATGGAGCCGAGGATAACTCAGGGAGTGGAGACGGGCACGTTGGGCGCCTTCGGAACCACGATCCAGAGAATGATGTAGGCGATGGTCCCCGGAAATGCCGCCGAGAGAACCGACACCAGGACGTAGAGGAAGCGCACCCAGGTCGGACTCCATCCGAGCCACTCGGCGATGCCGCCGCACACGCCGGCGATGATGCTGTATCTGCGCGATCGATATAAGGCCATAGTTCTTACTCGCCACTCTCCCGTTTCAACTGTCCTTCATAGATACGGCGAACTTCGTCAATGGTTGAGATCTGCTCCACCGTCTTATCATCGCGGATCCTCGCGATACGGGGAAAGCGAAGAGCGTACCCTGATTTGTGCCGCGCCGACTGCTGGATGCGGTCGAAGGCGATTTCCAGCACCACCCGCGGCTCCACGGCGTGAACGGGGCCGTATCGCTCGATGGTCGTGGCCTTGAAATGCGCGGTCAGCGTCTCGATCTCGACGTCGGTGAGGCCGCTGTAGGCCTTCCCGATGTTCACCAGCTCGCCGTCCCGGCGGACGGCGAACGTCAGGTCGGAAAGGAGCGCGCGCCGCCTGCCGTTCCCGTACTGCGCCGCCGTGACGACGCAGTCGAGCGTGGCCAGCGCCTTCTTGTACTTGAGCCACGACTTGCCGCGGCGGCCGGGCGTGTAGATCGATTGCGGGTCTTTCACGACCAGGCCTTCGTTGGCGCGGGCGCGTGCCGCATCGAAGAGCTCGTCGATATGGCGCGCGTCCTTGATCGCAGACTGATGCGAGAGATGAATGGCGGCCTCGGGAACGATGAATCTGAGTTTTGCCAGTCGCTCCTGAAGGGGGAGCTCGAAGAGTGGCTTTCCGTCGAGGTAGAGGAGGTCGAAGGCGAAGAAGACGACCGGGGCGTCGGCGAGCAGCTTCGCGGAGATCTTCTTGCGGCCGAGGCGCGTCTGGATGATGGCGAAGGGGAGGATGCGGTTGCTGAAGGCGACGATCTCGCCATCGAGGATCATGCCGCGTCCGAGGGCGCGCGCGGCCTCGTCGATCTCAGGGAAGCGGTGCGTCACGTCGTCGAGCGTGCGGGAGTAGATCCGTACGGTTTCGCCGTCGGTGTGGATCTGGGCGCGGATGCCGTCGTACTTGTCGTCGGCGAACGCACCGGCGCCGAGCGCGGCGACGATCTCGGCGGGATCCTCTTCCGGCTGCGCCAGCATGAATGCGAAGGGATGAAAGAGCGACATCTTCGCGCTGGAGAGCGCGTCGCTTTTCGCGAGCAGCGCCGCGGCGCCGATGTCGCCGGTGAACATGTTCGCACGGCGGACGGCGACGAGCTCGCGGCTGAACGCTTTCGCGATCGCCGCCTCGACCAACCCCTCCTGCAGCCCGATCCGGATCTCACCCTGCAGAATCTTGACGAGGAAGCGCGCCCCCTGGCCGTCGACCTTGCGGAGGAGATCGCGGAGGACGCCTTTCTTTTCAGCGGTGCCGGCCGTGATGGAGAGCCGGTCGAACGTCTCTCCTGCTTCCGAGAGTGTGATCGTCCCTCCCGTGACGCCGTACAACTCCGCCACGGTGTCGCCCAGATCGGCGTATTTCGGATAGATCTGCCACAGCTCGTCGATCGTCCGGCCGCGCGCTTCGACGACGGCATCGGCGATCGTCGACCAGCCGACGCCGGTGACGCGCTGATCGCGGCGCGGGAAAGGACCGCCGGAGAAGAACACGACCGCGCGCTCGAGCGAGGCGTCGTCGAGCGTCACGAGATAGCCGGCGAGGATGCGCTCCTTGACGCTTTTTTTCGCCGTCTCGGCGATCTCATTGGCGACGCGTGCGAAGTCGGAAAGCATGGCCGTGCATTCGTATAGAATGCGCGCGCAAATTACACACCAGACGAGGGTTTGCGATGAAAACCAAGGTCACGGTGGTCGGCGGCGGGAACGTCGGGGCGACGGTCGCGCAGGGCGTGGCGATGAAGGAGCTGGCGGACGTCGTCGTCGTCGACATCGTCGAGGGAGTCCCGCAGGGAAAGGCCCTCGATCTGATGGAGACCGCGCCGGTCGAGGGATACGACTCCATCCTCTCCGGCACGAATGGTTACGACGAGACGAAGAACTCGGACGTGGTCGTGATCACGGCCGGGCTGCCGCGCAAGCCGGGGATGAGCCGCGACGACCTGCTGTGGAAGAACGAGGAGATCGTGGCCGGCGTGACCCGCGAGCTGGTGAAGCGCTCGCCGGAATGCATCATCATCGTGGTCTCGAATCCGCTCGATGCGATGTGCGAAGTGGCGCGGCGCGTCTCGCGGTTCCCGCGCGAGCGGGTGATCGGCATGGCCGGCGTCCTCGACTCGGCGCGCATGCGCGCCTTCATCGCCATGGAGCTCAACGTCTCGGTCGAGAACACGCACGCCTTCGTCCTCGGCGGGCATGGCGACACGATGGTTCCGCTCCCGCTCTACTCCACCGTGGCCGGCATCCCCATCACCGAGCTGATCTCGAAGGAGCGCATCGACGCGATCGTCGACCGGACCCGCAACGGCGGCGCCGAGATCGTCAATCTGCTGAAGACCTCCGCCTGGTACGCGCCGGGGGCGGCGACCGTGGAGATGGTCGAGGCGATCCTGAAGGACAAGCGGAAGATCCTTCCCTGCGCCGTGTACCTCAAGGGGGAGTACGGCTACAACGGCCTCTTCGTCGGCGTGCCGGTGAAGCTCGGCCGTAAAGGGCTCGAGAAGATCATCGAGATCGAGCTGACGGACGAGGAGAAGAAGGCGCTGGACCACTCGGCCGCGGCGGTCAAGGAATTGGTGGAGAAGCTGAAGACTTCTGTCTGAGAAGCATAGAAGCAACCCTGAGCGGAGCGAAGGGTCAGTCCTGGCCCCACGGTCAGCCGCGCCATGAGAGCACAGCGTTGGGGCTGGTATTGATTCAACCCTGAGCGGAGCGAAGGGTCAGTCCTGGCCCCCACGGTCAGCTGCGCCATGAGAGCACAGCGTTGGGGCTGGTATTGATTCTTCGCCGCTGCGCGGCTCAGAATAGGGCCGCCGCCACCACCCGACCACCATGAAAAAACTCGTCATCGATATCGAGACCGTCGGCACTCCCTGGGAAGATCACGATCCGTACGTCCGCGAATACCTGATCAAAGGGATGAACGACGCGGAAGCGGAGGAGGAGAAGCGGCGCGGCGCGCTCTCGCCCTTCACCGGAAGGATCGTGGCCATCGGCGTGGTCAACGCCGAGTCGGGACGGTCGTGCGCGATGTACGAGGTGCCGGGGCAGACGGAGCTGATCACGCGGAAGGACGGCAACCGCACCCTGATCTCCGGCAGCGAGAAGCAGATCCTGGAGACGTTCTGGACGTTCCTGAACCACGGCGACCGTTTCATCTCGTTCAACGGCCGGCAGTTCGACGGACCGTTTCTGATGGTCCGCTCCGCGATTCACGGCGTGGTGCCGAAACGCGATCTGGTCGGCAACCGCTACCGGTTCCATCCGAACTGCGACCTGCGGGAAGTGCTGAACTTCAACGGGGCGCTGAATCCGCGGCAGATGCGATTCAACCTCGATCTGGCCTGCAAGTCGTTCGGCATCGCCAGCTCGAAGACGGAGGGGATGGATGGGCGGGCCGTGGAGACGCTCTACCGTGCCGGCCGCCATGAGGACATCGCCACGTACTGCCTCGAAGACGTGCGGGCCACGTGCGAGCTCTACCTGAAGCTCGAAACGACGCTGCTGCTCTTCGAGCCGGCGTTCCGCGAGGCTGAAGAGCGTCTCTCCCGGTCGCGCCGCGCCGCCGACGAACAGCTGCCCATCATCCCGAGCTCCGAGACCGCGTTCATGGAGGGGGTGACGGAGAGCTCCGTCGCGCTTTCGGCATCGCTGGAGAAGATCGAAGCCGGCGGGGCGGAGAACGAAGAAGTGCTGTCTGGGAAGCAGCAGGCGATGGTGCTGGAGAAGCTCGTCGCCGGTCGCGAAGACGACAGCGAGTTGTAAGTGCCGACGATCTATCGCGGGCGTGTCTTCACGCCGATCGCCGATCCTTTTACGAATCCCGAATCGTCGTACCTCTCCTATGACGACGGTTTTGTCGCCGTCGATGGCGGGCGCATCGCCGCGGCCGGCCGGTGGGGAGAGCAGCCCGTGGGGGAGATCGTCGATCTGGGACGCCAGACGCTGCTGACGCCCGGTTTCGTCGATACGCATCTCCACGGGCCGCAGCTGGAAATGATCGGATCGTATGGCGGCCATCTCCTGGAGTGGCTGAACCGCTACACGTTTCCGACCGAAGCGAAGTTCTCCGACCCGGTGCACGCGCGCCGTATCGCGCAGGCGCTCTGCGATGAGCTCATCCGCCACGGCACGCTCTGCGCGCTCGTCTTCTCCACGATTCATCGCGAGGCTACGGCGATCTTCTTCGAGGAAGCGGAGCGGCGCGGTCTGCGCGCCATCATCGGGAAGACGATGATGGACCGCAACGCGCCCGACTATCTGCTCGAGAGCCCGCCCGACGCGTACGCGAACAGCCGGGCGCTGATCGAGGAGTGGCACGGGCGCGGCCTGCTCCGCTACGCGGTGACACCGCGGTTCGCGCCGACGTCGACGCCGGAGCTGCTCGAGGTGGCCGGCCGCCTCAGGAGCGAGTATCCCGACGTCTACGTGCAGACGCACATCTCCGAGAACGCGAACGAGGTGGCGTGGGTCCGCGAGCTCTTCCCCGACGCCGAATACGCGGACGTCTACGATCGCTACGGTCTGCTCGGCGAACGGACGGTGCTCGCCCACGGCGTGCACCTGACGGAAGAAGAGCTCGAGTTGCTCAGCCGGCGCCGCAGCCGGATCGCCCACTGCCCCAACTCGAACCTCTTCCTTGGCAGCGGCCTCTTCCGCCTGCATCATGTGCTGGAGAGCGGCATCGGCGTCGGGCTCGGCAGCGACATCGGCGCCGGCACGACGCCGTCGATGTTCAACGCCATGGCCGACGCCTACAAGATCCAGCAGGTCCAGGGCATCGCCCTCAGCCCGTTCCACCTCTGGTACCTGGCGACGCTCGGCGGCGCGAGCATCCTCAGTCTCGAGAAGGAGATCGGCAGCCTGGAAAAGGGAAAATCGGCCGATTTCGTCGCCCTCGACCTCGCCGCGACGCCGCTGCTGGCGATGCGTGTGGAGCGCGCCTCCACGATCGAGGATCTTCTCGCGGCGCTCATTTTCATGGGAGATGACCGCGCCGTGCGGTCGGCGTGGATTGCGGGACGGCAGGTCAAGGGATCGGCATAGCAGTTGAAGAAAGCTCTAAGCTCTCAGCTCTAAGCTCTCAGGCCGCCACCCTCGCTTAGAGCTTAGAGCTTAGAGCTTAGAGCTCAGGAGGCATCATGAGGCGCTTCGCCTGCTTTGCACTCGTCGTATCCATCGCGGCCGTGTCTGCCTGGGGACAGGATCGTAGCGTCTGGCGGACAGCGGCGGACATCCGGGAGAACGCTGTCGGGTCGGCCGTCGGTACCGTGCTCGACGTCAACGCCGCGGGCAACCGGCTGCGGATCCAACTCGATACCGATACGTATCAGCCGGTCCTGGTCCTGACAGATTCCGTAAGCACGCAGTACTACGGCTTCGGCGGGATCATCAACGGCTCGCCGGAGATCTTCCGCGGATCGAGCGGTTTCGCGAACATCCGCACCGGCGACCGCGTCGACGTCCACGGGCACGGTCGTCCCGGCTCGTCGATCTCCGCCAGCCAGATCACGCTTCTCGGCCGTGAGGTGGAGGCGGGCTCCGTCGGAGTCGGCACGACCCGTCCCGGCACGAGCGTCTCGACGCCAACCACGACCACGACCACCGCGGAAGCGATTGCGGCCGGCTACGCGGAAGGGACCATCCGGCAGGTGAACGCCAATGAGGGGCGGATCGTCATCGAGACGCCGCAGCGGCGGATCATCACCGTCAACACCACCCGTTCGACGCCTGTCTACTACCAGGGCGAGATCTACCGCGTCGTGAATCTCGAGCCGGGAGACGTCGTGCGGATCGAGCCGGAGCCGCGGAGCGCCGCGGCGGATGAGATCACGGCGCGCTCGATCGAGGTCACGCGAAGCGTTCAGGATGTCGCCGCCGGCGGCTCGACGGATCAGATGCTGACGACCGTCACGGGGCGCGTCGCGCGCGTTGACCGGTCGACGGACATGGTCACCGTAGAGACCAGGCGGGGCCAGGTGCGCGTCGACATGATCCGCGCCGCCGACCCGGATGACCGGAGAATGCGCGCCGGCGACCTTCGTGCCGGACAGGAGGTCGAGATCGTCGGCAGCTATGCCGCGAACTCCGACATCTTCCTGGCCTCGACGGTCCATGTCGGCGGCGTAGCGCCGAGCGGGACGGAGGTGATCGTCGAGGACGAGCAGGAGATCGGCGATTTCGTGATCGTCACCTTCTCGGGAACGGTCGCCGAATCGCTGCAGACCTCGCCGACGCTCGTCATCCTCGACCGCGCCACCGGGCGGACTCTGCAGGTATTCGCCACGAGCGATCTGGTCATCCAGGCGCGCAACGGGACCTATACGCAGGCCAGCACGCTGCGGGAAGGCGACGGCGTGCTGATCAAGGCCTGGCGGGACGATAACGACAACCTGATCGCGCAGACGATACGGATGAGGTAGCCTAAACTTATTTGGAATTTCTCTCCTCGCCTCTCTGTCAAATCCGGCACATGGCGAGGAGAGATCTGCTTCCCGGTATCGAGACCGATTCGTGCCCCCCGCGCGTCGTCGTCAACTCGCGGGATCTGGTGCTGCGCGCCCGGCGCGTCGCCGCGCTGCGCGATATCGCCAACCTGATCCTCCTCGGGATGGTCGACTACGCCGCGCTCTACTGGCCGTCGACGCACTTTCCGTTTCTCGGACGGGAAGATTCGATCGTCCTGCTCGCGCTGGTGAACTCGGCGTTCATCACACACGCCATCATGAGTCGCCTCGTGGCCCGCTGGTCGGCGCGCCGCATCGCGACGACGTGGTGCCTCCGCGAGCGAGCGCGTTTCTTTCAGGGTCCGCTCTGAGTCGCTGAGCCGAGGACCCTCGCCAGCACGACGATCAGCACCACGGCGACGATGCCGATGGCGATCCAGAAGAACTGCCGTTCACCGCTGAAGCCCCCTCCGCGCTTGACGGTGCGCCCTGCGAATCCAATCTCGGCCGCCGGCTCGCGGAAGAGCCGCGGCGCGATCAGCGCCAGGTCATATTGCGGAGTGCTGGCCGCCGGATTTCCGTAGAGCAGCGTGAGCGGTGTTCCGGGGTGGATGAATCGCAATGCGAACGACGGAAGAATGAGACGCGCGCCGCGGATCGGGAGAGGAGCATTGTCCCCCTCGTCGATGCGGAGCTCGAGCACGGCGGCGACCCTGCGGGGAAGATTGACCGTGAGCGGCGGCGGCTCGCGATCGGGATCGGCGTGACGCCACACCGCGGAGGCGAGCAATCGCGGATCGCGTGATCCGTCGATCTGATCGGTCAATGTAACGCGACGCTCGAACACGCCCGATTCGGCCTCGAGGACGAGGCGCGATCCCGAAGGCAGCGTCCCGTAAGGCATCTCCAGCCCGTACACCGACTCGGTGCCGTCCTCGACCCGTTTGGGCACGATCACTTCCACGAGGAGCGGCTCGTTGCGCTGCTCGACGATGAACGGCACCTGCCGGTCGTCGGCATCGACGAGGCGGACGTCGGCGAGCTCACGGCTCTCGGCGATCACGCCGGCATCGAGCGGCAGCACCGACATGCCGGCGCCGGCCGGAGCAAGTGGCCGCGCCACCGCGAAGCCGGAGCGATCGATGGCGGCGCCACGCGTCGGAAGCGTGCCCGGCGGGGTACCGGCCGCCTGGGCGGCGAGGCTCTTCGGCGCATCCCAGCGCGCGGCGGAAAGACGCGCCCGCACGACGAACGGCCGCGCGGCCTCGAGGTCGTAGCGTGGAGCCTCGGCACGCTCGTCACCATACCGCGCGGTGTAGGCCCCGGCCTGAGGAGCCTCGAAGTAGATCCACGGTTGCGGCGCGAGCTGCAGCGTCGCGCCGGCGATCGCCAGCGGCGCGTTCGTCCCATCGTCGATGACGATGTCCAGTTCGTCCGACATCGGAGAGGCGATCGCCACGGTCGTCTCCGAGGCCACGAGTCCGTCGCGTTCGGCCTGGCGCAGTTCACCACGGCCGAGCGTGACGGGAACGATCTCCGCACCGGCCAGGCGGGGCTCGGACACGGTGAGCTGCCGGAAGACATCGCCGCGCGGGACGTTGAGGCCGATCGCGGTGACTGGAAGCGCCGGCGCCGGGAGATCGATCCGGTAGCGGCTCTTCCCCGGCTCGCTCGGGCGCTTCTCGATCGTCACATCGCTTCGCAGCGGCTGTGGCGGCGAGGTCGAGCCATGAATCCGCAGCACGAGACGGGGAACGCCCTCCACCCGTGCGCTCGAAGTGTCGTCCCAGGTGATGCGGACGTAGCGCAACTCCGCCGGCTGGAACTCCACGACGGTCCGCTGCAGCTGTTCGGACGGCAGGTCGAACACGGTGGTGTCGGCGAGCAGTGTCCAGCGATGCCGGTCGCCGCTTCCCTCGATGCGGGCACGCTTGAGAAACGGAGCGCGGACGCCCTCGACGCGGACCGCATCGATCTCGCGGCGCTGCCCGGCGTCGGCTTCGATGCCGCTCGTCGTTTTGGTCGGCGCAATCAGGAAGCGCCGCGTTCTCACCCACTCCGCCTCACCCCGCCGTGGCTGCACGAGCAGGTAGGGGACTTCGCGGTTGGAGCGGTCGTAGATGCGAAGGTCGGTGAAACCAGGTGCCGCGCCCGCCAGCAGCGCCAGATCGGGAGTGAGTCTCTGGGGACCGGCACGCTCGACGTCGATCTGCCGCTCGAACCGAGGTGCCGCAAAGGCAGCCGAGGCGATCAGCATTACGAGCGCGGCGCCGCGCGCGATCACGTCGGCTCCTGCGCCGCCGCGCGGCGAAGGACGAACTTCTGCAGCAGCAGGCCGACGACGACGAGCGAGAGGGCCAGCCCGAGAAGGGATCCGACCCGATAGAGCCCGCCCAGCTTCCCGAGATCATGGAGGAAGCACTTGAGGATCGTGATCACGAGCAGCGAGAGAGCGGCGATCCTCGCTCCCCGGGCCTGCAGAGCGATGCCGGCGATCAGCATGGCCAGTGCGAAGACCGCCCATCCGATCGTGTAGGTGAGCTCCTGGGCCAGCGAGGACGAAAAGAAGTTGAACGTGAGCGTCGCGCCGCTCGAGTAGAAGTCCGCGATCTCGATGTTCAACAGCAGGAACAGAAGCAGCGCTCCGGCGCCGGAGAGGAACTCTGCCTGCCGCCTGTACAGGTCCGGCAGCAGCCGCGATCCGGCGAAGAAGGCGGCCGCGCTGACGAGATAGGTGTAGAGATACCAGTTGAGAATCGGCACTGCGCTGCGGGCGTGGTACTCGAATACCGCGGGATTGAACGCCAGGCGGATGAACACGAGCCCGAACAGCGCCGCGGCCCAGACCAGCAGCCCTCGATGAGGAATGCGGCGGAACAGCCAGACCAGCGCCGCCGCCTCGAGAGCCCAGCCGATCGTGATCCACTGCTTGTCGAGCTGCAGCGGAATGGCGACGGTGATGAACGCGAGCGCCGCCGCGGCGACGAGAGCCAGACGGCCCGGCATCCGCTCCGACGGCCCCTCCATCCGGGTGAGGCGGAACAGGAGCACGATCAGGATGATCGCCTGCCCCACCGGCAGGATGCCGATGACGTCCTGATACCCGCCGTCGCGCATCGCGGCGCGGGCGAAGAAGAAAAACGGCACGTTGGCCAGAACGGCGGCCAGGTACGGTTGCAGCTCGCGCCTGGCGCGCGCGCCGAGAAGGAGCGGATAGGCGGTGAACAGCGCGTAGATGATGGCGGCGAACGTGAACGCGCGCCCCGGTGAGTCGGTACGGCTGATCGCGGTGGCGATGGCCAGAACGGGAACGAGCAGCGTGGCGAGGACGTGCGTGCCGGTGGCCCAGGCGATGGTCAGCATGGCCACGGCGAGCGCCACGTGCGCGGCGAGCAGCGTCGCAAACAGCGGCGTGGCGCTGGAAACCCCCGCGACCATCAATACGACGTGGCCGAGGAGAAGCCCCGAGACCGCCGCTCTGCCGAAAGAATCCGCCTCCTCTTCCTCGAAGCGCCGCCGCGCCAGGACGTACCACGCCGCAGACCAGCCGGCGATCAGCAGCGCAGCCACGAGCGCCGTTTCCGGCCACGGCGCGGCGTGAGCACCGCGGGCCCAGATGATCAGCACGATCTGCGACGCGACGGCCGCGCCGGTGAGCAGCGAGCCGCGGCGGAGATAGAGCGCCGCCGCGCCGATGGCAAGATCGAGGAGGGCGAGCACCGCGAACAGCGGCCACGGCGGGATCGAAAGCTGCGGTTGGGCGGCGACGAACATCAGGAAGAGGTGACCGGCCAGAGCCAGGTGCGCCGTCTCCGGCTGCGAGCTCCACGCGCTTCCGGCGAGCGTGACCACGCCGAACAGGGCGATGAGAAAGAGCGCGGCGACGAGGCTCAGGTCCAGCGGCGCCGCGGCCCACCACGACCCGAGAACGACCCAGCCGAGCAGCACGCCGAGGATCGCCGCGGCAGGGAGACGCGCGATCTGCGACTCGCGGAAAAGCCCGATCAATATCAGCACGAGCAGCAGCGCCAGTCCCCACAGTGCGGCGACGGCAATGCCCCCTCGCGTCAGGAACAGCAGCACGGCGAGACTGGCCAGAACCGTCGCGGGGACACCAAATTCCGGCTCGAGCGGCTTGCCAGCGCGCCGCGCAATCACCGGCGCGACGAGGAAGAGCAGGCCGAACGCGCCGTAGATCAGCAGCGCGGAGAGCAGCGTGCTGCCGTCGAGATGGCGCGCCGACCAGATGGCCTGCGTCACGATGGCCAGGAATGACGCGATGAGATAGACGGCACCACGCCGGTAACGGATCGCGTAACCGGCGATCAGCACGAGGAGAGCGAACAGCACGCCGAAGAGAATCGCCGGCCTCGCCACCAGCGGCTCCCGAGCCGCGAGCACCGGAAACACGAAGAGCAGCAGCGCCGCCGTCCTGTCCGCCTTCGACTCCATCCAGATGCCGGCGGCGAGGTAGAGAACGACGAAAGCGGCCACCCACCCGAGCACCGCCGGCCACGCCGCGGAACGGTAGGAGACACCGATCCAGATGGCGAACGTGAGCAGCACGCCCGCTCCGCCGAGAACGTGAAGCCATTCCGGTCCGCGGCGTCGGGCGATGACGGCAAGCCCCGCCGCCATGAACAGGAGGAATCCGAAGAGCGTGTTGTAGCGAAGTCCGTACGCCGGGACCGCGGCGCCGAAGATCGCGAACGTGAGCGGGAGGATCCCGGAGACGAGGGCCACGCGCTCGAACTGGCTCTGCTGCTCATCCGCCCGCGCGGTTCCCCGCAGCCAGAGGGCGACCGTGCCGACGAGCGCGAACACCGCGAACACCGCCGCGGCGAGCGGAAGCTGCGAGACCGTGAGAAAGCGCGCGATCCAGAACCACTGGTAGATCACCGTGAAGAGAAGACTGCCGGCGGTCAGCGCCACCCATCGTTTCCGATAGGCCACCCAGGCCAGGCCGCCGTTGAGAAGGAGGAGGTACGAGAAAAGCTCGATCGGCTCGTGCGTCGTCGAGAGGAGCGCCGGCGTGGCGAAGCCGCCCATCAGGCCGAGGAGGGCGATGAAGACCGAGTCGCGCCGGATCGACAGCGCTACGGCCACGGCCGTGACGACGAGCATCAGCGCGAAGACGACCGCGGCCGGCAGCAGCTGCCAGAGCGCGTGAATGGCGAAGAGCGTCGCGTAAAGAATGGCGATGCCGGCGCCGTGCAGCGAGTTGGCGGTCCAGGCGTAGTCGCGCGCGATCCGCAGCTCGCAGATCACGAGAAGCGCCGTTCCGGTGACGAGGCCGAGCGTGGCGCGGACGGCGGGGCTGAGCCATCCGTGATCGACCGAGTACTTCAGGAAGAACACTGCCGCCAGGACGAGCGCGATGCCGGCGATCCACGAGAAGAGCTTCACGCCGACGAGGTTTTCCCAGTCGAACGGACGGGCAGCGACTGCCGGCGCCGGAGGTGCGGGCGGCGGGGGCGAGGGGACGTACGGAGGCGGGACGTACGGCGGCGGTGCGGGCTCCACGACCGGCGGAACCTCCGGCTCCGGTTGCGGTTCCGATTCGGGAGGAGGCGGCTCTTCGATGGGCGGCTCGGCGACGGGCGGTTCCTTCACCGGCTCGGGTTGCTCCTGGCCGGGAGCTTCGGCGCGCGGCCGTCGCCGGAGCTCGCGCTCGATCACCTCGAGCTTCGCCTGAAGCTGGCGCAGCTCGGAGCGGAGTGTCGTGGCCGCGCCGCTGGCGTTGATGGCAACGATCAGCGCGCCGACGGCGAGGCCGAACACGACGACCAGAAAGCAGCCGGATTCCATTGGGACCGGCATCAAGGATAACCCCTCGGCCCGCTATACTCCCGGGCGATCCGCATGGCGCGTCCATTCCGCATTCCGCCGACGCTCGTTCTTCTCTTCGCGATGATCGTCGCGGCGCAGATCCTGACGTACGTGCTGCCGCAGGGAACGTTCGAGCGGGTGACGAACGAGAAGGGGCGCGAGCAGGTCGTGCCGGGGAGCTACCAGCGGACGCCCGGCGACCGGCCCCCGGTCTGGGCCGCCTTCACGGCCATCCCGCGTGGATTCGCGGCCGCGGGGGACATCATCTTTTTCGTGTTCATCGTCGGCGGAGCGTTCGCGGTGTTTCGAGCGACCGGTGCCGCCGATGCGTTGATCGCCTTCCTGCTGGCGCGGATGCGGAACAGGCCGGCGCTGCTGATCGCCGGTGGGATTTTCGTTTTCGCGTTCGGCTCGGCGACGATCGGGATGGCGGAGGAGTACATCCCCTTCGTTCCGATCCTGCTGGCGCTCTGCGTGGCGCTCGGCTACGACGTCATCACGGCGATCGGCATTCTCTGCGTCGGTTACGGCACCGGATATGGCGCCGCGCTCATCAATCCCTTCACCGTGATCGTCGCGCAGAACGTGGCGGGCCTCCAGCCCGGCTCCGGCCTCGGCTTCCGCGTGGCGCTCCTGGCGGTGTTTCTCGTCGTGGCGTTCCACCACGTCTACAGCTATGCCAGGCGGGTGAAGGCCGACCCCTCGAAGAGCTACATGGCCGGCGTGGAGAACGAGGTGCAGATCGCGGTGCCGCGCGACGTCACGCCGACCGCGAGGCATTTCGTCGTCCTGGCGCTCATCGTCCTCGTGCTGGGCGTGCTGATCTGGGGATTGAAGTGGAAGGAATGGTATCTGATCGAGATGGGCGCGCTCTTCCTGGCGCTGACGGTGGCGCTCGGAATCGCCGGCCGGCTGGGAGCCTCGACGACCGCGAAGGAGTTCGCGCGCGGCGCGGAGGAGCTGACCACGACTGCGCTCCTCATCGGTTTCGCGCGCAGCATTCAGGTCGTTCTCGACGAGGGCGGCGTGATCGATACGATCATCAACGGCATCGCCCAGCCGCTGCAGATGCTGATCCCTCATGCGGCCGTGGTGGGGATGTTCCTGGTGCAGAGCGTGACGAATCTCTTCATCCCCTCCGGGAGCGGCCAGGCTTACGTGACGATGCCGATCATGGCTCCGCTGGCCGATCTGGTCGGCGTGTCCCGACAGGTGGCGGTGCTGGCGTTCCAGTTCGGCGACGGCTTCACCAACATCGTCGTGCCGACGAATCCGGTCCTGATGGGCATTCTCGGTCTCGCCGGCATTCCCTATTCGCGCTGGCTGCGGTTCGTCGTGCCGTTCCTGATCAAGGTTGCGATCGTCGGGTCGATCGCGTTGATCATTGCGGTGTCGATCGGGTACCGGTAGCTCATCGCGCCCCCGCCCGGCCAGATTCCTCGCTCACGCTCGGAATGACGGTCAGATATCGTCCGGTGATGCTGCCGGCATTGGCGGCAATCTCGGCCGGCGTTCCGGCAGCGACGAGCCGGCCGCCCTGGTCTCCCCCCTCGGGCCCGAGGTCGATCACCCAGTCGGACGCTTCGACGAGCTGGATGTTGTGCTCGATCACCACCACGGAGTTCCCGCGCGCGATCAGGTCGCGGAACGTCGCGATCAGCTGCTCGACGTCGGTGTGGTGAAGGCCGGTGGTCGGCTCGTCGAAGAGGAAGAGCCGTCGCGCTTCGCTCCTCGAGTTCTCGCTGAGGAATGAGGCCAGCTTCAGACGCTGCGCCTCGCCGCCGGAAAGCGACCCGGTCGACTGCCCCAGCCGCAGGTAGCCGAGTCCGACCGAGCGGAGGGAGTCGAGCTTCCGCAGAACAGCGCGTTTGTCGACGAAGAACTTCATCGCCTCGTCGACGGTCATCTTCAGAACGGCGTCGACGTTCTTTCCCTTGTACGAGACCTTCAGCACCTGGTCGTTGAATCGCTTCCCATTGCACTTCTCGCAGAGGACTTCGACATCGGCAAGGAACTGCATGTCGATGGTGACGGTCCCGGCGCCTTCACAGGTGTCGCAACGGCCGCCGGTGGTGTTGAACGAGAACATGCCGGCGGTCACGCCGTTGAGCTTCGCGGCAGTGGTCTCCGAAAGGATCTTGCGGATCTCGTCCCACGCCTTCACGTAGGTGGCGGGGTTCGAGCGCGTGGAGCGCCCGATCGGCGACTGGTCGACGAACTCCATGTCGTAGATGAAATCGGTCCCTTCGAGTGCGGCGACCTTTCCCGCATCGAGGCCGCTGGCGCCGCGCACGTCGCGCTGGTAGCGATTGAAGAGGCAGTTGCGGATGAGCGTCGATTTGCCGGAGCCGGAGACGCCGGTGATCGCCACGAGCTGTCCCAGCGGGATGTCGACGTCGACGCCCTGCAGGTTGTGCTCCCGCGCGCCACGAATGCGGATGGTGCCGTGCCCCTCACCCGGCCTTCGGCCACCCTCTTCCCGGGGAGAGGGAACAGCAAAGGGTCTCGGCTTCCCCTCGTACATGATCTCTCCGCCGAGCTCCCCCGCCCCCGGCCCGATCTCGATCGTGTGATCGGCGCCGGCGATGATCGTCGGATCGTGCTCGACGACGATCACGGTGTTCCCGGCGTTGCGGAGCCGCTTCAGAACGGCCAGCAGACGCTCGCTGTCGCGCGCGTGCAGGCCGACGGTCGGCTCGTCGATCACGTACATCGTCTCGGTCAGCGAGCTGCCGAGCGCCGCGGCGAGGTTGATGCGCTGCGACTCGCCGCCGGACAGCGTCCGCGTCTGGCGGTCGAGTGTGAGATACGAAAGGCCGACCTCGTCGAGGTAGACGAGCCGGTTGACGATCTCGCGCCGCAGATGCCCCCCCACCGCCTCTTCCTGCTTCGACATCGGGAGGTACTCCCAGAAGCGCCGCGCCGTCTTCACATCCATGGCGAAGAGATCGCCGACGGTCAGGTCGCGAAACTTCACGTTCGCCGCCGCCGTCTTCAACCGCGAGCCGTGGCAATGGGGGCAGGGCTCGTAGCTGCGGTACTTGGCGAGCTTCACGCGGACGTGGATCTTGTATTTCTTCGTCTCCAGCCAGTCGAAGAAGCCCTTGATGCCGTACCACTTGCCGCGGCCGTTGTAGAGGAGGTTCCACTCCGCGGCAGTGAGATCGTCGACCGGCACGTCGAGGCGGAGCCCGTACTTCGCCGCGCCGCGCTCGAGATCCTCGTAGCAGTCCTCGTAGCCGGCCGAATTCCACGGCGCGACAGGACGCTCGTCGAGACGGAGCTTGCGGTTGGGAAGCACCTTCTCCATGTCGATGCCGATGATCCGGCCGTAACCCTGGCAGTGCGTGCAGGCGCCGAGCGGTGAGTTGAACGAGAAGAGATGCGGCGTCGGCTCGATGAACTCCGTGCCGCAGCGGTTGCAGGCGAAGCGCGACGTGAAACGGTGGCTGATCCAGCCGTCGTCGCTCTCCTCCAGGATGTTGAGCGACCCCTTCGACAGCTCGAAGGCCTGCTCGATGGCCTCGGTGATCTGCCCCGGCCGCTCGGGATCGGCGCGCATCCGATTGATCAACAACTCGAGAGAGCTGAACCCGGTGGTGTCGACTTCCTTCAGATCGCGGACCGAGTTGTCGAGCCAGATCCGGTAGAACCCGCCCTTCATGAGCTGCTTGAGCACTTCTTCTCGATTCGCCGGGTCGAAGAAGATCGGGGCCAGGACGACGATCCGGCGTCCGGCCAGCGATGCCGTGACCTCCGCGGTGATCGTCTCGGGCGTCTCCTTCCGGACCAGCACCCCGCAGTCTGCGCATCTGGTCTCGCCGCACCAGGTCATGAAGAGACGGATGTGATCCGCAAGCTCCGTAGCGGTCGCGACCGTGGAGCGGGCGTTCTTCACCGAGTTCTTCTGCTCGATGGCGATGGCGGGGAGGATGCCCTCGATCTCGTCCACGTCGGGTCGGTCGATGCGCTCGAGGAACTGCCGGACGTAGGTCGACATCGACTCCACGAACCGCCGCTGCCCCTCGGCGTAGAGGGTGTCGAAGGCAAGCGACGACTTTCCAGACCCCGACGGTCCGGTGATGACCGTCAGCAGCCGCTGCGGGATGTCGACCGAGACGTTCCTGAGGTTGTGTGTGCGCGCGCCGCGAATCGCGATCGTGCGGGTAGGCATCAGCAAAGTCAGAACGTTCCGCGGGGTAGTGCTTGTTCCGAGCCCCGAGGCCTAAATCAGGATGTTGTGCCGCTGGTAGAAGTTGTAGTCGCCGAGGCGGGCGCGGAGCTTCTCGATCACGTCGGGGGCCAGGGTCCCGTCGACCGCGGCGGCGTTGCTCTCGACCTGCCGGACGTTCTTTGCGCCGGGGATCGTGGTCGAGACGGCGTCGTCGGCCAGCACGAACCGGAGGGCGGCCTCGGCCATGGTTCGCTCGGTCGGCCCCACGATCGACCGCACCTCGTCGACCCGCTGCAGCACTTCCTGCAGACGCCGCGTGGTGAGGAAGTTCTGCCGGAGGTCGTCCGGCCGGAAGACGGTGTCGGGACGGTATTTTCCGGTCAGCAGGCCTGACGCCAGCGGGACGCGGGCGATGATTCCGTACCCCTTCTCCTTCGCCAGCGGGAACAGCTCGGCCGCCGGCGCCTGATTGAGGACGTTGTAGAGCACCTGCAGCGTGTAGCCCCAGCGGTTGCGGATGATCTCGAGGCCCTCTTCGGGCGCGAAGATCGAGACGCCCCAGAAGCGGATCTTCCCGGCGTCCTGCAGGCGGTCCATCGTCTCCTGGATCTCCTCGCGGCGGAGATCGTCGAGCGTCGGATTGTGAATCTGATAGAGATCGATGTAATCGGTGCGAAGCCGCTTCAGAGAGCCGTCGACCGCGAGGAGGATGTGCTTCCGGGAAAAGTCTTTCTTCAACTCGCCGGCGGAGGTGCGGACCACGCCGACCTTCGTGGCGATGATGACGTCCGGCCGGTGTCTGGAGAGAACGATCCCGAGAAGCGATTCGCTCCGCCCGAATCCGTAGCTGTCGGAGGTATCGAAGAAATTGACGCCGAGCTCGCGCGCGCTGCGGATGGCGGCCAGCGATTCGTCGTCGCTCGTCTTCCCCCAACCCAGCGGTGCGCCCGACGCCTCGGAGGCGCCGCCGATGGCCCAGGCACCGAAGCCGATCGCGCTGACGCGGATGCCGGTCTTGCCGAGATCGCGGTATTGCATCATCGGACAGGCTCCAGTGTGACCGAAATCCGGTCCGGTTCGTGAGCCCACCAGCGGCCGCTCGCCGCGTCGACGAGAGCCGCCCCGAGGGCCAGCATGGCCACACCGCCGACGATCACGACCAGCGCGATCAGCTCGGAGCTGTCGCGGGCCGCCGAGACGGCGATCGCCGCCGCCGGAACGCCGATCCAGAACTCCGCCCAGAACTTGCCGCTGATGCCGCGCCGCATCGGAATCGTTCTCGAGGTCATTGCTTCGTGAGCCAGAGAGAGCACGCACCCGGTGGCCCTGCGCGGAATGACGAGCCGCGCCGGAGTCTGGCCGGCGACGCGCACTCCATGATTGCACTCGATCACCGCCTCCGCCCCCAGGCCGGCTCGAGCTCCACGACGATCTCCTCCGGATCGTTGTCGTATTTCGCCCCTGTCATCCGGTCGACCAGAAAGCCGACCCCGCCGGCCAGGAGCGCGCCGACGGCCTCGTAAGTCAGATCGCTGTCGCGGTTCGCCATCACTCCCATGAACAGAACGGGGCCGACCGCGAAGTTCGCCCAGTAGCCGCGGCTGAACCCGCGCTCGATGCCGATGTGCTGGGCCTTGTAGCCGTCCCGCTCGACGGTGAGATTGCAGCCGTGCGCGCGTCGTGGAATGGTGAGCTTCGCCGGCGTCGTTCCGCGGGCGCTTCCGCCGATGCAGATGATCCGGGCTTCCGCCCCCGATGGATTGGAGTCGACGAAGATGTCATCGCTCCGTCCGTGAAGGATCGTCCCGCAGCCGCCGAGCAGCAGCGCGCCGACGGTAGCGGCCAGCATCCGCCTCATAACCGCACCTGCCTCACCTCTTCCATCTCGCGATACGACTTGAGGAAGTTCAGCGTGTCGGCGTCGAGCGGGGAATCGACGGTGATGACGGCCATGGCCTTCCCGCCGCTCGTGTCGCGGGCCAGGTTGTACTCGGCGATGTTGATCTCGCGGTCGCCGAGGAGCGTGCCGACTTTGCCAACGACACCCGGCACGTCCTTGTTGATGATGTAAATGATGTATCCCTCCGGCTTGAACTCCACGCGGAACGCATTGACCGACACGATCCGCTGATTCTTCTCGCTGAAGAGCGTTCCGGAGACGCTGACCTCGTCGGACTCGGACCGCGCGCGGAAGGTGATGAGATTTGTATAGTCGTGCGGGATCGGATGCGTCGTCGAGCTGATGGCGATGCCGCGATTCTCCGCGACCGACTCCGCGTTGACGAAGTTCACCGACTCGGCGACGAACGGCGACAGGACGCCTTTCAACGCCGCCACGGAGAGGATCTTCGTCCACCGCTCCTCGATGCCCCACAGCTCGATGGCCGCGCGGTTGACCGGGCCGTTGATCACCTGCGCTGCGAAGAGGCCGAGCTTTTCGGCGAGATTGATCATCGGCGCGGCGCCGGCGTCGGCGAGGCCCTCGAACGGAAGGTTGACCGCCGACACGAAGATCGAGCCGCGCAGCGCCTCGACGACCATTTCCGAGGTCTGCACGGCCACGCGATCCTGCGCCTCGATGGTGTTCGCACCGATGTGCGGCGAGAGGATGATGTTCTTCGCCTGCACGAGCGGATTCCCGCTGCCGGGCGGCTCTTCGATGAAGACGTCGACGGCCGCCCCGGAGACCTTGCCGCTGTCGAGTGCCTCCGCGAGCGCCTTCTCGTCGTAGATGCCTCCCCGCGCCACGTTCACCAGGACGACGCCGTCCTTCATCTTCGCGATCTCTTCGGCTCCGATCATGGTGCGCGTCTCTTCGGTGAGGGGCGTATGGACGGTGATGATGTCGGACTGCGCCAGCAGCTCCTGGAGCTCGACCTGCTCGGCGTTGACGCGCTCGAACGCGGTGGCGGCGATGTAGGGGTCGTACGCGATCACGCGCATCCCGAACGCGCGGGCCCGGACGGTGACGCGGCTGCCGATGCGCCCCAGCCCGACCACGCCGAGGACTTTTCCGTTGAGCTCGCTGCCCATGAACTTCGGACGCGTCCACTCCCCCCGCTTCACCGATGCGTGCGCTTCGGGGATGTTGCGGGCGATGGCGAGCATCATGGCCATGGTGTGCTCGGTCGCGGAGATGATGTTCGCGGTCGGCGCGTTGATGACCAGAATGCCGCGCGCCGTGCAGGCCTCGACGTCGACGTTGTCGAGGCCGACACCGGCCCGGCCGACGATGCGGAGCCGTTCCCCCGCGTTGACCAGCTCCGGCGTCACGGCCGTTCCGCTGCGCGTGATCAGCGCGTCCGACTGTGCGACGGCGCGCAGCAGCTCCTCACCCTTGAGTCCGGGCCGGTAGTCGAGCTCCACGTCGTCCGCGGCGCGGAGAATGGCCAGTCCCGATGCGGCCAGCGTATCGGTGGCCAGCACGCGATGTTTCGTCATGCGCGGGCGACCTCTTCGAGATCGGCGAGCATCGCCTGCAGCGACTCCAGCGGGATATCCCCCATGTGCCCGATCCGGAAGGTGCTTCCCTTCCATTCGCCGTAGCCGCCGCCGAGCGTGTAGCCGCGCTCGCGCATCCGGGCGCGGATCGCCTCGGCGTCGATCGACGGCCGCAGCGCGCTCACCGTGACGGAGGCGTGCCGCGGGTCGGCGGCCGGCATCGCGAACGACGCGGTGCGCTCGATGGTCATGTCGCGCATCCGCCGGTGGCGATCGAACCGCTCCGGCAGCGTCTCGCCGCGCAGGATGTGGTCCAGCTGCCTGGCCAGCGCATGGAAATGAGGGATCGACGGTGTCGAGGGAACGCTGTCTTCATCCGCCGCTTTCTTGTACGCGACGAGATCGAAATACGTCCCCCGGTAGGGATGCTTCATCGCTCGCTCGATGGCCGCAGCCGACATCGCCGCGACGGTGATGCCGGGCGGCAGCGCCAGAGCCTTCTGCACGCTGGCCAGACAGATGTCGAGGCCCCATGCGTCCACCTCGACCGGCATTCCGCCGAGCGACGACACGGCATCGACGAGAACGAGCGTGTCGGGCGACTCTGCACGGACGATGTCCGCCAGCGCCGCCACGTCGTTCGTGACGCCGGTGGAGGTCTCGTTATGGGTGATCGTGACCGCGTCGTACCGCCCGCGCCGGGAGGCCATGTGATTCGCGAGCTGCTCCGGCTCGATCGCGCTCCCCCAGGGGGCGTCGAGCCGGTCGACCTCGTAACCGAGCGACTGGGCGATCTCGAACCACCGCTCCGAAAAGGCGCCGCAGACGGTCACCAGGACGCGCCGGGCCACGCAGTTGACCATCGCCGCCTGCATCACGCCCGTCCCGGACGAGGTCACGACGAACGTATCGCCCTTCGTGGCGAAAAGCGTCTTGAGGTCGGCATTGATGCGGCGGAAGAGATCTTTGAACTCAGACCCGCGGTGGCCGATCATCGGCCGCGCCATCTCCTGAAGGATCTCCGGCCGCACCCAGGCAGGCCCGGGAACGAAGAATTTGCATGCTGTCATGGCTGAAACCTTACTCGATGAGGTGACGCAACACCGCGCGGAGGTCGCGTTCCTCGATGAAGACATCGGCATTGTCTCGCACTCGCGGCCGGACCTGAACTCCTCCATATCCGATGAAGAGATCGACGGCCGGCCTCGCTTCGAGATCCGACACGCCGTCGCCGATGAAGGCGGCGCGGCCGTGCGATCGCGTCCGGATGTCGCGCACCACGATCTCTTTCCCTCCCGGGCGGGCCAGGAGCGAACGCCTGTCGAAGTCCTCGTACGCGCCGTCGGAGGCGAACCGGAGAGGAACGGCGTGCACGACGCGCTCATCGAGACCGAGATGCCGCGCCAGCGGAAGGATGGCCTGCTCGATCCCGGCGCTCACGAGATGAACGGCCGCACCGGCATCGCGGAGCGCGCGGATCGTCTCGCCCGCCCCTTCGACGAGCGACGACTGGTACTGCTTCGCGAGCTCCTCCACCCGGCGGCGGTCGGGGCGGATGATCTCCAGCCGGCGCGCATACACCTGGTCCAGCGGAATCTGCCCGTTCATGGCCGCCTCGGTCAGGCGGACGATCTCCTCGTTCCCGTCCGCGAGCTCGTCGATCCCCTCGATGGTCACGAGGGTGGAATCGACATCGAAGAAAACGAGCCTGTAGCGCGCCGCGGTCAATGCGGCGTCCCGTTGCCGACAAGACCGAGAAGATCGGAAAAGCGTTCGAGGATGTGGTCGGGCCGGGCCGTCACGAGCTGGTCGTAGGAGGAGGAGCCGGTAGCCAGCACCGCCACCTCGATGCCGCTGTTGCGGGCCGCCTCGACGTCTACCGGCATGTCGCCGACGAAAAGCGTTCCCTTCGCGCCGCAGCCGGCCGCCTCCAGCGTCCGCAGCACGTGCTGCGCGTCGGGCTTGCGCGCTCCGGTGAGGTCGGGACCGACGATGGCGCGGAAGTGGACCGCCAGCCCGAGAAAGTCGAGGATCTTGCGGGAGAAGCCGGTGGGCTTGTTCGTGCAGACCGCCATCGGGATGCCGAGCTTCGCCAGCTCGTCGAGCGTCGCTTCGACGTCGTCGAGGATGCGCGACTCTTCGCAGCAGATCTCGTCGTACCGCGATTCGAATGCGTTGCGTACGGTCTCGGGAACATCGTCGAGATCGAACGCCCGCTGCAGCAGTTTCTCCAGACCGTCTCCGACGAGGTCGCGGATCCGGTCGCCCGGCAGCTCGGCCATGGCGTGCTGACGGCGCGCATGATTCACGGCTTCGGCGAGGGCGGCGTACGAGTCGACGAGGGTCCCGTCGAGATCGAACAGCACAGCCTGGTAGCGCGATGCCATCTGGGGGCGATTCTATAGCGGGGCCCGAGGACTGATCCCGTTTCGCAACGTCTGACCGAAATGTTCCGGACCGCCAGTCGCTTGGGACGCGCATGCGACGGAGCCTGATGGGGATGTTCCTGCTCGTGGTGGCGCTGACGGCGGCCGGGCAGGAAGCCGGCTCGGATCCCAACAACCGCGCGAACCTCGGCATCGCGCTCGACATCCTCGGTGACGCGGAGGCCGGCGCGGTCGGACGGATCCGCTTCCGCTTCGCGGTCCCTGGCGACGTCCCGTCGGGTGTGCCGCTGGTCGTCCAGGGATCGATTCTGCTGGATGGTGCCGTCGTCCGGAACTTCCGGATCCCCGTGCCACCCGATGAGCGGAGCGGCGCGACGACGATTCAGACTCTGCCCGAAGGCGAGGTGGTGGTCGAGGCGCGGTTGATGATTCCGCTCGAGGAGCAGGCGCCGATTCTCCTGGGAAAGACCGCCAGCACGTTTCCTGTCGCGCGCACCGGAGAGCTCTACGTGGCCGACGCCCGGGAAGGAGCGGAGGCCGTCGTGGCGGAGGGTGTCGTACCGGAGTCGGCGGGCTCGGTGAAAATCCGGCCGCCGCGGCGCGACGTCGCACCGAACCTCTTCATCGTCGACGTCGACGTGAAGCCGCCCGTGAAACGCGTCGAGTTCTGGGTGGACGGGAAACGCCTGCTGGCCCGCAGCGCACCGCCGTACCGGGCCGAGCTCGATCTCGGCAACGTTCCCAAGCGGGTGGAAGTGCGGGCCGTCGGCTTCGACGAGCGTGGACGCTACGTGGACGCCGATGCGTTCGTGGTCAACGAGCGGCAGACACAGCTCGAGGTGAAGATCACGCGCACCGCTACGCCGGACGGCATGACGCACTTCAAACTGAGTGTGCAGAACCCGTCGGCGAAAGAGATCAAGAGCGTCGTACTGTTCGCCGGGCAGACCAGACTCCACGGCTGGTCGCGCCCCCCGTACGCGCTGACGGTGCCGACGGCGCGGCTGCAGGGTGTCGAGTTCGTGCGCGCCTCGGTCGTCGACAGCAGCGGCTATGAAGCCGCCGATCTCCTCTTTCTGTCCGGCGAGCGCTTCATCGAGGAGATCGACGTGCACGTCGTGGAGCTGCCGGTGACGGTGACCGACACGGCCGGGGTTCCGATCGCGGGTCTGCAGCAGAGCGACTTCACCGTTCTGGAGAGCGGGAAGCCGCAGACGATCGCGTCGTTCCACTTCGCTTCGAATCTGCCGCTGTCACTCGGCGTGCTCCTCGATCACTCGGGAAGCATGCAGCGGCGGATCAAGGAAGCGAAGGAGGCGGCGTCGGTCTTCTTCCGCCGGATCATGAAGCCGGGCGACCGGGGCTTCTTCGGCGCCTTCGCCTTCGATGCCACGAACCTGGCGCCGTTCGTCACGGAGGTGTCGCTGATCGAGGCGCAGGTGAATGCGTCGCCCGAGGCGGTCGGAGGGACGGCGCTCTACGACGCGATCATCACGGGTCTTTACCGCTTCCGCTCCGTGCAGGGGCAGAAGGCGCTGGTGATCATCACGGACGGTGAGGACACCAGCTCGCGCCTCTCCTATGACGACATGCTGGCGTATGCCCGGTCGGCGCGCGTTCCGCTCTACTTCATCGGCATCGGCCTCGGGTTC
>DATLFC010000230.1:0-17936 GCA_035525015.1 Thermoanaerobaculia bacterium | reverse complement strand
CACGCTCACCATCGATGCGGACGTGCCGCTCTTCGAGAACGCCAGTGCCCGCATCGCCAACCTCGGGCTCCTCGGCGAGAAATACGTCGAGCTCGATTCAGGCGACCCGCGGCGGCAGGCCATGACCGGCGAGCAGGTCGTCCTCCCCGGCACGCAGCCGGCGTCGATCGACGACGTGACCACGCAGGTCTCCGAGATCGCCACCGACGTCAAGGCCATCACGGAGTCTATGCGATCGGTCATGGCCGGCCCGACGGGCGAGCAGCGGCTCGAAGACATCGTCGAGAACGTCCGCCTGATCACGGCGCAGGTGCGGGAGCTGATCGCGGTGAACCGCGTCAACGTCGACGCCACGCTGGAGAACATGCGCGCCATCACCGCCGATCTGCGGACGGAGATCCCGAGGATCGCGGCCTCGCTCGAGCGGGCCGCGGATTCGATCGGCGGCACGGTGGGGGACAACCGCGAGGACCTGCGGCGCGTCGTGGAGAACCTGCGGGGGCTGTCGTCGGACCTTCGGGTCACGGCCGAGAACCTCAACTCCATCACCGGTCAGGTGAAGAGCGGCGAAGGAACGATGGGCAAGCTGTTCTACAGCGATGAAGCGCACGACCGGCTCGTGGCCGCGCTCGGCTCGGTCGATTCGGGCGTGACCGAGCTGCGCGATACGCTCGGCCGCGTCACGCGGATGGAGCTCGACCTCGGCGTGAAAGCCGACTACTACGCGGGCATGAACGACTCGTCGGAAGGAGTCGAGAATCTCGGCGGCAAGACGCGCAGCGCCGTCACGCTTCACCTCGTGCCCAACCCGAAGAACAACCGCTTCTTTCACATCGAGCTCAGCGACACCCCGCGCGGCGACCGCGAGGACAAGGTCGTGATCGAGACGACCATCGACCAGTTCGGGAACGAGACCACCTCCACGGTCAAGACCACGAAGTTCGACCGCGACTTCCAGATCTCCGCGCAGGCGGGGTGGGTCCTCGACAACCTCGCACTGCGTATCGGCCTGTTCGAGTCCTCGGGCGGCGTGGGCGCGGACTACCGTTTCAACGATCGCCTCCGGGTCACCGGAGAGGCTTTCGATTTCGGCGGCAGGCGCGACGACAATCCGCACGTCCGGCTGTTCGGCGAGTACACGATCCGGAAGGAGAAGCCGCACACCCCCCGTCTTTTCGTCACTTCCGGCATCGACAACCCGCTGAACGACACGGCCTTCATCATCGGCGGCGGCGTCCGCTGGCGCGACGACGACCTGAAATACCTGCTCGGGAGCATCCCGCTCGGCAGATGACGACGCGCGTGGCACTCCTCTTCGGAGGGAGATCGCCGGAGCACGACGTCTCCATCCTGTCGGCGCGCTCGGTGGCGGCGACGGCATCGAAACAGCGCCTCGAGATCGTCCCCGTCTGCATCGCGCGCGATGGACTCTTCGTGGAGCCGCATCGCAGCGATGCCATTCTCGAGGGACGGGCGACGAGCGACGGCGGCGATCCCGCCTTTTCGTTCGAGACCTGGTGGCGGAACGGCGCCGCGGACGTCGTCTTCCCTCTCGTGCACGGCATCGGCGGCGAGGATGGAGTGCTGCAGGGCTTCCTCGAGGCCATCGGTGCGCCGTACGTCGGCAGCGGCGTGACCGCGTCCGCCGTCAGCATGGACAAGGCGCACATGAAGCACGCCTTCGCCGCGGCCCGGCTGCCCGTCGTCGAGACCGTCCCCGTCACGGAAGCGGAGTGGAGGAACGAGCGGGAGCGGGTCACGCGCGCGGTGGCCAATGCGCTGCGCCTTCCTTATTTCGTCAAGCCGGCCAACAGCGGATCGTCCATCGGCGTCAGCAAGGTGCGCAGCGACCGCGACTTCGAGACCGCTGTCGAGACCGCGCTGCGCTTCGACGACAAGATCCTGATCGAGCGCGGTGTCGACGCCCGCGAGATCGAGGTCTCGGTTCTCGGCAACGCCCAGCCGGAAGCGTCGCTGCCCGGCGAGATCGTGCCGGCGCGCGACTTCTACGACTACGAGGACAAGTACGCCGACGGCAAGGCCCAGCTGGTCATCCCGGCGAAGCTGTCGAAAGAGAAGACAGAGGAGGTTCGGAGGCTCGCCGTCGCCGCGTTCCTCGCGGTGGGCGCGGCGGGTTACGCGCGCGTCGACTGCTTTCTGGAACGCGGCACGAACCGTTTGTACGTGAACGAGATCAACACCATCCCGGGATTCACGGCCATCTCCATGTACCCGAAGCTGTGGGAGGCGACCGAGCTCAAGTACTCGCGCCTCATCGAACGGCTGATCGAGCTGGCGCTGGAGCGCCACCGATTGCGCGCCGCCCGCCGCGACGGCGCCATGGAGTGGCTGCGAGGAGCGAAGCGGATCACGTGAGCACGCTTCGGAGTGCGGTGGCTTGCCACCGCTCTGGGCGCCGCGGCTTGCCGCGGCGCAGGGCGGCGGCAAGCCGCCGCAGTCCGAAAGCGGCGGCAAGCCGCCGCACTCCAGGATGATGTGGTCTGTCCGGATATCGCTCGCGAGGCTGCGGCCGGTCAACCTCAGCGCGATCGTTCGCGTCCTGATCGTCGCCGCGGTCTTCGGCCTGTTTCTCTATGGCGATTTCGCCCTCTTCCGGCGGCTCTTCTTCGCCGTCGCGCAGATCGAGGTCACCACCCCATTCTTCGCCCTCGGCATCCTGCGCAATCTACTCGCGCTGGTGTTTCTCGTCGCCATCGTCGTTCTCTTCTCCTCCGCGCTGACCACCGCGATCGGCTCCTTCTTCACCGACCTCGACCTCGACCTCTACCACGCGGCGCCGCGGGCCAGACTGCGGATCATCGCCTCGCGTTATCTGAAGACCCTCGTGCAAAGCGCGGCGATCGTCTTCGCGTTCCTCGCGCCGGTGGTCGTGGCGTTCGCGCATCAGTATCCGAGGCCGGCATCGTTTCCCTGGATCGTGCTGGCGAACGCGGGGCTGCTGCTGACCATCCCGGTGAGCCTGGCCAGCCTGGTGATCATTCTTCTCGTGCGCTGGTTTCCGGTGCAGCGCGTTCATCAGATCGTGGCCACGCTGGCCATCCTCGTCCTGACGCTGACGGTGCTCGCATTCCGCGTCAGCAGACCGGAGAGACTGTTCACGGAAATCCGGACGGACGACGTCGTGGCGGTCCTGCGGGCGATCGAACTGCCCGCCATCGATGCCTATCCGAGCACCGCGCTCGCCGAGCTGATGGTCGGACAGCAGCCGGGGCCCTTTCCCTGGAAGATCGGCGTCGTCGCGCTGCTCTCGTTCGCCCTCTTTCTCTGCGCCGCAACGCCGATGTATTTCGGCGCGTTCGTTCGCGCGCGGGAAAGCATGGCCCCCGTCGCGTTCGGCTCGGGCCCGCTGACGCGCTGGATCGATGTGCTGCTCTCGCGGGCCTCGCTTCCCACGCGGGCCATGGCGGCGAAGGAAATCCGCACGCTCACCCGCGACGTCGCGCAGTGGTCGCAGGTGTTCCTGATGTTCGCGCTCATGTTTCTCTACCTCTACAACGTCCGGATGCTGCCGCTCGGCGGGGACGGCCGCGCGTCGATCATCGCCTACGCCAACCTCGGTATGGCCGGGTTCGTCGTGGCGGCGATCTCGCTGCGCTTCGCCTATCCCTCGATCTCGTCCGAGGGGAAGGCCTTCTGGATCCTGCAGGTCGCTCCGGTTGCCTATCGGGACCTCCTGCGTGTGAAGGTCCTGACGTACGGGACGCCGCTCGTCGGCCTGGCGCTGCTGCTGACGGCGTTCGCGAACGTGCTTCTGAAGGCGAACACGACCGTATGGCTCTTCACCACGTTCGGCGCCGTGCTCGTGGCGACGACGCTCGTCTGTCTCGCCGTCGGGATGGGGGCTTTCGACCCCGATTTCAACGCCGAAAACCCGCTGCAGGTCGGGCTGTCCCTCGGCGGGTTCGCCTACATGGCGGCCGCTCTTCTCTATGTCGGCATCATGATGGTGCTGATGGCCCGCCCTGTGGTGCGGTACTTCCTCTGGTATTACCTGGGGCTGCCACCCACCCGTCCATGGATCTCCGTCGCCGCGCCGCTCGCCGTGGCCCTCATCCTCTCCGCGGTGCTGGCGATCGGGCCGCTGCTGATTGCGGAGCGGCGTCTCGCGCGGCTGCAGCGAGCCGACTGACCGCAGCGCAGCGGCCTGCTGTTAGAATCCACGCGGCCTAACGCCGAGAAGGAGATCGCATGACGCAAGTTCCTCCGCCGACTGTTCCGCCGACCACCCCTCCGCCCGCGGGCGGTGGCGCATACACACCACCTCCTCCACCTCCGCCGAGCGCAGGCGGCAGCTCGGACCGGACGCTGATGGTGGTGCTCTCCTACCTCTGGATCCTGGCGCTGATCCCGCTTCTGACGAAGAAGGACGACCGCGAGATTCAGTGGCACGCCAAGAACGGACTGGCCATTCTCATCGCCGAGGTTGCCATCTGGATTCTCTTCACGATTCTCAGCTTCGCGATTGGCGACGTCATGGGATGCGGGCTGACCGCCGTCTCGTGCGTGGTCTGGATCGGGTTCCTGGTAGTGCGCATCCTTTGCATCGTCAAGGGCGTGAACGGACAGCGATTCCGCGTCCCGATGATCAGCGATTTCGCTGACAAGATGTAACGAAGGAGATCTCATGTCGAATACAACGCCCGGCGGCTCGTTCACTCCCCCGCCCCAGCCCCCGCCACCGCCTGCCGGCCCCACCGGAGGCGGCGGCAGCGGCACGAAGCTCGTCTACCCGTCCACGCCGCCGAAGGATCCGATCCTGGTGCTGGTGCTCAACCTTCTGATCGGCGGCGTCGGCTACCTGATCATGGGGCAGCAGACCAAAGGCATCGTGGCCATCGTCGTGTGGGTTCTGGGCTGGATGGCATGCGGCATTCCATCCGCCGTCGTGGCCGTGGTCGCCGCCATCGACGGATTCCTCCAGGCCCAGCAGCTCCAGCAGGGGAAACCGGTCGGCGAGTGGACCTGGTTCAGCGACCACCGCTGAGCAGCGCTTTGGGGCGCCGGTGTGGTCACCGGCGTCCCTCAGAGCCCGAAGAGGTTCCGCAGAACCCCCCACGCCAGCAGCGTGGCGGCCGCCCCCCATGCAAACCACGCTTTCGTGAGCAGCAGAGGGCGTACCGCTACGACGGCGGCGACAGGCGCCGCGAGGAACAGCATCGGATTCCAACGGAGCGCCTCCGCCACATCTCCATGAAGCAGCGCATGCACGGCCCGCGTCCCGCCGCATCCGGGGCAGAGCAATCCGGTCAGCGCGTGGAGGGGACACGGTGGATAGAACCACGTCGTCGACGGATTGAACGCGTAGATCACCGCCAGACCGGCCATCATCACCACGGACGCGAGAAGCCAGAGAGCGGGATTAGATCTCAGTGAGGGCATAGATGATGGCAATGATGACACCGCCGCCGAAGGCGATCCAGGCCCACATCTTCGCTTTCTTCGAAGCCGAGCGCGCACCGTCGATGTCGCCGGCGGCGAGTTTCCCGTTCACCTGCGCGGCATAGACGATGGACACGACGCCGAAGGGGACGCAACAGCAGAGCGTGACGAGGATCGACTGCACGAGGTAGTTCGGCACGACCGGTGCGGGCGGATAACGGCGGATGCGCCCGCCGCACTGCGGGCAGACGGTGGCGCCGTCGGGAAGGGCGTGGCCGCAGCTCGTGCAGTGCATGGCGTCAGTTCACCGGCGTACCCTGCGGGTACTGGACGAAGTTGCCGTTGATCATCACGATGTCCGCATCGAAATTCGTCGTTCCGCCGCGGCCCATGTACTGGTCGGGCGAGTCGAACTCGAACTCGCCGTCCCGCCCGCCGCTCGCGATCGCGTACGAGTCACATGCCCCTTCGTCGCTCGAGCTCCAGCAGTCGTACAGGAGCGGCTGCTTCCAGCCGTCGGTCTCCGGCAGGGTCTTGATGTACGTCGGAACGAGCGCCTGCTCGAGCGAGTCGGGATCGGGGTACTGGTTCTTGTCGACCGCATACGCCTCCACGGCCGTGGCCATGGATCGGATGTCGGCCATCGTCCGTTTCTGTTTCGCGCGCTGCGTGGCGGTGAGGAAATTCGGAATGGCGATCGCGGCCAGGATTCCGACGATCGCCACGATCACCAGCAGCGCCCCCACGACGATGGCGATGATGACGCCCGTATTCGTCCCGCCGGTGACCTGCGGCCGCGCCGCACCATTCGTCGGATTTCCGCACGACGGGCAGGGGGCGTACGAGATCTGGTCGACTTGCGTCCCGCACGAGGCGCAGTAAGGCATGCCTGATTATGCCATTTCGAGCGTAGCGAGGAATGACAGCTACCACATCATGCCGAGTTGCAGCTTCGCGGCCTCGGACATCATGCTGCGATCCCAGACCGGGTCGAACACGACTTCCACGTCCGCCGTGCGGATGCCCGGCAGCGCCTCGATCTTGTGGCGGACGTCGCCGGCCAGCACCGGCCCCATGCCGCAGCCCGGGGCGGTCAGCGTCATCTTGACCTTCACGTCCTTGCGCCCGTCCTCGGCCTCCTGCAGCTCGCAGAGGTAGACCAGGCCGAGATCGACGATGTTGACCGGGATCTCCGGGTCGAAACAGGTCTTGAGCTGGTCCCACACCAGCTCCTCGAGCTTCTCCGGCGTGATCTCACCCTGCTCGGCCTGCGGCACGTCCTGGGGCGTCTTGCCGATCGCCTCCACTTCCCTGCCGGACACGCGGACCATCAGGCCGCGGTCGGTGATCAGCGTGTACGTGCCGCCCAGACTCTGGGTGATGGTGGCGTGTGCGCCCTGCGGAACGAGGACCTTCTCGCCGCTCGGGATCATCACCGCTTCGCAAGTTCGACTGACGACGACTTCTTCTCTCATGGTCGTAGGGACATCACTCCGTGGTAACGGTTTCCTGTTCGCCGTGGAGGGCAGTGCGCAGCGTATGCCATGCGAGCGTCGCGCATTTCACGCGCACCGGGAACTCCGACACCCCCGAAAACGCGGCCAGCCGGCCGAGATCCGCCGCGTCGAGGCTGCGGTTGTCCCCGGTCACGAGATGCTGGAACGTGTCGAAGAGCCGGTCCGCCTCTTCCGACGTCTTCCCTTTTACGGTCGAGCTCATGACGGATGCCGAGGCCTTCGAAATTGCACAACCACTGCCGGTGAACGTCACTTCCTTGATGACGTCGCCATCGAGGCTGAGGAACACCGTGTAATGGTCGCCGCAGAGCGGATTGAATCCTTCCACGCGGCGGGTGGCGTCCGGCAGCTCACGATAGTTCCGGGGGTTGCGGTTGTGGTCGAGGATCACCTGCTGGTAGAGCTCGCGCAGATCCGACATCAGCCGAACACCTCGATCACCTTGTGCAGACCGTCGATCAGCCGGTCGGCTTCCTCGCGCGTGTTGTAGAGACCGAACGAGGCCCGTCCGGTGGCCGGGACGTTGAACCGCATCATCAGCGGCTGCGCGCAGTGGTGGCCGGTTCGAATGGCGATCCCTTCCCGGTCGAGGATCGTCCCGATGTCGTGCGGGTGCACTCCCTCCAGCACGAACGAGATCACCGACGCTTTCTCCCCGGCCGTACCGATGAGGCGGATGCCGTCGATCTCCTGCAGCCGCGCCGTCGCGTACGTCAGGAGATCGTGCTCCCACGCCGCGATGGTTTCCGTCCCGAGACGCGCCACGTACTGCAGCGCGGCGCCGAGTCCGATGACGCCGGCGATGTTCGGCGTCCCCGCCTCGAACTTGTAGGGGAGGGCGTTGTACGTCGTCTTGTCGAAGGCGACCGAGAGGATCATGTCGCCGCCCCCCTGCCAGGGAGGCATGGCGTCGAGCAGCGCTTCCTTCCCGTACAGCACGCCGCTGCCGGTGGGGCCGTAGACCTTGTGGCTGGAGAACGCGTAGAAATCGCAGTCGATGGCCCGGACGTCGACGGAGCCGTGCGGAACCCCCTGCGCGCCGTCGATGAGCACGAGCGCGCCGGCGGCGTGCGCCAGCTCGGTGATCCGCCGGATCGGGTTCACGGTCCCGAGGGCGTTGGAGATGTGCCCGACGGCGACGATCTTCACGCGGCCATTCAGCATCCGCTCGAATGCATCGAGCTCGAGCTCGCCCGCGTCGTTCACCGGGATGACGCGCAGCGTCGCTCCCTTCTCCTCGCAGAGCATCTGCCACGGCACGATGTTGGAGTGATGCTCGATGGCCGAGATGATCACCTCATCGCCGGCGCCGACGTTCTTCCGCCCCCACGACTGCGCGACCAGGTTGATGCTCTCGGTGGTGCCGCGGGTGAAGACGATCTCCTTCTCCGTCCCGGCATTGAGGAACTGCTTCACCGTCGTACGCACATCCTCGTATGCCACCGTCGCGATCTCGCTCAGGTAGTGGACTCCGCGGTGCACGTTCGAGTTCTCTTCGACGTAAAACTTCACGATCCGGTCGATGACCGTCTGCGGCTTCTGCGTCGTCGCGGCATTGTCGAGGTAAACCAGCCGCTTCCCGCGCACCTGCCGCGTCAGAATCGGAAAATCCCGCCGCACCGCCTCGACGTCATAACCCGAGGCCCGAGGCCCGAGGCCCGAGGCCCTGTCGACGGCCACGCTCATCGCGCCCCCTCCCGCCGTTCCGGCAGCCGTTCCGGCATCTGCTCGAAGAGCGCGCGGCGGACGTGCTCCTGCACCGGCTCGACTTTCATGCGGTCGACGATCTCCGCCGCGAAGGCGTAGATCAGCAGGCTGCGGGCCTCGTCTTCCGACAGGCCGCGGGAGCGGAGGTAGAACATCGGCTCGTCCTCGATCTGTCCGATCGTCGAGCCGTGGTTGCACTTCACGTCGTCGTTGTGGATCTCGAGAGTGGGCTTGGAGTCGATGATGGCCGTCTCGGCCAGCAGGAGGTTGTGGTTCTCCTGGCGCGAGACGGTCTTCTGCGCATCGGGCCGGACCACGATCCGCCCGTCGAACACACCACGCGCCTGCTGATCGAGGATGCCCTTGTAGAGCTCCTGGCTGTCGCAGTGCGGCTGCGCGTGGTCGATCGTGGTGTGGTTGTCGATGTGCTGCGTCCCGCTCCCGACGAACAGCCCGTCGAGAACCAGGCTGGCTCCCTGGCCGGCCAGGACGCCGGTGAGATCGTTGCGGACGAGTCCTCCGCCGATGGAGATATTGTGCGAGGTGACGCTGCTCGACCGCTGCTGATGCGAGAAGACGGAACCGATGTGAAACGCGTCGCGCGATTCGCACCCGATCCGGTAGTAGTCGACCACGGCATTCTCCCCCGCCACGATCTCCGTCACCGCGTTCGTCAGATACGCGCCGCTGCCGACGTACGTCTCGACGACCGTCACCTGGCTGTTCGGCCCGGCGACGATCAGGTTGCGCGGATGCGACCAGATCGCGTCACCATGCCCGATGAACAGAAGATGGATGAACCCTTTCACCACTCTGCCCGCGGGAATTTCGATGAGCGCGCCGTCGACGAACTGCGACGTGTTGAGCGCGACCATGGCCTGCCGGTCGGCGTCGGCGTACCTGCCGAGATGCTCCTCCACGGCAGCGCCGGCAGAAGCGAGATTCGTCACGACGTCCCCGTTCATCTCCGCCAGGATTCCGTTGACGAAGACCAGTTCCGCGGCGGCGCTTCCCGCGTGTCGAGCCGTCACCTCCGGAGGAACGGCCACCGGCCCGCTGGCCGGACGCCACTGCACCTTCGCCGCGGCGGCCAGGCTCGTGTACTTCCACTCCTCGAGCCGGGTGGTGGGCCAGCCGAGCGCGGTGAAACGCTCGCCGGCGTGCCGCCGGATAGACTGCAGCGATTCGGTGATCGAGACGGTGGTCATCGTCAGCGTGCCGCCGCGGCCTCCTGCTCGATCCAGTCGTATCCCTTCTGCTCCAGCTCCTCGGCCAGCTCTTTCCGGCCCGACTTGGCGATGCGGCCATCGCTGATGACGTGCACGTAATCGGGAACGAGATACTGAAGGAGCCGCTGGTAATGCGTGATGACGAGAACGGCATGGCGCTCGTTGCGCAGCATGTTCACGCCGTTGGCGACGATCCGCAGGGCGTCGATGTCGAGCCCCGAGTCGGTCTCGTCGAGGATGGCCAGCTTCGGATCGAGCACGGCCATCTGAAAAATCTCGTTGCGTTTCTTCTCGCCGCCCGAGAATCCCTCGTTCACACCGCGGTTCATGAACTGCTCGCTCAGCTCGACGAGCTTCATCTTCTCGCGGGCCAGCTCCAGGAACTCCACGGCGTCGAGCTCCTCCTCACCGCGGTGCTTCCGCAGCGCGTTCAGCGCCGCTTTGAGGAAGTAAATGTTGTTGACGCCGGGGATCTCGACCGGGTACTGCATGGCCAGGAACACGCCCTCGCGAGCGCGCTCCTCGGGCGCCAGGGCGAGCAGATCCCTTCCCTCGAACAGAACGCTGCCGCTCAGCACCTCGTAGTTCGGCCGGCCGGCCAGGACGTTCGCCAGCGTCGATTTCCCCGAGCCGTTCGGCCCCATGAGGGCGTGCACTTCGCCCGCGCCGACGCTCAGCGACAGACCCTTGAGGATCTCCTTGCCCTCGATCCCCGCGCGCAGATCTCTGATTTCCAGCATTTTCTTATCCAACGGCACCTTCCAGGCTGACGCCGAGGAGTTTCTGCGCCTCGACGGCGAACTCCATGGGCAGCTCGCGGAAAACCTCGCGGCAGAAGCCGTTGACGATCATCGACACGGCGTCTTCCGCGGAGATGCCGCGCTGCTGGCAGTAGAAGAGCTGGTCCTCGCCGATCTTCGACGTCGAGGCCTCGTGCTCCATCTTCGCGGTCGAGTTGCGCACCTCGATGTACGGGAACGTGTGCGCACCGCACTGGTCGCCGAGCAGCAGCGAATCGCACTGCGAGTAGTTCCGCGCCCCGGAGGCGCTCTTCATGATCTTCACTTCGCCGCGATACGTGTTCTGCCCGTGACCGGCGGAGATGCCCTTCGACACGATCGTCGAGCGGGTGTTCTTCCCGATGTGAATCATCTTCGTGCCGGTGTCGGCCTGCTGGTAGTTGTTCGTCAGCGCCACGGAGTAGAACTCTCCGACCGAGTTGTCGCCCTGCAGGATGCAGCTCGGATACTTCCAGGTGATCGCCGATCCGGTCTCGACCTGCGTCCACGAGATCTTGGCGTTCTCCAACGCCTTGCCGCGCTTGGTCACGAAGTTGTAGATGCCGCCCTTCCCGTCCTTGTCGCCCGGATACCAGTTCTGCACCGTGGAGTACTTGATCGTCGCTCCGGGGAGCGCCACCAGCTCGACCACCGCGGCATGCAGCTGGTTCTCGTCGCGCATCGGCGCCGTGCACCCTTCCAGGTAGCTGACGTGCGCCCCTTCCTCGGCCACGATCAGCGTCCGCTCGAACTGCCCCGTGCCGGCGCTGTTGATGCGGAAGTAGGTCGAGAGCTCCATCGGGCTGCGGACACCCTTCGGGATGAAGCAGAACGATCCGTCCGTGAAGACAGCTGAGTTCAGCGTCGCGAAGAAGTTGTCCGTGTAGGGAACGACGCTGCCGATGTACTTGCGGACCAGCTCGGGATGATCCCGCACCGCGTCGGAGAACGAGCAGAAGATGATGCCGAGCTTCGCCAGCTCGGCCCGGAACGTGGTGGCGACCGAGACCGAATCGAAGACCGCGTCGACGGCCACGCCCGTCAGCCGCTTCTGCTCTTCCAGTGAGATGCCGAGCTTCGCGAACGTCTCACGGAGCTCGGGATCGACCTCATCGAGGCTGTTGAGCTTCTTCTTCTGCTTCGGCGCCGAGTAGTAGCTGATGGCCTGATAGTCGATCGGCGGGTAGTGGATGTTCGCCCACGTCGGCTCCTTCATGGTGAACCAGTGGCGGAGCGCCTTCAGGCGCCACTCCAGCAGCCACTCCGGCTCCCCCTTCTTGAGCGAGATGGCCCGCACCACGTCCTCGTTCAGTCCCGGCGGGACGGTGTCGGACTCGATGTTCGTGACGAAGCCGTATTTGTAGTCACGCTTCGCGATTTCATGAATCGTCTCGTTGCTCATGTCGTACTCACCACCGTTTCTGTTCTCTCCGCTCCGAGCGCCACGACGGGAAGCACGCCCCTCGTCAAATCGCCCAGCGTCACCTGTTCGAAGGCTCCCTTGACCGCCTGATTGATGCCGAACATGAAGCGGCGGGAAGGACAGGCGACGCGGATCGCGCAGATCGCGTGACCGGTCTCATCCGTGGTCTCGCACTCGACGAGATCCCACGGCCCCTCCAGCACCTCCAGCAGCCGGCCGAGCGTCACCATCTCCGCGTCCGCGTCGAAGGAGTAGCCTCCCCCGGCTCCGCGGCGCGAATGGATGAGCCCGCCCTGGTGCAGCGTCTTCAGCACCTTCGTCACCATCGGCACCGGCAGGTGATAGAACCCGGCGATGTCCCGCGCCGAAACGACCTGTCCCGGTATCCGGGCCAGGTAAACGGACGCGAGGAGCCCATAATCAGTGAGTCTCGAGATCTTCAGCATGGCAGGCGCTCGACGGCGGCAAACAGTACCACCTTGGTACGGTTTGTTCAACAAGGCGGGAGCACGCCCTGTTCCACCTTCACCCGCGCGTTTCCGGCCGCCGCATCATCGTCCCGAGCATCGTGGCGACGAGCGTTTCGCCGCCGAACACGTCCGCGGCGGCCGTCGTGATCGTCCGCCCGGCGCGAATCACGCGGCCACGCGCGACGAAGCCGGGGCCGGCGGCCGGCGCCAGGAGGTTGAGCTTGAATTCGACGCTGACGACATCCGAGCCGGGCGGCATGAGTGTCAGCGCCGCGTACCCGCAGGCGCTGTCGGCGATGCTGGCGATGATGCCGGCGTGGAGGATCCCGCTCTGCTGCGCCAGGTCGTCACGCCAGGGGAGAGCGATCTCGACCTGGCCGGGAGCGACGCGTGACAGCGACGCGCCGATGGTTCTCATCAACGGCTGCCGCGCGAAATTTTCGCGAACGACCTCTTCGAAGCGAGCATTGAGAATCTCTGCTGGCATACAAACTGCGACCTCGAGAGTAACAAGTACCATGAAAGCTACGACCCTATCCGTTGTCCTCACGGCGTCCGTTTTCGCTCTGGCCTGCGGCGGCGATGACATGCTCCGGCGCGACCAGGAGCAGTACGAGGTCGTCCAGGAAGGGGCCGGCGGCGCGGTGACGTCCACCCTTCACACGCCGGGCGAAGTGATGCCTCCGCTGACCGGCACAAACGCCGACACCACGACCGCGTTCACACTCGCGGTGCCGGCGATGGACACGACGACGGCTCCTCTGCGCAGCGGCTCCCTCGCCGACACGCTTCGACAGGAACCGACCGATCCCCCCGTCACGCGCAGAACGCCGGCGCCGACTCCGCAGCCGCAACCTCCGCCGCCGACGGAAACGACCTCCACGACCGAAACCCGTGCGCCGGAGCCGCCTCCGCCAGAGCCCGAGGACGACCCGCCACCACCCCCTCCGAGCCCCGAGCCCTGAGCCCTGAGCCCCGGATTGCTAGAATGCGCCGCCATGCCGCGCGTCACGTTTCAGTCGCTGATCCTCACTCTGCAGAAGTTCTGGGCCGACCGCGGATGCGTCATCGAAATGCCGCTCGACCTGGAGGTCGGTGCCGGCACGATGCATCCGGCGACATTCCTTCGCGTCCTCGGCCCTGAGCCGTTCAGGGTCGGGTACGTGCAGCCGTCGCGGCGGCCGGCCGACGGCCGATATGGCGACAACCCCTTCCGCCTCGGCAAGCACTATCAGTTTCAGGTGGTCCTCAAACCGTCGCCGCTGGACGTGCAGGAGATCTATCTCGACTCGTTGCGGGCGATCGGCCTCGACCTGAAGCGCCACGACATCCGCTTCGAGGAGGACAACTGGGAATCGCCGACGCTCGGCGCGTGGGGCGTGGGGTGGCAGATTCTCCTCGACGGCATGGAGATCACGCAGTTCACCTATTTCCAGCAGGCAGGCGGAATCGACCTGGCGCCGATCTCGGCGGAGATCACGTACGGACTGGAGCGTCTGACGATGTTCCTGGCGCGGCAGAAGTCGGTCTACGACATCGAATGGGGCGGCGGCTTCGGCTACGGGCCGATCCGGCAGCAGGAGGAGTACGAGTTCTCGAAGTATTACTTCGAGACGGCCGACGTCGACCTGCACTGGCGACTCCTCGATGCGTACGAAGCCGAGGCGCGGCGCTGCCTCGAGCAGAAGCTGGTGCTGCCCGCGTACGACTGGACGCTGAAGTGCTCGCACGTTTTCAACACGCTCGACGCGCGCGGCGCGATCTCGGTGACGGAACGGGTCGGGGTCATCAAGCGGGTACGCGAGCTCGCGGTGGCCTGCGCGGGCCAGTACCTCGATTCCCGCCGCGAGCTCGGATTTCCACTTCTCGGCGGGAAGGCATCCTGATGGCCGAGTACTTTTTCGAGCTGCTGACCGAAGAGATTCCGGCGTGGATGCACGACAGCGCACAGGCGGCGCTGCACGAGCGGCTGACGAAGCTCATGGAAGCGTTCGGAGTCGGGGACGCCGGGGCGAACGTATCCGTCAGCACCACGCCGCGGCGCATCGTGATCTTTCTGACAGGCCTGCCGGAGCGCGAGGAAGACCGCGAGCAGGAGATCAAAGGGCCGCCCCGCAAGACGGCGTATGACGCGGAGGGAAACCCATCGCCGGCACTGAACGGATTCCTGAAGAAGAACGGCGTCAAGGCCGGCGACGTTCTGCCGGCCACTGACGAGTACATCCGGATCCGCAAGCGGATCGAGGGGCGGGCCACCGGCGACGTGGTGCGGGAGAAGCTGCCGGAGATCGTGGAGTCTCTCCGATGGCCGAAGATGATGCGCTGGGGGACGGGAGAATATTCGTTCATCCGCCCGGTGCACTCGGTGCTGTCCGTGTTCGACGGCAAACCTGCGCCGCTGGCGATCTTCGGCGTCGAGTCCGGCACGACGACGACCGGGCACCGCACGCTCGCGCCGGGATCGATCGACGTGACGTCGTACAACGAGTACGTGTCGAAGCTCGAGCTGGCCCGCGTGGTCGTCGATCCCCTCAGGCGGCGTCACGTGATGGCCGAGCGTGCGCGCGTGCTGTCGCATCAGGTCGACGGCACGGTATCGGTCGACGCCTCGCTCTGGTCGCAATGGCAGTACCTCACCGAGTATCCCGGCGTCGTGCGCGCGGAGTTCCGGGAGGAGTACCTGATGCTGCCGGAAGAGGTTCTGGTGACGGTGATGCGCGTGCACCAGAAGCAACTCCCGATCTACGACGACAAGCGGAAGCTGACGAATCATTTTCTGGCCGTGCTCGACAACGACGGCGATCCGGACGGCAACGCCGCGTACGGAAACTCCTTCGTCACGAACGCCCGCTTCGCCGACGCGAAGTTCTTCTACGAGACCGACCGCCGAAAAACGCTCGCCGAGCGTGTGGAGACCCTCTCCCACCTCCAGTTCCACGAGAAGCTCGGCAATTACCTGGAGAAGACGGGGCGGATCGAGGCCATCGCCCGCGCCGTCTGCGAGCAGAGCGGCGTCGATCCGGAGCCGGTGCTGCGGGCGGCCCATCTGAGCAAAGCCGACCTCGTCACCGAGATGGTGAAGGAGTTCACCGACCTGCAGGGACGAATCGGCGGCATCTACGCACGGGAGGAGGGTCTCCCGGAGATCGTCTGGCAGGCCGTCTACGACCACTATCTGCCGGTCCATCTCGACGACGCGCTTCCGCGCAGCAGTGCCGGCGCGATCGTCTCGATCGCCGACAGGATCGACACCCTGACCGGCTTCTTCCGGATCGGCGCGAAGCCGACAGGATCGAAGGACCCGTTCGCGCTGCGGCGCGCCGCGCAGGGAATCGTGCAGATCCTTCTGAACCGCGACATGCGCCAGGTGCGCATCGGCATCGAGCGGCTGATCGGCATCGCCTGCGAAGTGCACGGCGCAGGCGCGGAGGTCAGGAACGACCTGCTTTCGTTCTTCGCGGAGCGCGTTCGCACGATTCTGGAGGCATCGGCGTGGGGATTCGCCTACGACGAGATCGCCGCGGCGATGGAATCGGGGTGGGCTTCGTCGCTGACCGATCTGGTGGACCGGACGGCGGCGCTCCACCAGGTCCGCAACGAGGCGAACTTCCTCTCGGTGCTCGACTCGGCGAAGCGGATCGCCAACATCACCGAGGGACACCGCCCGTCGGCCGTCGACGCCGGCCTGTTGCGCGAGCCGGCCGAGAAGCGACTCAACGATCTGGCCGCGGCCGTCGGCGGGCAGATCGACGAGCTCGTCGCGGAGCGGGAGTATCGCGGCGCTCTCGATTCCTTCGCCGCGATGGCTCCGGAGCTCGAGTCGTTCTTCAAGGAAGTGATGGTGAATGTCGACGACGCGGCCATCCGGGCCAACCGGATGTCGCTCCTGCGAAAGGTGGGCGGTGCAGCGATGAAAATCGCCGACGTGACGAAGATCGTCGTCGACCGCCGCGACTATCGCGCGTGAGAGTTGCCGCCGCCACGCTGGCCGCCCTCCTCCTCCTGGCCCGTTGCGGCGAGACTGCCGCGCCGCCGGAGACCGACAGCGAGCGCAACAACCTCCTCAACGCCGGATACGGCGCGGCGGTGATTGCGCGGACGGGCGAATTGACGCTTCAGGATTCGGCCATGCGCGCCATCGACGGCGATCCGGAGTCGGCGTGGAAATCGCCGCCGTACGATCCGAAGCAGACGCTGGTCTTCTCGCTGCCTGCGCCGGTCCGCATCGAAAGGCTCGGGCTGCAGACGACGTCACGAGCCGGTGAGCTCACCAGGGCGCTCACGTTCGAAGTTTCCGAGGACGGCGAAACGTTCGAGCAGGTTCTCGACGTGAAGGTGAAGCCGGCGAACGACCCGCAGCTGTTCGACGCGCCGGTCCCGCGGGCGCGGTACGTGCGCGTGAACGTACTGGAGGGCGGCTCACCCTTTGCCTCGCTCCGCTCGATTCGCGTTCACGGCCAGTGGCTCGCTCCCCCGACCGTTGCGCCGCTCACGGGCTGCTGGACGATCAATGGCAATCCGGCCCGCTTCATCGAAAGGGAGGGACGGATCGAAGGGATCATCGAAGAAGACGAGCCGCTGCTGTTTTCCGGCGGAGTCCACGGCGCGACGTACCTTCTGACGTGGGCGAAGGGACCGCAGTGGGGCGAGGGGCTGGTCACGCTCTCCCCCGACGGGGAGCGGCTCAGCGGCCTGCGGTGGCATGAAGAGCCCGCCGCGCACTCGAACGGCAACGGCTGGTTCGGCGCTCGAACGGCCTGCAGCCCGGACGGCGTCGCAGCCGATCGGGTGTGGGAACGTTTCCTCGCCGCGGAGGGATGGTATCCCCTCTTCAGCCTCTATTTCGATGAAACGGACTCGCTCGTCGACGGCCAGAGCGCCGGCGGCCTGGACATCATCGCGAACGTCGCCCGGCGACTGCCGTCACAGCGCATTCGACTCGTGGGGCGAGAGCATCGTGAGAGCACCGCGGAAGAGAATCGGAAACGTGCAGCGGCGCGGCTGCAGTCGCTCCGCACCGCGATGGAGAAGCGCGGGATCGATGTCGCTCGAATCGATTTCCATCCGGTGGGGAGCGAGTCGCCGCGGCGGCCCACTCCGAGCGCGGCGCTTCGACTGCTTTACAGCGTCGTCGAGATGCAGATCGCGGAGCCGGCCCAGTCCGCTTTTTGAAGCATAATCCGCCGCCTGCGAGGATCGTTGATGGAGAAATACGTCTATTACTTCGGCGACGGAAAGGCCGAAGGAAACGGGAAGATGAAGGACCTGCTCGGCGGCAAGGGAGCAGGCCTCGCCGAGATGACCAACATCGGCGTCCCCGTGCCGCCGGGCTTCACGATCTCCACCTCCGTCTGCACGTACTTCAACGCTCACGATAAGAACTATCCGCCGGAGCTTCGCAAACAGGTCGA
>DATLFC010000228.1:0-29335 GCA_035525015.1 Thermoanaerobaculia bacterium | reverse complement strand
TGCGAAGTCCTGCTGGTTCAACAGGGCGTTCCAGCGGGCCAGGTATCCGTCTACGTCATTGGCCGTGTCGGTCGACAGCCGCAGAACGCTGTTCGGGAAGCTCTGCCCCGCCACGGTGACCGTGCTGAGCGCCACCGGTGTGGGGGGAGTGCTCGTGCCGGTGGCCAGACGCAAAGCCCGCTGCACATCGCCGCGGGTCAGAACCGAGAGGTCCTCCATCACCCGCGTGCCGACGGCCACGGCCCTGGTCATCTGTTTGCCGCTGTAGACGTTCTTCCGCCCCATGACGAAAAGCGAGAAGATCCCCAGCAGTACCGAACCGAGAATGCCCATGGCGATCAGGACCTCGACCAGGTTGTATCCGCGCTCGCTGTGAGAGTGTTTCCGCGCTGCGTTCATGTCAGTCCACCCTCACAGATCCCGACGGTGAGACAGTCAGGATGAATTCGTTCTTGGTGATGTTCACGTCGGTTCTCACCCGCAGAGTCGGATTCACCGGCGGATTCCGAACCGCGCCCGTCGACTCGAAGATGATCTCGTTGCGATCGTCGGTCCCCGGCCCCGCAGGCGTCATCGCGTCGGGGAAGCCGATCGCCGTGAAGTACACCGTCCGGTTGGCCAGTGTGGTCTCGGGCTCCAGGACGGCAGCTTTCCGCTGCACCCACTGCGAGGTAGTCGGGTTCCAGAGGTGGATCCAGTAGGAATGCTTCTCCGCCGCCGTGGTCCCGAAGCTCACCATGACCGGCCGGTAGCGCGTCACCGCCTCCTGACGGGCTGCGCGGATGTCGCTCGTCAATTGCCGGACCGCCCCTTTGATCTTCATGGAACGGTACATGGCCATGAAGTTCGGAATGCTGACCAGGGAGATGACTCCGATGATGGCTACGACCACGAGTGCTTCTGTCAGCGAGTAGCCGCGCATTGCGGTGCCGGTTCGACGCATCAATTCTCCTTCACGTGGCTGACCCTAGAGCATTCGAGGTGCCATTCGGGCTCAGCCTTTCAAATCATTGAACAGGCTTGGGTTAGCGTTTCGGTTGGGATCGGCGCTCTTCGGAGTGCCGCTGAGATTGTTACGAAAAGTATCAGGCCGGGCGGGCGGTCTGCGCCTCGCTCACCGCCGTAGCGCTGAATTCAACGGTCGCCATGGCCCCCCGCCCCGGCTCGCCCGTCAGCCGGATGTTGCCGCCGTGGAGCAGGATGATCTTTTTCGCCAGCGGAAGCCCCAACCCATGCCCGTTCGGGTTGCCGGACCGGAAGGGGAGGAACAGCGACGGCACTTCAGCCGGGTCGACCCCGACACCGTCGTCCGTGACAACGATCCTCGGCCGGGGGCTCTCGATCACCTGCACGTCCACCGAGCCGCCGTCGCTCTTCCGGTGTACGGAGTCGGCGGCGTTGCGGATCACGTTCTCGATGGCGCGATCGAGCAGCGTACGATCCCCGAGAACGACGGCGTTGCCCCCGCGGCAGCGGATATCGACACCGGTGCTGATTCTGAGCCGTTCCGCGATGCTTTCCGCAAGCTCCAGCAGATCGACCGGGTGGGTGTGAAACTCCATCGGGCGTGCAAACGACAGAAGACTGTCCACTGCCTCCGCGAGGCTCGCCGCCTCCCGTTCGGCCTTTTCCACCGAGGCCACGTGGTCGGTGGTGGCCACAGCGCGCTTGGAGAGGCGGAGATAGCCGAGGATCGTGGCCAGTGAGTTCCTGAATTCGTGGGCGATGCCGGCGGCGATCTCGCCGAGATCGGCGAAATTCTTCATCTCCCGGACCCGTCCCTCGAGCTCCCGGATCTGCGTCAGGTCTGTGAAGAGAGCCAGCATCCCCAGAAACTCTCCGGCGTCGTTCGTGAGCGGCACGGTCGTCAGCCCGATCAGGTGTTTTGCATCGCCGATGCTGATCTCGGCTTCTGCACGCGTGAGCGCCCGCCGCTGCTGGAAGGCCTCCACGATCAGCCGGGAGAATTCATGCTCGCCGAGCGCCTCGGTGATCGTCAGGCGGTGCACGTTCGGCGGCAGCGGGATCATCTCGCGCGCGGCTGCGTTCACTTCGAGCACTCTGCCGTCGCGATCGAGCGAGAGGAAACCGGACAGAATGCTGCGCGTCAGCGCGCGGCTGATCCTCTCCAGATCATCGGCGCGTGTCTTCTGCAGCGCGTGCAATCGGCGGAGCTCATCTTCCTGCACCTTGAGCACTGAAACCGTCCTGCGGAACGTCTCCACGACGTACTGCGTGTCTTCCTGCCCGGCCTCGCGCTCGCCGACCCGCCCGGCCTGATCGAGCATCTGCTCGATGGGTCGGGTGATTTTCGGCACGTAGAGAGCGAGCAGCGTCATTCCCGCGACCGCGACGATGATGCAGATGACCGCCAGGAGGAGGAACGTGCGCCGCGCGTTCTGGATCGGCGACGGGTCGAAATAGCAGATCAGCCTCGCGTCCGGCAGCGGTCTCTCGATCGGCACGAGCGAGGTGGTGACCCCTGATTGGATCGCGCCGCTTTCCATCTCGATCACTGCGGCGTCGATCGCGTAACGGCTGCGGATGTACCCGAGATGCGCCTGCAGCACGTCGGGCGACGTCGAGGTGATGGAGTTCCGCAGCGTGTCGGCGGCGGCGTCCGCCGATGTGTTCCACTGCCGCAGCGTCTGCTGCGATCCGAACGACGTGTTTCTGCCGAAGCCGATGATCAGCGCCGCGATCATGAACACCAGCAGACCGACCAGGATGGCCAGGAACAGCCTGACGTCGCGCCGGAAGCTGACCTTGGTCAGCCCATCAGGAGCGCCAAATACCATGACCAGAGTGTAGGGCCAAAGAAGAGCAGCCCCAAGGTGGCGAACCCGAGGAAGATTCCGAACGGCAGCGCCACCTGCATCCCTTTCCTGTGTCGCAGGGCCAGCGGGACCCCGACCAGCGTTCCGGTGACGGAGGCCAGAAACAGGACCGGCAGGACGCTCTTCGCGCCCAGGAGGGCGCCGATCATCGCCATCATCTTCACGTCGCCCCACCCCATCCCTTCGATCCGGCGGATCAGCCAGTAGATGAGGATGATGGCCGCGATGATGGAGGCGCCGAGGACGGCCCCCAGCAGCGCGTCGAGCCAGTCGGCCGCCAGCAGAAGCTCGGGCTCGAGCGAGCCGAGACCAAACGCCCCGGCAATGAGCCCGATGGCGATGCCGGGATAGGTGATGACGTCGGGCAGCATCTGGATCTCCGCGTCGATGTAGATCAGGACGATCACCATCGACACCGCCGCGGAGATGGGGATGAACAGCGGCGAGAGTCCCGTCCGCAGAAAGATGGCCAGGTAGAAGAGTGCGTTGGCCAGCTCCACGAGGGGGTAGCGGATGGAGATCGGCTCGCGACAGCTCCGGCAGCGCCCTCGTAGCCAGAGGAAGCTCAGCACGGGCACGTTGTCGTACGGCTTGATCGCCGCCGCGCACGAGGGGCAGCGGCTGGGGGGGAAGACGATCGACTCCTCACGCGGATAGCGATGGATGACGACGTTGAGGAAACTGCCGATGATCGCACCGAGCGCGAGCGCAGCTATGGCGAAGAACCAGTCCAATCAGTGGAAGTATGAAGGATGAAGGATGAAGGAGAGTGGCATACCGGTGCGGGCTTCCCTGTTTCGGGAGAGTCTCGTCAGGGAGGCGAATGGGGTCTGGTGGCCTCCGCGGTCTTCAAAACCGTTGTTTCGGCGCGGAAGCGTCGAAGGGTTGGTTCGATTCCGACACGCCTCCGCCAGCCCGATTTTGGATTTTGGATTTGGCCGGCGTAAATCCAAAATCCAAAACCCAAAATCCAAAATTCATTTTGGTGGATCGGTCAAAAAGCCCACCTTCTGCGCTCCTGCCGCGTGCGCGGCGTCCATGAGCTGCACGGCGCCGCCGAAAGCCATCTGATCCTCGGCGTTGATGAAGACGACGCGATCGTCGGGAGAGCGGGAGATCATCTGCGGCGCCAGGGCGTTGCGCAGCGCCAGAGTCGACTCTATCTTCTGGTTGTTGAGATAGATCCCGTCGCTCCGCAGCGTGACGACGAGCTGCGTCAGCTCCGATTCCGGCGGCGGACCGGTGACCTCGACCTTCGGCGGCACCTCGACGTCCAGACCCATCTGCAGAATCGGAGTGGCCACCATGAAGATGATCAGCAGCACGAGCACCACGTCGACGAGCGGCGTGATGTTGATCTCCGACTTGACGCTGCCGGACGTGCCGGCTGACATGGCCATGCTTCTCTCCTACAGGTGCCCGGCGGCCATCCGCTCGCCGGCAATCTGCTTCTCCGTCAGGATGGCGATGGACGACCACTCCGCTTCATTGGCCTTCTGCATCAGCTCGCGGACCTTGCCGAAGTTCAGCCTTGAATCGGCCTTCAGCATGACGGCGCGATTCGGGTCGCGCTGCCGCTCAGCGGTGAGATAGGCGACCAGGTTGCGGTCGGGGATCCATGTGTCGCCGACGAAGACCGTCCCATCCTGTTTGATCGACATGACCAGGTCGCCCTGCTCGCCCGGCTTCTGCTCGGCGTGCGGCGCCTGCGGAAGCTGGACATCGACGCCCTGCTGCAGCATCGGCGTCACGACCATGAAGATGATCAGAAGAACGAGGCAGACGTCGACGAGGGGCGTGACGTTGATATCGCCTTTGACTTCGTCAGGACTGCCGCCACCGGCACCAAAAGCCATCGCTGCTCCTTAGGACGCGCGCAGCCGCGAGCGTGCCTCATTCTTGATGAAGTAGTCGATCAGCTGCGAGGAGGCGTTGGACATCTCCACCTGGAAGCGCTCGACCTTGTTCGTGAAGTAGTTGTACAGCCAGACCGCGGGAACGGCGACGAAGAGTCCCATGGCTGTGGCGCCGAGGGCTTCGGCGATCCCGGCCGACACGGCGCCGAGGCCGCCCGATCCGCTGACGGCCATGCCCTGGAAGGCCGAGATGATCCCGATGACGGTGCCGAACAGCCCGATGAAGGGGGCGGTCGTCGAGATCGTGGCCAGGTTACCGAGACCCTTTTTCATCTCCGATGCGGTCATCAGGGTCTCGCGCTCGATGGCGCGCTTGCCGGAGTCGACGAGATCGAAATCGGGAGGAAGGTCCTGGGAAGACTCGTACTTGAACTCGGTCAGGCCGGCCACGATGACGCGCGCCAGATGGCTGTGCCTGAACTTCTTGTCCTTGGCGAAATTGATCGCCTCGTCCAGCTTGTGCTGTTTGAGAAGGGGAGTGATGCCCCTGGCGACCTGCAGCGATTCCTTTTTCGCCTTCTGGAATCGCCAGATCCGCTCGATGGCGATCGTCAGCGACCATACGGACATGAGCGCCAGAACGACCACCACTCCCTTGCCGATGGGCGTCGCGGCCGCCCACATCCCGGCGATCGTAAAGTGTGCTGTGACGTCTTCCATGAAACTGCTCCTCCCTCAAGCTATTGCAGTCTGAAATTCACCGTGAGGTTGTAGATGACGGGTATGGGCTGGTTGTTGAGCGTTCCGGGTCTGAATTTCCACTGCCTCACGGCGTCGAGCGCCGCCTGGTCGAGGCCCATCGGAAGCGGCTTGAGCACGCGCGCGTCGGTGACGTTGCCGTTCCTGTCGATGATCGCTTCGATGATCACGATCCCCTCAATTCGCGCCTTCCTTGCAATTTCTGTGTAAACGGGATCAACCCTCTTGATCGAGACCGGCGCCTTGACGTTTCCGCCGACCCGCACCGGCATGTCGCCCGTCCCGCCGATCTGGCCGCCGAGCTGCCCTCCCAGCTCCCCGCCGATCACCCCGCCGACCACGCCACCCACCACCCCGCCGATCACCCCGCCGACCTGCCCGCCGACCACTCCGCCCGGAACACCCCCTTCGGCCACCGCGCTCGTCTCGCCGGTCGGCAGATCGACGTCGGGCACCACGTCAGGAATCTCCGTCGGCTGCCGGAATGTCTCCTGCGGCGTGACCTCCCGTTCCACGCGCGGCGTCTCCGCACGGCTCGGCGTCGGAGTGGAGGACGCGGCGGGCGGCGGCGGAGGTGGGGGTGGGGGAGGGGCCGATGCGACGAAGGCGCGGATCGGTTCGGAGATGACTTCCGGATTCTCCTTGACGAAGTACCCCGCGGCGATGATCCCACCGATGAGCAGAACGTGGACGACCGCCGAGATGAGCGCGGTGATCCATCCACCCTTTTGCCTGTCCTTACCTGCTGATTCGATCAGAACGTCATCGAACATAGGGCCCATCCTCTGCGCGTTCCAACGAACTGTGCTGAAAAAGTGCCAGTCCTCTGCTGAGGTTAGACATGGCGGAAAAGGGAAACGAAACCGGGGAGGGACGACCCGCGGGGCTTTTCGGTTGGTGGAGCCGAACGGGATCGAACCGTCGACCTCCTGAATGCCATTCAGGCGCTCTCCCAATTGAGCTACGGCCCCACGAAGTTGGCTGGCAACGGCGCTAACGCTGCCGGATGATCAAAATTCCGTTGTGACGGGCGGGATTCTACTGCAAATTGAATGTGTTAGCCTCGCCGCATGGACGGGTCCGGTGAGCAGCATCCGGCGATTCGCGGTCTGAAGACCGTCTGCCGCTGCAATAACATTAAATACAGGACGATCGAGCGGGCCATCCGCGAGGGGGCCTGGACCCTCAGCCAGATCGCCGCGCGCACCACGGCCACGACCGGTCACTGCGGCGGCAGCTGCACCCCTGACGTCCTGCAGATGATCGCGGAGCTGGCGCCGAAGCACGCCACGAAGGACGTTCCCCCCGGCGAGGCCGCCGGCGCCGCCCTGGAGGGGTGGTGGGTTCGGAAAAAATGACGAGGAAGCTCGATATTTATCTGAAGCCGACGTGAACGAGCTGCCGCAACGCGGTCGCCTACCTGGACGGTAAGGATGTGGCACTGGTGAAGCACGATCTGGCAAAGGATCCTCCGTCGCGGGAGCTCCTCGAGCGCCTCATCGACGAGAGCCGCCTCGAGGACTTTCTCAACCCACGCAGTCCCGCTTACAAAGAGCGCAACCTCGGCGCAAGGAAGCTGACGAAGAAGCAGGCCATCGATCTGATGCTGGAAGAGCCGAATCTGATCCGCCGTCCGCTGGTCGTCGCCGGAAAGCGAGCCGTCTTCGGGTTCCGCCGGGTCGAGATCGACGAGATGCTCGGCCGATGATGATGATGTCCCCCGCCACCGTGGCCCTGGCCGCGATCACGGTCATGCTGTGGCTCCTCTGGAGCGACTCGATCCGCGGCAGAAAACCGACACCGGTCCTTTATGCGATCCGGATCGCGCTGTTCATCATCATGGCGGGCGTGCTTCTGGTGAACCTGATCCGCTATCCCGATGTCTTCGCCGGCACCGCGCGCGCGCTGGCCATCGCCGCGGTCGTCGTCGGCATCATCGGCGCGGGCTACTTCGCGAAGCGGCTCACGACCCGTTGATCCAGCGCTCGATCCAGTCCCACACCTGCTCGTAGAAGAAGCGGCTGTTTTCGCCGTTGAGGATCCAGTGGTTCTCCTCGGGGAAGACCAGGAGCTTGCTGGGGACTTGCAGGCGCTGGTGCACCGACCAGTTCTCGAGCGTCTGGTTGAGCGGAACGCGGTAGTCCTTTTCGCCGACCGACAGCAGCATCGGCGTCTTGAAGTTGGCGGCCAGGCGGATCGGGTTCTGCTCGCGCCAGACCGATCCCTGCTCCCAGACCGGCCCGCCGGCCATGATCTCGCGGTGGTAGATCGTGTCGCTCGTCCCCCACTGCGATTCCATGTTGATCAGCCCCGCGTGGCTGATGAGCGCCTTGTAGCGCGTCGTCGTGGCCTGGAGCCAGTTCGCCAGATGCCCGCCGTAGCTCGCGCCGCCGGCCACCTGCTCCGAGGCGTCGATGAAGTTGAAGCGTTTGATCGCCTCGTCCGCTCCCTGGTTGATGTCGTTGGCGGGGCCGCGGAGCGGATCGCCGGTGATGCTCCGTGCGAAGGCCTCGCCGAATCCGGTCGACCCGCGATAGTTCGTCATCAGCATGACGTAGCCGGGCTTGCCGAGGAGGTGGTAGTTCCAGCGGAGGGAGATCTGGTCGCTCCACATGCTGAACGGGCCGCCGTGCATGAGGACGAACAGCGGATACTTTTTGTCGGGATCGAACGCCGGCGGGACGACGATCATGTTGTGCACGCGCCGGCCGTCGGCGTTCGTGAACCAGAAGTGCTGCGGCGGCTGCCAGTCGATCTCGGCCGCCGCGGCGACGCTGAACTCGGAGATGTTCCGGTGCGTTTTGCGGGCCGGATCGATCCGGACGACCTCGGCCGGATTCACCGAGCTGCCCCAGAGTCCGACCATGACCACGCCCTGCGCGGCGGAGGCGATGTCGAGGCCGCTGTAGACGCCCCGCTGCGGATCGATGGCCAGCGTTGCGGTCCCGCCCCTTGCCGGCACCGAGTAAATCTTGATCAGCCCCGCATCCTGGGCCGTGAAGTAGATCGTCCGCCCGTCGGCGGTGATCGCGTAATCGCCGACCGAGCGATCGAACGGCTCGGGCGTGATGACGCGGCGGTTGCGCATCGACGGCCAGTCGAACGCGACGATGCGCGTGTGGTTGTACAGCTGGCCGTTGTTCGGATTGAACTCCGCGTAGAGCGTCTTCCCGTCGGGGCTGAACTGCGCCGAGCCGTAGCTTCCTTCGCCCGATGCGATCCTCTCCGGCTCGCCGCCGGCCGCCGGCACGCGATAGAGATCGGTCGAGACCTGCGCGTACGCCGCCGTGTTCCGTGCCGTGGTGACGGCGAAGACGACCCACTCCCCGTCGGGCGACCAGCCGGCGTCGATCCCCTCGCCGGAGAGTCCGAGCTGCCCGCTGAACCCCGGCTCCATGATGAGCTTCGTGCCGGCGAGCAGGCTCCTGGCAGCGGCCGCCTCCTCGAGCGGCTGGACGAAGATCTGCGGCTGCCGGTCGGGATCGAGCCAGCGGTCCCAGTTGCGGATCGGGAACGATTCGTACACGCGGACGTTGGTCTTGCGGTCCTTCGCTTCCTTCGCCAGGGTCTTGTTCGCCTCGTCGTCGGCCGCGCCGCGGAAGATGGTGCTGGTGAAGAGGATGGCGTTTCCGTCGTCGCGGAACCGCGGGTTGCGTGCGCCGGTGGAGAGATTCGTGACGCGCCGCGCTTCGCCGCCGCCGGCGATGTCGATGACGTAGATCTGGGCCTGCTCGTCGCCTTCGCGTTTCGCGGAGAAGGCGACGCGCCGGCTGTCGGGCGACCACGTGGCACCGCTCTCGCCGCCCTTCGTGGACGTGATGCGGCGCGGCTTCGCGCTCGCATCCGCGGGCGCCAGCCAGAGATCGGACGTCTGCTCCTTCTCGTCGTAGGAAGGATCCGTCACGGAAAAGACGACCCAGCGCCCGTCGGGACTGACCGCCGGCGCCGCGACGCGATCCATGAGGAACATGCTTTCGTGAGTGATCGGCTCTTTGGCCGAGAGCGTCGCTGCGAGCAGCAGCAGCGGGAGGACGCGGAGGACGCGCATGAGGGAAGTCTCCAAAATGAAATGGCTACATCGAATTTGCCGCGGCCGCTTGTGCCGTACTGAGAAACGTCTCTCCCCCAAGGATCTCGATCTCCATCGACGGCGTGCCGTCTTCGCCGGCGGTCATCTCCCGCATCTGGAGGAGGGCGGGAGAGCCGGCCACGGTCAGCGCGGTGGCGAAGGCGGTGCAGCGCTCGTCGCGCGCCGGAGCGCGGCCGATCACGAGATCGAGCGTGAACGGGCCTTTGCCGTCGGAAGAAGGACAGAACGAGAGTGCCGCCCCTTCGTGCCGCACGCCGGTTTCCTTCGGTACCTTGCGCACGAGCTTCCGCTGCTCCGGCGTGAGCGTGGCGGCGAACGTGATCGTCACGACGCCGCCGTCGCGGACGACCTTCGTCGCCTTCGCGCCGTTCAGGACGCCGGTGCGCAGCAGGCGCGCGAACTGTTTCGCGTTCAGCGGCGCGGTTTCGTGAGCGAGCCGCATCACGAACTCGCCGGCCGTCGTCTTCACGATCGCACCATCGGTGAGCGTCAGGTCCTCGATGTTCGCGATGCGTTCGTAGATCTGGTCGCGCGTCGGCCTGACGAACTCCTTGTCGGCGAAGCCGAAGAACACCGACGCCATCGAGTCGTGCGTCTCGTCGGTCGGATTGTCGTAGACGGAGATCAGCTCGTACTGGTGATCCTTGTACAGCATCACGCCTTCCCGGCTGATGAAGGTGTCGACATGGTCGAGGCCGATGCGGTTCTCGGGGTTCTTCGCCCTGGCCACGAAGATCGTCTTGTCGCCCGTGACGTCGCGCAGCGTCAGCGACTCGGCGAAGGGATGGAGATGCACCGCCGCGTAGTGCAGCTTCGTGTCGAACGGAAGACCCATGAACCAGGTGACGTCGGAATGGTTCACCTGGCGGCCCGGCGGAACGATCCAGTGCCCGGTCATCTTCCGGCCGTTCGGGTCGACGTAGTCGCTCCCCATCCCGCTGGCGTTCGGCGCGCGCTGCAGCATGAGACACGATGCGCCATGCTCTCCGGCGGAGGCGGTCTCTGTCCCGCCGGTCAGGTCCATCTTCGGAACGATGGCCAGCGGGCTCTCATCGAGCACCACCATCCCCGACGCGCCGAGGTTCATCAGCGGCCTGATGGTCCGTTTCGCGTCGCGGTCGCGCACGAAGTCGAACGTCACGCGGTGCCGCACCTTCAAGTTTTCCGGCTTCTCGATGTTGTGGTTGAGGACCTGCGTGTAGACCAGCAGCGGCTCGTTCGAAAGGATCGGGAACCCGAACCCGTCCGGCACGCGCGTCTCGGTGATGCCCTGCGACAGCGTGATCAGTCTCGTGGCCACGCTTCGCTGCAGATGGAACAGCGCCCGGTGCCGGTCCGCCTCCAGGTCGACGTTCACGTGGCACATCAGCTCCGGCAGTTGCGGAGTCGTCCCGTCCTCTTCGACCATCTCCGTTTTCACGCCGACGATCCAGAGGAGCTCCGGCGGTCCGTCCTGCAGCGTCACCTTTTCCAGGCTGGCCGGACCTTCCATCGACTTGTACTTCTTCTCGATCGTATAGAGATCGGAGAGGAACTCGAACTTCCTGACCGGGACTTCGGCAGCAGCCGCGGTCGCGGCATACCCGAGCACGAGGGCGAAAAGGAGCAACCGTCTCATGGCCATGGAGAATAGCAAAGTTACCTCGCGTGATTCCGCCATGCCATGACACCCAGCCCCGCCCCGCAGAGGTCGAAGCCGATGTCGGCCAGCGCCGCGGTCCGGAGTGGGGAGGTTGCCTGGTGCGATTCGTCCAGGACCGCGACGAGCGCCGCCAGCACCAACGCCGCCAGGGGCCGCCTTCCGTGGAATCCCCGCAGGTTCAGCGCGCCGAGGATCGCGTAACCGATGACGTGAGCCCCCTTCCGGAGTGTGTAATGGAGGTAGAAGAGCGTCTCGGGGGAGAGGTCGCCAAACAGCCAGACGATCCACCCTTCCGTCGATCCGGACGCTCCTCGCTCGCCGCTGAGGAAGAGGATCAGCCCGGCCCAGAGGAGGGGGGGAAGCCAGTCGCGGAACGGCTCTGCTCGCATGGCGGGCGGAGAATCATATAATTGCGGAATCCATGACAGGCGAGCCCCGTAGCGTGCGGGTCACGGTGTATCAGCCGAACGTCGCGCCGGTGAGGCTGTCTCTCCCGGTCCAGACGATCACGCTCGGGCGCGCATCCGACTGCACGATCCCCATCCGCGACAAATTTCTGTCGCGCCGCCACGCGGAGATCTCCTACGCGGACGGGCGCTGGGTCGTCCGCGACTGCGGCAGCGTCAACGGGACGGTCGTGAACGGCACGAAGCTGATCGAGCCCTCACCGCTCCGTCCCGGCGACCGGATCGTTCTGGGCGACAGCGAGGTGGTGTTCGAGGACACCGGCAGCGAGCCGCCCTCGCAGCTGATCCCGATCGACAGCGACTCCCACGCCAGGAGTCTTGCCATTCCGATGCGCGAGATGATCGACGAGCGGGGAAGGGAGCGGACCGGCGTTCTGGCCTCGCTGGCGGTGCAGTTCATCGAGGACCGGCCGATGGCCGATCTGTTCGAGTTCATCCTCGATCGGGTGGTGGCGCTGCTCCGTCCATCGCGCGCCGCGCTGGCGCTGCTGGGAGCGGACGGGAAGAGCTTCGACACGGTGAAGCTGCGGCGGAGCGATTCCTCCGACCTGGCTGATCTCGTGATCAGCCGCACGCTGCTGAACGAAGTGATCGAGGAGCGCAACGTCGTCTCGTTCGTTGACACGGCGCAGGACGAGAAGCTGGCCCGCGCTGATTCGATCGTGCAGCAGAACATCCGCTCCGCGGTCTGCGCCCCTCTGATCGTGGGCGACGCGGTGCTGGGCGTCCTCTACCTCGACTTTCTGGCCATCCGCGGCGCGGTCGGGCAGGAAGACGTCCGGCTCATCGCGCAGATCGCGCGGCTGGCTGGGGCGAAGCTGGAAACGACCCGGCTGCGCGAAGAAGCGATCGACAAGGCCAAGATCGACGAGGAGCTGCGCACCGCGTACAAGATCCAGAGCCGGCTGCTGCCGCGCCAGCTGCCGCAGATCGACGGCTACAGCTTCGCCGGCGCGAACCGGCCCTGCAAGACGGTGAGCGGCGACTACTTCGATGTGATCGTCCGCCCGAGCGGCCGGATCTACTTCATCGTGGCCGACGTCAGCGGCAAGGGCATCACGGCCGCGCTGGTGATGTCGAGCCTGGCGACCGCGTTCAACATCTTCGCGCGCAGCGACCCGGCCCCGGCCGATCTGGTGCGTGATCTCAATGAGACGATGACCCCGAACACGGCGCCGACGAAGTTCGCCACGCTGGTGGCCGGAGTGCTCGATCCCGCAACCGGCACCATCGACTACACGAACGCCGGACATGTCCCGCCACTCGTGGTCGGCGTCAACGGAGTGGAAACTCTCGGAACGACCGACCTGGTGATCGGGCTGTTCGCCACCGCGCAATACCGGACGCAGCGCGTGACGATCGGGAAAGGGGACTCGCTCGTCCTCTTCACCGACGGCGTCACGGAGGCGGAGAACGAGGGGGAGGAAGAGCTCGGCCTCCCCGCCGTGGCGGAACTGCTTCGCTCATTCCATCGCTCTCAGGCCGGCGCCATCGTCGAGAAGATCGAGACGTACGTCCAGGCCTTCATCGGTGACGCCACGGCCGGCGACGATGTGACGCTGCTGGCGATCAGCCGGGCCTGAGTGGTCACATCCCGGCGCCGGTGTGGCAGTCCGCGCAGTTCATGTCCCGCAGGTCGCCGAGGTCGACGGGGTGCTGGAAGTCGATGTCGGGCGATTCGACCATCAGTACTCCCGCCTCCTTCTGTCCCAGCACGTCGTGGCAGATGCGGCACTCCTTGGTGATCCGTTTCCCGTCGGCGCTCACGTGCTGGTCGCTGTGGCAGCGGAAGCAGCCGGGCGAATAGAAGTGGCCGACATTGTTGGGGTGCGTGCGCCAGTCGGTCTTCATTTCCGGGAAGCGGATGGTCTGAAAAATCTGCTCGAGGCTCTGGATCGAGCGGTCCAGCTCTCCCTTGCGCGCCGTGGCGATCTCCGGATATTCGGCGGTGTAGTACGCGCGCAGATCGTTCTCGATCGTACGCAGCGCCTCCGCGGTCGTTTCGTAGTCCTTCGAAAGGGCGGTGACCGCCTGCTGCTTCATGAAGGGGATGTCGCGGCTGACCTTGTTGGCCAGCATGGCCTGATCGACCGCCCGGTCCGGCGGCTCGTAGATGTGACTGGGCCGGTTGTGGCAGTCGATGCAGTCCATGGTCCGCTTCGGTGCCGCGGCGATCTCCGCATCGCTCATCTCGCTGTTCTCGAGCCTGTACTCGGTCATTTCGCCGGTCCGCCGGTTCCGCATGCGTACCCACGGGATGATCTGCCGCTGCGGATCGGCCGCGACGTACGTAGTCTCGTTCTCGATGTTCATGTGCCAGTGGATGCCCGCGGTGAGCCCCGTCTGCGGGCTCCCTCCGCCGGTCTTGATCAGCATCTGCGTCTCGCGGGGCGTGTTGGACTCGTCATACCCGAAGTGGTTGAACACCTTCAGCTGCGCTCCCCAGAACTTCTCCGGCCAGTGGCACTGCTCGCAGGTCTCCTGGGCCGGCCGGAGGTTCGCCACGGGCGTCGGAATCGGGCGCGGGTAATTGTTCACCGCCGTCGCGTAGAGCTGGTACGCGCCCGACAGCTTCGATTGGACGAACCAGGTCGCGCCCTCGCCGATGTGGCAGTTGACGCAACCGACACGGGCGTGCGGCGAGGCCTGGTACGCGGTGTACTCCGGGTGCATCACCGAGTGGCACATCGTCCCGCAGAACTCGTCCGAGTCGGTGTAGTGGTACGCCTTGTAGCTTCCCACCACGCTGATCATCACGAAGACGGTCAGCGCCACGGCGGAAATGAGGAAGACCTTCCTGGTGTGCGCATCGTTGAGGTCGATGTCGGGATATCGCGGCACCTCGTCCGGCGCCCGGCGGCGGCGGCGTCTCCGCTCGATGAGCATGCCGATGAAGAACACGACCAGCCCGAAGACGAGGACCGAGGGGACCACCACGTAGGCCATGACGCCGACATACGGGTTGGAATGTTCGGCGCCCAGGTCGGCGAAGACCAGAAACCCGATGTTGATGAAGGCGATGACGGCGATCGTGATCCCGACGAAGCTGATCCAGTTCCGGGCCAGGCTGGGAATCCTCTTCGGCTGATCTTCCATTACTTCTCCTCACTCGATTGATTCTGCATTTCCTCATAGTGCAGGGCGTGCTCGTGGCGGTACTGCTCCTCGCGCATCTTCCCATCGAACCACGCCAGATTCATCGGGTAAACGTCGGGATCGAAGATCACGGCGTACAGATGCCAGATGATGATGGCCAGCGTGGCCAGGATGGCTTCGAAGTAGTGAATCAGCAGCGCCACGTCGACCCACCACCGGGGTAGGTGCAGCCACGCGCTGACCTGCACCTCGAACCAGAGCATCAGGCCTGTCAGGGCCATGACGATCGTGCCCCACACCAGCGCCCAGTACTCCGCCTTCTCGGCGTAGGTGAAGCGGCCCATCTTCGGATGAACTTTTGAGAGGCCGAGGTGATACTTCATGACGCCCACGACGTCGCGGGCATCCTCGAGCCGGAACCAGAAGTCACGCAGGCCGCGTCGTCCTTCCTTCGTGCCGGTCATGTACGCCACGTGGTAGAGGCCGAGCGCCATCATCACCACGGCCGCCGCGCGGTGTGCATTGCGCCGGACCGTTTCCCCCCCGCTGATGGCGGCGAACCATGACTCGGGCCACGCCAGCGCAAAGCCGGTAATCACCAGAACCAGGAAACTCGTCAGCAGGAGGAAGTGCTGGATCCGCTGGTTGCGATTCATCCGAACGATGGTGCGGGAGGGATCGCGGCGCGAGAGGCGGACCTTGTGAGCCCAGATGATGATGTTGTGGAGTGCCATCCCGCCGAGCGTCAGAAGGATCAGCGGGATGTAGATCCACCGGACCCACTGCATGATCTTGTCGCCGAGCTGGCGCTCTTCTCCGAGTGGCAGCTCGCCGAGGTGAATGCGCCCCTCCGTGAACCTGGCCGTGGCCCTCGGATGGCACGTGCCGCAGGTTTGCGTGAGGTTCGCCGGATGGATCATCGACTGCGGATCGCTCTGCGGCAGGATGTTGTGCACCCCGTGGCAGCTCGCGCAATTCGCCGCCTCCGTCGATCCCAGCCGCCTGGCAAGGCCGTGGTAGCTGTCCAGGTAGCTTCGCACCCGCCCGATGGTGAAGGGGAACTCGCTCGTCATCCGCACGTTTCCGTGGCACTGACCGCACGTGGTGCGGGCGACGTTCTGCGCCGCGACGGAGGACGACGGATCGATGTGCGGCTTGATGTTGTGAATCCCGTGGCAGTCGGTGCAGACCGGCGACCGCGAGTTGCCGCGTGTCACGGCCTTGCCGTGCACCGAGGCCATGAACACCTGCGTCACGTCGTCATGGCAGGTGCCGCAGGTCGCCGGGATGTTGAATTTGAAAATCGGCGAGTCGGGGCTGTTCGCCGGGAGGACCTCGTGGGAGTTGTGGCAGTCCGTGCAGACGGCGGCCTTCTGGTTGCCCGCCGCGATGGCACGGCCGTGAACGCTCTGCTGATACGCAAACGCCGGCTGCGTGGAGAACCCGGACGCCTCCATGACGAACTTCTGTCCATGGCATGCGCCGCAGGTCTGCGGCACGTTGCCGTGGGACGTCGGCGAGGCCGGATCGCTGCTCGGGATGATCGCGTGCGCGTCACCGCCGTGGCAGGAGAGGCAGGTGGCCGACTTCTGGTTCCCTCCTGCGAGCGCCTTCGCATGCCAGCTCTTCTGGAATGCCTCCACGGCGTCGGGGTGACAGGAGGAACAGTCGACGCGCGCAGGCGCCGGCTCGTGCGGATAGGCGTTGATATCCGAGTGGCAGTCGCTGCAGCCGAACGACCCGTGGATCGATGCGTTGAATTTCGCCGCGTCGACCTGCTCGCTGTGACATCCCGTGCAGTCTTCGGTGGACAACTGGGCATCGGCGGCTGCTGCGAATGCAAGAAGAGCTGTGACAGCGACGGCGAGACGAAGCATGAAACTCATTGTCGTCACGAGGCCATGGCAGCCGGGATGTAGGTGCAGGTCGGATCGGAGGCAAAAGCGTCGCCGGTCACCGCCCATGCGCGGGAGCGCGAGCCGCCGCAGAGCTCCCGGAACTCGCACAGGCCGCACTTCCCCTTCAGGTTCGCGCTGTCGCGAAGGCGGACGAAGAGATCGCTCCGGCGGTAGATGTCGACGACCGATTCCTTCTTCACGTTGCCGGCTTTGAGCGGCAGGAACCCGCTGGGGTAGACGTCGCCGATGTGCGAGATGAAGACGAAGCCCTTCGCTTCGTTGACTCCCTTTGGCGCGCGCGTGATCGCGCCGCTCTGGGCCTGCACGCCCAGCCTGCCCATGAACACCGTCGAGGCGTCGACGAGCCCCGTCGATTCATCGACGAGATCGCCGACCGATTTCCCCTGCGAGGCCAGCATCCGCTGCAGGACGAAGCGGCGGTAGTGCATCGCCTCGGTCGTGCGGACGTTGAAGGGAACGCGCTTCGAGATCTCGTACAGTTCTCCGAAGAGCGACTCCACCTCTTCCGGCTCGATCATGTCCTCCGTCCTGGCCCGGCCGGTCGGCACGACGAAGAAGACGCTCCACATCACGATGTTCGAGTAGCGCGCCAGGAGCTCGGCGAGCCTGGGCATGTCCGCAGCGGTTCGTCTGGTCACGGTGGAGTTGATCTGCACCGGGATGTCGTTGTCGCGCGCCGCCTCGATGGCGCGGATCGTCAGATCGAACGAGCCCGGCACGCGCCGGAAGCCGTCGTGCGCCTCGCGCTCGCAGTGGTCGAGCGAGATCGCCAGGCGCGCCACGCCGTGCTGCTTCATCTTCGCGATCGCTTCCGGCGTGAGCAGCGGCGTGGCGCTCGGGGTCACGGAGGGCTCGAGACCGGCGGACCGCGCGTAGGCGATCATCGTGTAGAGGTCCTCGCGCTTCAGCGGATCGCCGCCTGTGATGACGAAAACCCGCGGATCGAGCCGGGCGATCTCATCGATCAGATGGAAACCCTCCGTGGTCGTCAGCTCGAACTGGCTGCGGCGCGGCTGCGCCGCGGCGCGGCAGTGTACGCACGCCAGATCGCAGGCGCGCGTCATTTCCCAGATCACCACGAAGGGGTTGACGTTGAAGTCGATCCTCTGAGCGTCGTGCATGTCACACCAATCCGTGGGCCGCGGCCCACTCGCGATAGACGGCGGGGGAGATCTCCGACGGCTTGATCTCCGCGCGTCCGCCCCAGTAGACGTTCGTGTAGAGGCAGCCGATGCCGGTGCTGACGAGATGCCTGTCGATGGCCGCTTTGTGCGCCATGACCTGCTCCTTCGTCTCGCCGTGCGCGACGGCCATGATGTTGACGTCGTTCAGCTCCGGACCGGCGTCGCGCCAGTAACAGTGCGTGAGGATCGCGAAGCGTCCGATCTCACGACCCGCCTCGATCTCCTTCCCCTTCGGCACCGCCCAGTGGAAGAGTCCGTTGAAGCTCGAGAGACGCTCGCTGGCGTCGCCCACCGGCTTCGTGTGCTCGAGAAACGTCGAGAAGCGCCCGATCACGCCGCGCCGGTCGAGGTCTTCGGCCACGGTGAAGAAAAGATCCGGATCCATCCCCGCGGCGAGAGCGCGGCGTTCCCACATCCCGAACCCGATCTCTTCCGGCTCGAAGTCGCGCTTCAGCTCGACCAGCACCCGCCAGTCGCGATCGTCGAGATCGACGATGGCCGGCTGCCGCGCCACGGCCGGCTCCCCCGCCTTCTCTCCGACGGCCATGTCCCTGCGGCGCATGTGCCCGACGCCGAGGACGAAGGCGCGCAGAGCGGGCATGATGCGATAGCGCTCGGCACCGATCCGGTCTCGCAGATAGTCGCAGTGCTTCTCGATCGAGAAGCCGGTCGGGACTTTGAGCGTGGTCCAGAGCGGCCAGGCGGTGGCGCCGAGCTCCGAGCGGCGGATGACCACGTGCCCGGAGAACGGATCCTCCTTCGCGATGAAGTCGAAGCCCGCGGCCGCCTTCTCCGGCGAGATCTTCCAGGCGATCAGCGCTCCCTGCGCGAGATTCGTCGCCTGCAGCGTCTGCCGCACGCGGCGGATGACGCCCGCCTCGAGCATGGCCTGGATCCGCTCGGTCACGATCGATACGTCGAGGCCGGAGCGGTGGGCGATCTCCGCCATCGGATTTCTCACGAACCCGCGGATCTGGTCCTCGGAGACTTCGAGGATGGTCCGGTTGACGGCGTCCTTCGGCGAGGTGGGGACGATCTGTTCGACGACGGTCACGCCATCACCTCCGCCACTTCGTTCGCGATCTCGGAGTCGTAGAGGTAGCAGGCGGGATCGGACTCCCAGTAGTCGCTGAACGCGCCCTCGGCGCGCGCGCGGAAGTTGCCGTTGCAGCAGCTCAGCCACTTGCAGGTCGAGCAGCGGCCGCGCAGTTTCGTTTTCCGGTCGCGGAGGCCCGACAGCAACGCCACGTGCGGATCGGTCCAGATCTCCGAGAACTTCCGCTCCCGGATGTTGCCTACGATGTGATGCTGCGTGAACTGGTCGGGATGCACGAACCCGAAGCTGTCGATGGCGCCGATGGCAACACCGGTGCGGTTCCCGCCGTTCTTCATCACCAGGTCGTACGCCAGCGGCGCGCGCGCCGGATCGTTCTCCAGGAGCCAGAGATAGATGAAGGGTCCGTCGGCGTGGTTGTCGACGGTCATGACTTCGATCTCGCGTCCCTCTCGATTCCACCGGTCGGTCTGCCGGATCAGCTTGTCCATGAAAACGCGCTTGTCGTCATTCGGCACGTCGATGCCGGAGAGATACGCGCCGCGGCCCGAGTAGACGAGGTGATAGATGCAGAGCCGGCCGATGCCTTCCTGCTCGACCAGACGGAAGATCGAATCGATGTCGCCGATGTTCTCCGACGTGGCGGTGAAGCGGAGGCCGACGCGGATGTCGTACTTGCGGCAGTTCCGGATGCCCCGCAGCGTCTCCCGGAAAGCGCCCTCTTTGCCGCGCATGTGATCGTGGCGCGGCTCGGCGCCGTCGATCGAGATGCCGGCGTACGTCACGCCGATCGCGGCCATCCGCTTCGCCTTCTCCTCGGTGATGAGGATGCCGTTCGTGGAGAAGGTGACGCGGATTCCCTTCGACGTCGCGTATTCGGCGAGGTCGAGGATGTCGGGCCGGACCAGCGGCTCGCCCCCCGACATCAGCAGCGCCGGCACCTTGAAATCGGCGAGATCGTCGATCATGGCCCGCGCTTCCTCGGTGGTCATCTCGCCCGGAAACTTCAACTTCTTCGCCGACGCGTAGCAGTGGATGCACTCCAGATTGCAGGTCTTCGTCGAGTTCCACACCACGACCGGGCCCATGCCGGTTCGCGTCCCGTGAGTCTGCCGGGAAGAGCTGCTGTCGTAGCGGAGCTTGTCGCCGAAGAACGCCGGGCCGCCGAGCAGCTTCGTCACACTGATCATCTGATGCCTCCGTCAAGGCGATGCTCTCGCGGGCAGCGACCAATCACCCGTGGAGGGAGTCACCAGGTCCGGTGATGGATGTCACAGGGGGTGACGGTGGTGAAAGAGCCGAGGGGGGCCGGTGTCACCTGCCGCGCCCGGCGCATCGATGCCCAGTCGATGCGGGGGCCGGCGAGGATTCGTCCCGACGGAGTGAGGAAGCACGGTGAGCGCGGGCAGCGCTACGACACGCGGCGGTTCCCCTCGGCTTTGCGGCTGAAACAATGCACTGCGACGCGATCACGCGGAGTACAGTACGCCGCGGAGCGTGCCCTTTTGATGACTCCCATCAGCGATCGAAGTGACCATGATCACCACCCCGAGGCCATCCGCGAGCGGCTGGCCGAAGAGCCGGAGGCGAGCTATCTCCGCGACTGGGTCTACGGCGGGATCGATGGCTCCGTCACGACGTTCGCGATCGTCAGCGGTGTCGTCGGCGCCGGTCTGTCGCCGGCCGTCATCCTCATCCTCGGTGTGGCCAACCTCGTCGCCGACGGGTTTTCGATGGCCGCCGGCAACTACTCGGCCACGCGGACCGAGAAGCAGGAACTGGAAACGCTGCGCAGCGTCGAGGAGCGGCACATCGCACAGTATCCGGAGGGGGAGCGGGAGGAGGTGCGCCAGATCTACGAGAAGCAGGGTTTCCGAGGTGAAGATCTCGAGCGGATGGTGGAAGCGATGACGGCGAACCGGAACCGCTGGATCGATTTCATGATTGCCGAGGAATATGGCGTGGCGCGCCACATCCGCTCGGCGAAGAAGGCCGCCGCGGCGACGTTCACGGCGTTCCTCGTCTGCGGCGTCGTGCCGCTGCTCCCGTTTCTCCTGCGGATGCCGAACCCGTTCGGCGCCTCGCTGGTCATGACCCTTGCCGTGTTCTTCGGGATCGGATCGGTGAAGAGCCGGGTGCTGACCGTGTCGTGGTGGCGCGCGGGGCTGGAGACGCTCGTCATCGGCGCCATCGCGGCCGCGATCGCCTACGTGATCGGGCTGCTGCTCGGCGGTATCGGGCGGACGTAGATCTCCCGCCCGATCTCATCCTCCACGGCGATCGACGTGTGCCCGCACGAGAAGACGACCGACGGTTTCCGCTCGATGAGGCGGAGCGTCGTCCCCGGAACGACGCCGAAGGAGGCGAGCCGGTTGAGGCGTCCGGTCGATTTCGGGGCGATGAAGACGACCGATCCCGAGGAGCCGAGCGGCAAATCGACCAGACGGGTGATGAGCGGCTCGATCTTCTTCGAATAGATCCGGCAGCAGTTGCCCTGCGGGATCGGGTGTCCGTGGGGACACTGCGGCGGGTGCCCGAGAAATGTGCAAACCCGGTCGACGACCGATTCGGCGAGGATGTGCTCGAACTCGCACGCCGATTGCTCCGCTTCACGCCGCGGGACCTGGAGGATCTCGGTGAAGAGAATCTCGGCCAGCCGGTGCCGCCGCACGATCCCCCGCGCGCGCAGTTCGCCGTCCGGCGTCAGCTCGACGATCTCGCCGCTGCGGACGATCTGCTGCGCGTCGCGCAGCTCGTCGACCGCGGATTCGACGCTGCCATTGCCGGGCAGATCGGCAATGGCCATTCCGCCGCGCCCGTCTTCACGCGCATAGAACAATCGTTCGAGGATCTCGTCAGCGAGAGGATGGATCATGTCTTCTCCATGTCATTCCGAGCGTAGCGAGGAATCTGGGCAGCGTGGCGGCGCGATGCTCCACGAACTCGTGACCGCAGCGCGGGCACCTGGTCATCGCGCAGCCCTTCGACAATGGACACCCCGCATGGCAATCGTCGGGCTCGAAGTCGGTGCCGCACAGCGGGCATTCGGCGGTCATGTCAGGATCCAGTTCAGCGCCATGCCGATGCCGAGCGCGTAGACGAGCGTGAAGCCGCCGATTGCCGCGCCGATGCGGAATCCGCGCTCTTTCACGATCACCAGGAAGTTGGCGATGCAGGGGATGAAGAGCGTGATGGTCGTCAGCGCCACCAGCGCCTGCACGGCCGAAAGGTTTCCAGCCTGCTGCATGGCGAAGAGTCCGGCCGCGCCGTAGTCGCGCCGCAGGAAGCCGATCAAGAACGCGTTGGCCGCCTCGGCCGGAAGTCCGAGACCGCTGACCACGATCGGCGCCATCATCCGCTGCAGTCCCGTGAGCAGGTTCGCCGCGTCCAGCAGAAAGAGGATCAGCGTACCGAGGATGAAGAGCGGCACGGCTTCCTTCAGATACCACTCCGTCCGCGCCGCGACCTTGATGGCGATGTTGGAGAGCTTCGGCATCCGGACCGGCGGAATCTCGAGAATGAAATCGCCCGACTGTCCCGGCACGACCTTCGAAGCGAGCCAGCCGACGAGGAAGATCGTTCCCCCCGTGACGCCGAGCCAGATCACGGTCGCGGAAATGGCCAGCGGTCCGAGCATGGCCATGATCACGCCGAGCTGCGCGGAGCACGGTACACCGAGCGCCAGCAGCAGCGTGACGATCACCGCCTCCTTCCGCGTCTCGAGAATGCGCGTGGTCAGCGTGGCCATGGTGTCGCACCCGAGACCGAGCACCATCGGCAGGACCGCTTTGCCGTTGAGTCCCATCTTCCGGAAGATCCGGTTCAGCATCACGGCCAGGCGGGGGAGGTAACCGGAGTCCTCGAGGACGCCGAAGAAGAAGAAGAAGGTGATGACGACCGGGAGCACGATGGCGATGGCATACGTCAGCGCCATCGTGACCACGCCGTACGGTCCGATCAGAAGATCACGGACGAACTGCGGGACCGGCAGCGCGTAGAGAGCGGTCGTGACCCAGACGTTCACGTGCTCTTCGAAGATCTTCGTTTCCACGAGGTCGACGAGGTAGCCGGCGCCGAAGTTGCCGACGAACAGCCAGGCGACGTAGAGGACGAGCGCGAGAAACGGCACGCCCCAGAAGGGATGCATCGTCATCTGCCCGATCCAGTCGCGAACATTGCCGCGCCGGTTCTGATGTTCCTTCGCCTCGCCGAGGAGACGGTCGATCGCCGCCACGCGGGCGTTGGCGATGACCACGCTCAGAGGTTGGTTCACGCGCCGCTGCGCGTCGCCCCGGATCGCATCGAGCGCTGCCAGGGAGCGCTCGGGGAGCATGCCGCGCAGCGTCTCGTCGCCGGAGAGGATCGAGAGCGCCAGGCCGCGGGAGAATGTTGGGCCTGATGCTCCAAACGCCGCTCCGATCTGCTCGATCCCCGCTTCGATAGCCTCGGGGTACTGGAGGGCGAGGCTCGCTTTTCCCGGCGCGAGGGCTTCGCGTTTCAGTTTCTCGAGATTCCAGCGGCGGAGTGCCGACGTGGCCACGACCGGCACGCCGATCGACTCCGACAGCGCCGCGGTGTCGATCTCGCAGTCGCGCTCGCGCGCCTCGTCCGACATGTTGAGGCAGAGCATGAAGGCGATGTCGTGCTCGGCGATCTGCAGCGAGAGGAGAAGCGCCCGCCGCACGTTGCTCATGTCGCCGACCTGTACGACGTCGGCGCCAGGCGAGGCCAGGAGGATGTCGCGCGTCACCCGCTCGTCGTCGGAGTTCGGCGTCAACCCGTTCGTGCCGGGCGTGTCGATGACCAGCCGGTCGTGCCCGCCGATCGTGGCCGTCGCACTCGTGATCTCGACCGTCGTGCCCGGATAGTTGGAGACGTTGACGTAGCGGTTCGTGAGGCAGCCGAACAGGAGCGACTTCCCGACGTTCGGATTGCCGACGAGCACAAGGGCCTGAGACATGGTCGCAACGAGCTTAGGCAGAGCACCGTTGCAGCCGGATGCGTCACGTCATACGACCGCGTGACACCCGTCACCCGGCTATTTCTTCACGTGGCAGGCGGTGCAGGCGACGGGGCCCTTCTTCTGCGCCTTGTGGCACTCGATGCAGAGCGGGGCGTGGAACGGGTTTTTCGCCAGGCTCATCTCCCGCATGCCCGGGATCTTCGGATCCTTCGGATTCAGATGGCACGTCGAGCATTTGACGACCTTCGTTTCCTGTTCGCTCTTCAGCCCCTTCTGCGTGTGATGGCACGTGTCGCACGTCTTGACCAGCTTCGTGGCGTGCGCGGCATGATCGAAGGTCACCGCCGGCTGCTTGGCGGCGGCTGCGTCGATCGTCACCTTGTTCGGACCGTGGTGCGCCAAAAGGAGCATCGGGATCAGGAGCGTGGCAACGGTGGCCGCGGAACGCATTCGTGGCATTCGATTGGTTTCCTTTCAGCGCCAATCCTAATCCGTATCGCGGCCGATTCGCACCCGGGTGATGAGCGTCACCGGCCCCTGTGCGCAACGCCATCGGTCGCTGTTCGCGCATGGCCGATGCTGTCCTCCGACGGAGGAAACATCACGTGAAGAGTGAATTCAGCGTATCGATTGTCGGCGCGGGAGGCGACGGCGCCATTGTCGCCGGCGATATCCTTTCCATGGTCTGCGCCCGGGAAGGGCTCCACGTCATCAAGACGGAAGCGTACGGCCCGCAGATCCGGGGAGGGGAGTCGTCCTGCACCGTCCGGATCAGCAGCACCGGAATCCACGCACAGGCCGATGCGCTCGATGCCCTCGTCGTGCTGAGCTGGAAGGACTACGCAAAATTCGGCGACGAGCTCACGCCGGCACCGAACGCGATTTTCTTCCACGACGACAAAGACGCGCCGCCGGAAGGACTCGGCGAGGCGCGGTTGATCGCCGTTCCGTTCACCACCATGGCCCGCGAGGCGAAAAACATGGTCGCCCTCGGCCTGCTCAGCGCGGCGTTCTCGCTCCGCGTCGAACCGATCCGCGACGCCATCCGCCGCCGCTTCGCAAACAAATCCGCCGAGGTCATCGAAGCCAACCTCACCGCCTTCGACGCCGGCGCAACCCATGATGCTCGCGACAGCTCCGGGGCGCCGGTGTCCTCACGGGCGCTTCCGATCCCATCTCACCCCATCCCTCAGCTCCTCATGTCCGGCAACGAAGCCTCCGCGATCGCCGCCATCGACGCCGGCTGCCGCTTCTTCGCCGGCTACCCGATCACCCCCTCCTCGGAGATCCTCCACTATCTCAGCGAGTGGCTGCCGCGGATCGGCGGCGCCTGCCTGCAGACCGAGGATGAGCTGGCGGCGATCGGCGCCGTGATCGGCGGCTCGTTCGCCGGCGTGAAATCGATGACCGCGACCTCGGGCCCCGGTCTCTCCCTGATGGCGGAGATGAACGGTCTCGCCTCGATCGCCGAAGTGCCGGCGGTCATCGTCAACGTGCAGCGGGGAGGGCCCTCCACGGGGATCCCGACGAAGAGCGAGCAGTCCGATCTGCTCCACGCCGTCTTCGCCAGCCACGGGGACACGCCGCGGGCGGTCATCGCGTGCACCGATGTCGAGGACTCGTACCACTGCACCGTGGAGGCGTTCAACATCGCCGAGGAGTTCCAGCTCCCGGTCATCGTGCTGTCGGATCAGATGATCGCGCAGCGGCGCGAGACGATCACCGCCGACTCGCTCGAGCACGCCGTGGTCGAGCGGCGGCTGGCAACGGCCGAGGAGCTCCGCGGCTTCGCGCGCTACCGCGACACCCCCAGCGGCGTTTCGCCGATGAGCATCCCGGGAATGGCGGGCGGGATATACCAGACGAACGGTCTCGAGCACGACGAGAGCGGCAACCCGGCGTCGATGTTCGTCACGCACGAGCGGATGAACGCCAAGCGCTTCCGGAAGATGGACGCCATCGCCGAAAAATACCCCCTCTTCTACCGCTACGGCACGGAGCGCGCCGACCTCGGCATCCTCTGCTGGGGATCGTCCGCCGGTCCGGTGCGCGAGGCCGTGGAGATGCTGAATGCCGCCGGCGCGAGCGTCGCGGCCTTCGTGCCGCGGATGATCATGCCGCTTCCGGCGCGCGAGATCGAGGCGTTCCTCGCATCGTGCGCGCAGATCCTGGTCATGGAATTGAGCTACTCGAAGCAGTTCTACCGCTATCTGAAGACCGAGATCGATCTGCCGCGTGAGACGCAGGTGTACGCCCGCTCGGGCGGAAAGCTGCTGAGCGTCTCCGAGATCGTGAAGCAGGCCGAGCTCCGTCTGGCGCCGGTCCGCCCCCTGCAGGAGGTGATGTCGTGAGCGAGTGTGAATTCAAGTACACGCCGAACGAATACAAGAGCGATCTCAAACCGGTGTGGTGTCCGGGCTGCGGCGACTTCGCCGTCCTGAACTCCGTCTACCGCACGCTGTCGGAGCTGCGACTCGATCCGCACGACACCGTCGTCGTCTCCGGTATCGGGTGCTCGTCGCGCCTTCCGGGATACGTGGAGACGTACGGGTTCAACTCCCTGCACGGCCGTGCGCTGCCGATTGCCACCGGCGTCAAGCTGGCCGCGCCGCGCCTCAACGTCATCGCTGTGGGGGGCGACGGCGACGGAATCGCCATCGGCGGCAATCACTTCCTGCACGCCGCGCGTCGCAATACCGATCTCGCCTACTTCATCATGGACAACGAGATCTACGGCCTCACCAAGGGCCAGGCCGCTCCGACGACACCCCTCGGCGACAAGACCAAGTCGACCACGTACGGCAACCCCGAGGCGGCCGTCGATCCGTGCGCGCTGGCCATCTCGTTCGGCGCCACGTGGGTCGGCCGCGCGTTCAGCGGCGACGTGAAAGGCACCACGGAGTTGATGCGGCGGGCTGTGCAGCATCGCGGCTTCGCCTTCCTCAACATCCTCTCGCCCTGCGTCACATGGCGCGGCGACGACCAGTCGAAGCTCCTGCGCGCCAGGGTCAGCGCGCTGCCGCACGACCACGATCCCGCCAGCCGCGAGAGCGCGCTCCGCTATGTCAACGAGGAGGATGTCGTGACGACGGGCGTGCTCTATGCCGTGCAGCACCCGACGCTGCTCGACGAAATGGCGGACATTCGAGGCAGGGCGGAAAAGCGCGCGGCCGCGCGGGCAGACATGCTCGCCGCGTTCGCCTAGCGGTCAGTGCCGCAGCGGGTCGCGGCGGCGGTCGTCCGGGTTCGCATCGTCGTCGCCGGCGAATTCCTCGTAGTCGGCCAGGGGATCCCCGGCGGCGCGCAGTTCGTCGTCTACCATCTGATCGAGGTCGTCTTCGATCGTCTCGTGTCGTTTCTTCGTAGCCACCATACGGCTGGTGAGTGCAACCGGCGGGCCGTTTTTCAGGCAGGCTCGGCTATTGGCGGGCGGCGGCCGTTTTCCGGCGGGAGCGGCCGTTGCCGCGCGACGTCTTCTTTTCTTCCCCGAGCATCGGCGGGTGCTCGTCATCGATCCCCAGAGCGGTGAGCCACTGCTCGAGCAGCGAGGCGAGGCGAGTTCGTTCCGAGGCGGAGAGTTTCCGAAGACCTTCGAGGAGGCGCAGCTGCGGGGCGACCGGCGTCTTCCGCGCCAGGTTGCGCCCGGCCGGCGTCAGGTGCACTTCGTACGCACGCGCGTCCTCGGCGGAGCGCTGTTTAGTGACGAGGCCGCTGTCGACGAGCTTCTGCACCACGACCGAGACGGAGCTCTGGTCGGTCGAGGTCTGCTCGGCGAGATCGTTGATGCGGAGTCCCGGCGAATCGAGCAGCGTCTGGAGGACGAACGCCTGCGCGGCGCTGATTGACTTGCCGTGATGGGTCGCGGTGGAGGCGAGGCGGATCTCGCGGACGAGATTGCGGACCGCGTCAAGGATCCGCCGCTCGTCGGGACGGACACCCTTGCTGTCGCTGGGCACGGCGGGAGTGTACCGGAATCGGGTCACGCCGGGCAGAGGCCGGTTTTAATTTGCGGCCGGGGGTTGCGCGGGGGAGGCCAGGGCCTTACACTGCATGGGACTCAATATGGCACGATCGGCTGAGGGGTCACCGATCGTGTCGGGCTGCCGGCGTCTGTCGTTCGACGTGGCACGCGGTCGCAACGGTTTGCGTTTCCTCCGCCGGCAGCCCAACCTTTTCCCTCCCGCTCAATCCTTCTTCCGGCGCTCCACGCGATCGAGCTCCTTCAGCTCGTCGCTCGTCCCCGTGCGGCGGTCGGCGCGATCGTCCTTCCGCGGCTCGAGTCCTTCGGTAGTGCCGGTGCCCTCTTCGGGCACCTCGTGACCGGGATAGATGAGACTTCTCGGATCGACAGTCATGCCCCCCACCTTTGCAAAATCGCTTCCGGCCGGCGGACGCAGCAGTTGGGCCCCGCGCGGAGGGGAATGCTCCCTGCGAAGCCCCGGTTAACCCGCCTTGACTGCGGGAGTTACGACATCGTATCTTCCGCGTCCCCACCCGATCCGGCGCATTCGTCTAGGGGTCCAGGACGCCGCCCTCTCACGGCGGTAACACGGGTTCGAATCCCGTATGCGCTACCAACGAATTCGTAAGTTATTCAGGCGCAAAGCCTCTCGTGTATCGCAGGTCTTCGGGGTCGCGATACGGGCGCGCTTCGGACGTGAGTTGGGCACTTTTTTGGGCACGTTCTCGTTCAGTGATCGGGTCCTGAGATTCAGACCCAAATAGCGAGTATGGGATGGGTCGAAAGAAATCATGACGACTTCAGCAGCGGAAGTCGAAACTGCCAGCCCGATGACGTGATTCACGCGGGTCCAATCACCTTCGCCAAGTTTGGAAGAGTGATTTACGGCGTGAAGAATCAAACCTCAGAAGAACACCGGCGGGACCTACAACGGTTCTCAGATCAGCTTCCTGCGATCATCGGTCGGATCGACGCTGCCGTGGCCCGTGCAGCTGAAGCTATCAGGTCGGCAAAGCCACTTGATCTCCTCGTTCGACTTCCATCCTTTCTCGAAGTTTACCCGGCGAAAATGAACATTCACGCTGGACCAGTTTTAGGGGGAAAGCTCGGGACTTATGACATACTCACGACGACTCCGCGCATCGAGACGCCCAAGCAACGTCCGAACTGGTCCGGAGGTGTCTTGCGTCGACGCGCAGACCTGGAGGTTGTGAATGAACAGAATCGTCTGCATCACCTTTCTCCTCATGGCTACTGCATCTTTGGCGGCGGCACCGGTGGACAAAGACCACCTCGAGAAATATGGCCGCGGAATCATCGAAGACTACAGCGACATGAAGGAGGGGGAAGGCATTGAATGGGTTTGGATTAGCCCGGATGTAAAGCTCAAGGAGTACAAGTTCAAAGTGAAGCCCTTCGAGAACATGACGGTGATGGCCGACAGCGATATGGAGCAGGTCTTCGAAAAGACCCTCCCACGGACGCTAGACCGCGTTGCCGGCAAAGG
>DATLFC010000227.1:0-6009 GCA_035525015.1 Thermoanaerobaculia bacterium | reverse complement strand
CCCTTGTCGAGATGAAGCGTACGGCGCGCCCGGTCGGCGGCCTTCGGATCGTGCGTGACCATCACGATGGTCTTGTCATAATCGCGGTTCAGGCGCTGCATCAGCTCCAGGATTTCGTGGGCGCTCTTCGCATCGAGATCGCCGGTCGGCTCGTCGGCGACGAGGATCGTCGGGTCGCTGACGATGGCGCGCGCGATCGCCACCCGTTGCTCCTGCCCGCCGGAGAGCTGCCGCGGGTAATGCGTCGCCCTGTCGGAAAGGCCGACAACCGTCAGCGCGGTCTCCACGTGCTCCTTCCGCTGCGTCCTGTTCAGCTTCGTCAGGAGCAGCGGCAGCTCGACGTTCTCGAAGGCATTCAGCACCGGAATCAGGTTGTACATCTGGAAGATGAAGCCGACGTGCGTCGACCTCCAGCCGGCCAGCTTCGTCTCGCTGAACGCGGAGATCTCTTTCCCGTCGACCATGACCTCCCCCGCCGTCGGCCGGTCGATCCCGGCGATCAGATTCAACAGCGTCGTCTTCCCCGACCCCGACGGTCCCATCAGCGCCAGGAAATCGCCCTTCGGCACATCGACCGACACGCCGTTCAGCACCGGCACATCGAACGAGTCGCGCTTGTAGACCTTGTGGACGTTGCGGATCTGGACGAGTGCGGTCATGGGGTGCGCCCTTCCTGGCTCTGAGCTTACCGCGAAGTATCATCCTCATCGCTTGATCGTCCATCTCATCGACGGCACCTACGAGTTGTTCCGCCATTTCTACGGGCTGCGGCGGTTTCAGAAGGGGGCCGATTCTCCATACGGTGGAGTGGCCGGCGTGCTGCGCGGCGTGATGCAGATGATCGAGGGAGGGGCGACGCACATCGGCGTGGCCACCGATCATGTGATCGAGTCGTTCCGCAACGATCTCTGGCCGGGCTACAAGACCGGCGCCGGGATCGAGCCGGCGCTCCGCGCGCAGTTCGATCCGCTGGAGGAGGCGCTGCACGCCATGGGCGTGGTGGTCTGGCCGATGGTGGAGTTGGAAGCGGATGACGCGCTGGCCTCGGCCGCGGCGATCGCCGATGCCGACCGGCGCGTGGAGAAAGTCTGCATCTGGACTCCCGACAAGGATCTGGCGCAGTGCGTCCGCGGCACGCGCGTCGTGCAGATCGATGGCCGCCGCAACATCATCCGCGACGAGGAAGGGGTCCGGAAGAAGTTCGGCGTCGAGCCGCGCTTCATTCCCGATCTCCTCGCTCTCGTCGGCGACGCCGCGGACGGCTATCCCGGGATTCCGCGCATCGGGAAGACGACCGCGGCCCGTCTCATCAACGCGCACGGCCCGATCGAGAGCTTTCCTCCGGCGGTGCTCGGCGAGCACCGCGAGCTGGCCCTCCTCTTCAAGACGCTGGCAACGCTCCGCGACGACGCCCCGCTCTTCGACGACGTCGACGAGCTGCAGTGGCGCGGCCCGCGGCCGGGGTTCGATGCGTGGGCGGAGCGGATCGGCGACCCGCGCCTGGCCGGGCGGGCAGTCCGGCAGTGACGAGCCGAAGCGAGAATCTCCAGGGCGGCGTCGTCATGCTGATCGGCGTCGGTGCGTTCACGCTGATGGACGCCGGGCTCAAAGTTCTCTCGGGATCCTACCCGCCGCTGCAGGTGGCGTCGCTGCGCTGCCTCGCCTCCCTGCCGATCATCGCGGTGTGGGTCGGCTTCAGCGGCGGCTTTCGGCAGCTGCTGCGCATCCGTGTTCGTTTGCACGTCGTGCGCGCGATCCTCGGCATCATCGCGCTCGCGTCGTTCGCGTTCGGAGTGCGGCACATCCCGCTGTCTGAGGCGTACTCGATCTTCTTCGTCGCGCCGCTCCTCATCACCGCATTCGCGGTTCCGTTTCTCGGCGAGCAGGTGGAATGGCAGCGCTGGATGGCCATCGCCGCCGGCCTGTGCGGCGTCGTGATCGTGCTGAGGCCGGCGGGATCGGCGGTCATCACGCTCGCCGGAGTCTCGGTCCTGATCTGCGCCGTCGCCTACGCGCTCTCCGCCATCATGGTCCGCATCCTCGGGCGCACCGACTCCACGCAGAGCATGGTGTTCTGGCTGATGGCGATGACCGGCGCCGGCGCCGGAGTGATGGCCATCCCGCAGTGGCGGCCGATCCAGCCGCAACACTGGATCGTCATCGCCGGCATCGCCGTGACGGGATCGCTCGGGCAATGGGGCATCACCGAGGCGTTCCGCAGAGGGGAGGCGTCGTTCATTGCCCCGTTCGAGTACACCGCGCTCGCCTGGGGACTCCTCCTCGACTGGTTCTTCTGGCAGGCGGTTCCGGGCCTCCGCACGTTCGCCGGCGCCGCGGTGATCATCGCCTGCGGCGTCTATCTGATCCGGCGTGAGCGGGTGTACCTCGAAGCCGAGCACCCGTAGTTCCATAACTGGCGGTTACGGATCGCTGTCTTTCCCGCAAGCTCGCCGAGAGCGCCGCGAAGTGACACTCGCTCACTTTCTCCCCACGGTGCGCTCGAGGTAGGCGCGGATGTGCTGGTGCGTCGAGGGCGCGCTCCAGAGCTCCACCGCCTCGCGATCGGCTGCGGCGAGCTCCTTCGCGCGGTCGACATACGGCGAACGGAGCTGCCGTTTGGTCAGGCGGAACGCGTCGCGGGGGCGGCTGCCGAAATCGGCGGCGGCGGCCACGGCGCGGTCGAGAAGCTGGTCCGGCTCGACGATCTCGTCGACGAGCCCGCGCTCGAGAGCCTCCTCAGGGAGGATGGTCTTCCCGCTGTACACCATCTCCTCGACATGCGGCGCGAAGCCGAAGCGGACGATCTCCAGCGCCAGGGCCGGGAACGGGACGCCGACCAGCAGCTCCGGCACGCCGATGCGCCCCTTGCCGCCGGCCATGACCCGGTAGTCCGCGGCCGCGGTGAGGATCGCGCCGCCGGCGATGGCGTGCCCGTTCACCGCCGCCACCACCGGCCGCGGAAAGAGAAAGAGATCGCTGAAGGTGTCGACCATGAGCGGAAAGAACCGCTCGACGTACGGACGCCCTTCGCTGGTCATCCGGAAGAGATCGACGCCGGCGGAGAAGATCGAGCCGGAGCCGGTGATCACCACCGCCGCCGCAGCGGACGCCGCCACTTCCGCGAGCTGGCGCCGCAGCTCCTCGAGCAATTCGACGTCGAGAGTGCTCGCCTTGCCGTGATTCAGTCGAAGGATGGCGACGCCGTCACGCGCGCTGCGCTCGATCATGAAGCGGGAGCATATCGCTCCTGAGCCCTCCGGCCATCTCCGTCAGGGGGCGATGACCTGCACGATCGGCGCTTCGCGTGCGCTCCACTCGAAGTACGAGCCGTCATAGAGCGCGACGTCGTAGCCGAGATATCGCAGCACGAAGTACGTCAGCGATGCTTCGACGCCGGTGCGGCAGAGCGCCGGTCGCGCTCATCCCGAGCAGAGAGATCCTGATGATTGGCGAGCTCGTGCGGCACACGTTCCTAGTTCGGAACGAGGTGAACACAATCGTCGGCGAGTTCGCCGAGCAGCTGTTCGAACCGTGAAGGCTCGCCGACGCCGGGCGTGGCTATGCTGCCCCGCGCGGCACGGTCAGCACCGCGCATTTCGCGAAGCGGACCAGGCGTTCCGTCGTGCCGCCGATGACCGTGGAGTTCCGGAACATCCGGTGCTGCGCGCCGATCACCAGCAGGTCGGCCTTGATCTCGTCGCCGATCTCCAGCACCCGCTCGGCGGCGTTGCCGGAGGCGACCATCTGCCGGTAGCGGCTCCGCCCGCGCAGCTCCGGCTCGATCCACGACCCGAGCTCGCTCTTCAGCTTGTCGTCGAGCGGCGGCTGCTTCTCTTCGGCGACGTACAGCACGACCAGTTCGGCGTCGAGCCGCGCGGCCAGCGCTGCCCCTTTCCGCATGGCATCGAGCGCGACGAACGAGAAGTTCACCGGGCAGAGGATGGTCTTGACCCCGGCGGGATGCTCGGTGATGGCCGGCGGTGCCAGCGTGACCAGCGGGCGCATCGACTGCCGCAGCACCGACTCGGTGACGGACCCCAGCATGACCCGGCTCAGCCCGCGCCGTCCGTGCGTCCCCATCACGATCAGCGTCGCGTCGATCTCGTCGGCCACTTTGCAGATCACGTCCGACGCGAATCCGAACTCGGAACGGATCTCGGGAAGGGGAGCCGGGATGATCTCCTTCACATGACCCCTGACCGTTTCGATCACCTGGCTCCGCTCCTCGAAAGGCCGTTCGTAGACGGCCAGAGGCATGTCGGGCATGGTCACCGGATATCCCGGCTCGTCGGCGTAGACCACCGTCAGCTGCGCGGACAGCGGCTCGCGCAGCATGGCCGCGTAGCGCAGGGCGGCGGCGCCGTAATCGCTGAGATCGGTCGGGATGAGGATTCGCTCGTCGCTCATGACGGGCGATACGCTACATCACATTTGCAAGCTCGTGTTCGGGATCAAGGATCTCCTTGCGGGCTTTCCGCGCCACGGTCAGGACCGGAATCCGCGCGAAGCGGGTGATCCGCGCGGTCGTCGTGCCGATCACGGTGGCGTCGGAGAAAAACTTGTGCTGCGCCCCGACGACGATCAGATCGGCGTCGATCTCGCCGCTCACCGCCAGCACACGCTCGGCCGGGTCACCGTCCTGGAGGAAGATGTGCGTGAAGCTGCAGGCAACCTGCGGATCGACCCAGTGCCGGAATGCCGATTCGACGTCCGCGATGCGGTTCTGATCGACGGCCTCCGCCACGTACATCACCGTCAGCTCCGCGCCGAGCGTTTCGGCGAGCGCGCCCGCCTGCATCAGCGCCTCGCGGGCTACGTAAGTGAAGTTCACCGGGCAGAGAATGCGGCGGATGGCGACGTCCTTGCGGTTCCCCATCAGCGCCGGCGTGACGGTGAGCACCGGTACGTCGGTCTCGTGCAGGAGGTTCTCGGTCACCGATCCGAGGATCGCGCGGCGGAGGCCGCGCCGCCCATGCGTCCCCATGATCACCAGCTGCGGCGCGATGTCCTTGACGGCGTGAAGGATGGCGCGGGTGGGTGACTGCTGGAGCACGAGCGTCTCGAAGCGGCCGCCGAGGTGCTCGTTCCCCCAGGCGCGGAGAAGCTGCTGCAGCTTCCAGCGTGACGGCGGAGCGTTCTCGAGATAGAAGCCGAGCGGCGTGTCGATCAGCTCGCCCGGAAGGAACATTTCGTCGGCGAAGAGGAGGGTGAGGGACGACCCGGTGCGCTCACGGAAGAGACCGGCGTAACGGAGAGCAAGCTCGGCGAATTCGCTCATATCGGTCGGCACGAGAATGCGGTCGTACGAATAGCGGGACATGGGGAACCTCCTCATCTACAAGATGAAGCGCCTGTTACGGTTTTTTCGCGACGACGCCACTCACCCCTCCTCGTAACGCTGGTCACACGGTTGCATGGGAGTTAAAATGAACAGATGTCTGGACAGGAGAAGCCCATGCGGATCGCACGAGCGGACACGGAGCGCGCCGACGGGTTCGGCGCCACCGAAACGAACGGCGTTCAGATCGAGAGCATCGATGTCTCCGACTCACTCGGCTCGGTGCGGGTGGGGCGGGAGGAGCACAGCGGCGAAAATGTCCCGCTCGACATGACCGGCGAGCTGGCCGACAACGGCCTGGGCCAGATCCCCGAGGAAGAAGATACGGACCACTGAAGAATCGGGCCGAGGCCCGAGGCCTCATCGTGTCAGCTGCCGCAGCGCCGCCTTCAACAGCGCCGACAGCTCCGCCTCGTTTCCCGTCTCCTTCCGCGCTGCCTCCAGCGCGGCTTCGGCGTCCTTCGGCCGGTAGCCGAGATTGATCAGCGCCGAATGGACGTCCTCGTCGATCGAGGCCCGTCCGGTGGCCGGCGCGGCGGCGCGCTGCGCATCTGTCATGACCAGCTTGTCTCGCAGCTCGAGACACATCCGCTCCGCGGTCTTTCTGCCGACGCCGGGGATGGTGGCCAGCTTGCGCGCGTCGCCGCGGGCGATGGCGTCCGCAAGGTCGT
>DATLFC010000225.1:0-18807 GCA_035525015.1 Thermoanaerobaculia bacterium | reverse complement strand
AGCTTGAAGAAGTAGTTGCGCTCCGTCGTCCACTCGACCTTGTGGCCGTCCTGATCGACGCCGTCCCTGACCTGGTTTTCAGGAACGAAGGTTTCCTCGTTCTGGCAGTACCAGCCGGAGTGCTCGCCGAGGTAGATGTCGCCGGGCGAGCGCTCCTCGATGCGGCGGATCAGCTCCAGCACGCCGACGCGGTGGCGTGACTCGGTGGTTCGGATGAAATCGTCGTGGCTGATGTCGAGCCGTCGCCAGAGATCATGGTGCGTTTTGACGACGCGGTCTGCCAGTTCGATGGGAAGGATCGTCTCCTTCGCTGCGGAGCGCTCGACCTTCTGTCCGTGCTCGTCGGTGCCGGTGAGAAACCAGACCTCGTCGCCCATGCGACGGCGGTGACGGGCCAGCACATCGGCCACGATGTTTTCGTACATGTGGCCGATGTGCGGGTCGTCGTTGACGTAGTGGATTGCAGTGGTGATGTAGAACCTGGGCATGAAAGAGGCGCGATTCTAACGCGTCTACCGCGCGAGCGGCCTCCCTTCCACGTCGAATACGGCGATCGGATATCCAAGCTCCGACAGCGGCGCGCGGATCGCTTCCGCTTTTCCGACGACCACGATGGCCATCCTGTCGGGATCGAGATACTTGTTGGCCACCCTCTGGAGGTCGGCCTCCGTCACCGCGGCGATGCGCTCGCGGTAGTGGTCGAAGTAATTCTCCGGCAGCCCGTAGACCTCCATGTCCTGAAGGCGATTCGTCAGGTCGCTCGGGCTCTCGACCATGGCCGGGAAGACTCCGATGAGGTAGTTCTTCGTGTTGCGCATCTCCTCGACGGTGATCTCGCCGGTCCGGATCCTCCGCAGCTCGTTGAAGATCTCCTGGACCGCGGGCAGCGTGACTTCGTTGCGCACCGGCGTCGAGACCATGAACGGCCCGGGCTCCCGGCGGAACGCGAATTCGGAGCGCGCGCCGTAGGTGTATCCGTGCCGTTCGCGCAGATTGAGGTTGATCCGCGAGCTGAAGTTCCCGCCCAGGAGCGTGTTCATGGTCAGGAGGGGGAAGAAGTCGGCGCTCGTGCGCTCCACGCCGGGCGCGCCGACGCGGATCTCCGACTGGACCGCCTGCGGGCGATCGACGAGATAGACCCGGTTCGTCGCGATCTGCCGCGGCGCGACGTCGATCGCGCGAATGATCGGTCCTTTTTCCCACTCCTCGAACTGACCGCGGACGAGGTTCAGCGTCTCCCGCGTGCTGATGTCACCGGTGATGATGACCGACGTGTTGTTCGGCACGTAGTGCCGGCCGTAGAACTCGAGAAGATCGTCCCGGCTGATGCGCTCGACCGCCGGCTCGAGGCCGATGATCGGCTTCCCGTACGCGGTCCCTTCGTAGACCACGGCCGCGAAGCGCTCGGAAGCGATCATCGAGGCGTTGTCCTTGCGCTGAAGGATCGTGGCCAGCCGCTGCTTGCGGAGCCGTTCGATGTCGTCCTGCGTGAACGTGGGGCGGCGCACGACATCCGCGACCAGCGCGACCGCCGTGGCCAGGTTGCTGCTCAGCACGTCGACGTTGACGACGGATCGGTCCCAGTTCGATCCGGCCGAGACCGAGGTGCCGAGGTTGCCGAAGGCTTCGGCGATCTGGACGGCGTTCATGCGGCCGGCGCCTTCGTCCAGCATGTCGGCGGTGAAGGAGGCGAGGCCGGCACGATCGAGCGGGTCGTGCTCGGCACCGCTGCGCACGACGACGCGGATCGACGCCAGCGGCGAGCTGTGGTTCTCGGCGACGAGGACGCGCAGGCCGTTGCCGAGCGTGATGCGCTCCACGCGCGGAAACCGATACGGCCGCGGTTCGAGCGGCGCGGGGGCCGTGGCGCGGAAGACCTCGTCCGCGGGCACCTGCGTCGTCGTGACGGCGACCGGCACCGCGTCGGGGGCGGGGGTGGTCGGCGGCGTCGCGCAGGCCATCGCGCCGAGCAGAATCGAGGCGATTGCGATCCGTTTCATCGGGCACCTCCTGCGGCCGCCGGGGCCGGCGCCGCTGCTTTCGGGACGTACGTGACGGTGACCCGGTTCGCGGGATCGAGATAGGTCGAAGCCACGTCCCGGATCAGCGCCGCCGGGATGTCCTGGTAACGCTGCGGCCACTGCAGCACCGCGCGTGGATCGCCTAAGTACGTCGCCGACATCGAAAGGACGTCGGCGCGTGACGCGAACTCGGCCAGCTCGTTGGCGAAGCTGGTCTGCGCGCGGTTCCTGGCCCGCGTCAGCTCCTCTTCCGTGATCCCCGACTCGATCAGCCTGGCGAACTCGGCGTCGAGGGCCTGCTCGACACGCTCGACGGGGATGCCGGGCTTCGGCGTCACCCAGAACGCCAGCATGCCGCTGAGCTGGGCGGGCCAGGCGAAGGCAACCACGTCCTGCGCGATCTGCTGCTCGAGGATGAGCGACCTCTCGAGGCGGCTGTCCTTGCCGAGCGCGAGGATGTTCGTCAGGAGATCGGCGGCCATCCACTCCTGCGTTCCCACCGGCGGGATGCGGTACATCCGGTAAAGGCGGGGGAGGCGCGCCTCGGCCTCGATCACGCGGCGCTTCTCGCCGCCGAGGGGATCGAGTTTCGCATCGATGCGGGGGATCGCCGGCCCTCGGGGGATCGGGCCGAAGTAGCGCTGGATGAGCGTCCGGGCCTGCGGGACATCGAAATCGCCGACCAGGGTGAGCACCGCGTTGTTCGGCGCGTAGTAAGTGCGGAAGAACTCGCGGACATCGTCGAGCTCCGCCGCGGTGAGGTCGGCCATCGATCCGATCGTCGGCCAGGAGTAGGGGTGCGTGGAAGGGAAGAGGAGGCGCAGCTGGTCTTCGATCCAGGTGCCGTAGGGGACGTTGTCGTAGCGCTGGCGGCGCTCTTCCTTGACGACGTTCTTCTGGATGTCGAGCTTCTGCTGGTCGAGCGCGGGGAGGAACCATCCCATGCGATCGGACTCGAGCCAGAGCGCGAGCGGCAGGTAGTTGGCCGGCATGGTCTCGTAGTAATTGGTCCGGTCGAACGTCGTGGAGCCGTTGATCAGGCCGCCGACCGACTGGACGTAACGGAAGTGCTCGTTGTTCCCGACGTGCTGCGAGCCGGAGAAGAGCATGTGCTCGAAGAGATGCGCGAAGCCGGTTCGCCCCGGCCTCTCGTTCGCCGAGCCGACGTGGTACCAGATGTTGACCGCCACGAGCGGCGTGGAGCGGTCGGGGTTGAGCACGACGCGCAGGCCGTTCGGCAGCGTGTAGTCCTCGATCTGCAGCGTCTGCGCCGGGAGCGGCAGCGCAACCAGCAGCAGCAGAGCGAGGACGCAGGCACAGCGTCTGTATGCCATGGATCACCCTCCTTGCATCGGAGCCCATGCAGAGCCCGTACGAGGGGGGATTCTAGCGCGCGGCGCGGAAACGGCTAAAGAAGCGGCTGGAGCTCGGCGAGGCGGGCCGCGAACCGGCGCGCGTCATAGTCGTTTCTGGCCCGCAGCTCGACGAACAGCTGGTCGATGGCGCGGACCATCGGCGAGCGGAGGAGAAGGGGGTTCCGGCTCGTCAGGACGGTGGCCAGGCTGTGGAGCGACAACGCCGCCTGCTCGGCGGCCTGAATGTCGGCCGCGAGGATCGTCTGCTGATCGCCGGCGATGGCTCGCATGAGCGCCCGCACGTCCTGGGGGGACCATCGCGCCGCGGTCACCCTCGGCAGTGCGGCATCGACGAGTGCTCGCGCGCGCCGCGCACGGCCGGCCACGCCTCCTTTTTCCATCCGCGCCACCGCCGCACCAAGATCGGCGACGAGCGGGTCGAGCTCCGACCGGATCGACGGTGCCACGTGTCCGATGACGAGGCGCAGAACCGCCCAGTGCTGCGGGCTCCACGACGGCAGCCCGGCCCGTCCAGGCCAGCCGCGCTCCTGACGCCACTCGCTGTCGCGCAGCGAGTGGTGGCAGCTCCCGCAATCCATGTCGGCGAACTCCGGCCACGTCTCGCCCTCGGCGTGACGGGCCAGGTTCTCGAGCGATTGACGGAACTTCACCACCTGTCCGACCGCCCACGCCTCGATGCCGGCCGTCTCGGGGCCCGGCTTCCAGTGCGGCGGCATCGACGCCGTGTAGTTGTCGAGCTCGAACGTCAGAACGGGATGTCCGGAGGCGATCAGCTCGTGGCCGACTTCCTTCCGGGCGTCGCCGACGTGGCATCCGACGCAGAGCGAGGCGCGGCGCACGATGTCGCGGAGATCGATCATCCCCGCCGCGACCGACTGTTCGTGCGTCCATCCCGGCTCGGCATGCTCGTCCCGCCAGCCGCTGGCCGGCCCGTGGCACGCCTCGCACTGCACTCCATCTTCGCGGTCGACGGTTCCCTCGACCGCCGAATCGGGGAGATGCGTGGTGTGGCAGTCGAGGCAGATCGCCGCTTCCCATGCCTTCGTCCGCAGGCGCATGTTCCGGGCAATGCGGGTGCTCCGCTCGTCGAACAGAACGTTGTATGCCTGAGCGTGGCGGTCGCGGTTGAGCCACGTGTAGTACTCGTTCTGCAGGACGGAAGTTGCCTGGAGCGGCTCGGTACCTCCGTGGCAGCCGGAGTAGGCGCAGGAGGCGACGCCGAGGTACCGCGGCTGCTGCGCCTGCGCCTGCGGCGCGGCCACCGTGGCGCAAAGGGCGATGGCGGCGATCGATGCCGGGAGCGTCTTCATCGTTCCACCTCGATCCGTGGGAGGGCGGCCGGATGTTCGTGAACCGTATAGATCCTGCCGTCGCGGAGATAGAGCCGCTGCATCTCCGGGAGCGTCATGGGACGGGCGCCGATGCGGTTGAAGATCGAGACCTGATTGCCGCTCTCATCGACGGCGCGGTCGCGGTCGAGTCCCTTGGAGATCGCCAGCGCCGGTCCTCGCGTCTGCCGCATGGCGATGATCCGCGGCGCGGGGCGCGGACTGAATCCGGCGTAGCCGGGGGTCCACGACGGCGATGTGAGCTGGACGACTTTCAGCCCGTGGACGCCGTCGGCGACGTAGGCGTAGGTGCTGGCATTCGTCGACGCCACCTTGATATCCCACGTGTCCTGCAGGACTCCGCCCCCATCGAACAGCTGGTCGACGCGCGGCGCGGTGGGCGTCTCGACGTCGATGACGATCATCCCTTCCTTCCCGGCGGCGACATACGCATAGGTGCGGGCGACGTAGATGTTGCGGGCGTCGGCGACCGGCAACGACGCCGCAAGGCGGGGGCGTGCCGGGTCGGTGATGTCGACCGTGTGGAACCCGCGCCGGTCGGTGACGAAGGCATAGCGGAACTGCACGGCGATCGCGGACGGCTGTGCGAATCCGGGCAGCACGGCTGCCAGGCGCGGGACGAGCGGCTCGTCGACATCGACGACCACGAGCGCTCGATCCGTGCCGATGAAGACCCATCGTCCCGCCACGGTGATCGAATGGGCCCCGGTCACGACTCCGTCAGGGTTGAAGGTGACGGCGCGCTGGAGGAAGTTGTTCGACGGATCGCCGTCGACCAGCGTGGTGACGTCGACGAGGATCAGCCCCTCGTCGCGATCGGCGATGTAGGCGTACCGGTAGAGCGGGTGCATCGGCCGCTCCTGATTCTCGGGGATGAGCGCCGCTTCACGCGTCGGGTCGACGGGCATGGTCGTAGGGAGAGCGACCGCGCTGGCGAACTTCGTCTTCACGAACGTCCTCTGGCCGAGCGGCGAGACCGGCGCCGTGACGATTCGCTCCGAGAAGTCCTTGTTGTCGATGTTCGCAACGTCGTAGACCTCGAATCCGAGCTCGCCGTTGGCGGTGAAGAGATATTCACCGCGCAACTGAACGCTCCGCGCGTGACCGTGGTGATGATGTGCGGTGGCGAGCTGGAGATGGTTCCGGCGGTGTTTCTCGTGATCGTCGGGATAGACGATGCGGTGCAGTGACGATCCGATGACCGCCTGTGGCTCGTTCCACTCCGTGACGGCGATGCCCTCGAATCCCTTGTCGCCTTCCGCCACCCAGACGAAGCGGCCGGCGAAGTTCACGAAATTCGTTCCCTGCAGCAGCAGCTGCGCCAGCCAGGCATTGTTGTCGTTCGCCTCCGTCAGATGGCAACTGCCGCACGGCTGCGTCTCGCGCGATCGGACCGTGTGCGGCACGTGCGGGTTGAAGGCCTGGCTGCTGTAGCCGGCGGCGGAGATGGGAGGCTGCTGGATGTAGATGCGCTGGCGCAGGGCGTTCGTGGAGCTGATCACCAGCGCGCTCGACGAGCGGACCGGGGCGATCTTCTGTCCCTTCGTCGTGCCGTTGACGCCGATCATGAAGGCATCGGTGCGGATGACCTGCGGGTTGTACGACGCGTAGTTCCGCGTCTCCGTCCCTTCGTAGTGCTGCATCGGCGTCTTCGCGTTCTGTTCCTGCGGCAGATGGCAGCCCGAGCACGAGGTCATCCACGATGTGTGGCACGCGTAACAGGTGATCGCCTCGACGTCGTGCGCCACGTTCGTCGCCGCCCCCCACGACGCTCCTCCCCGCTGGATGGTCTTGGCATAGTGCGAGCGCTCGTTGTAGCGCTGGTGCCCGGAGGTGATCGTGTCCTTCACCTGCACGACCTCCCATTGCAGGGCGGGGTTGACCATCGATCGCTGCCACAGCTTCCCACCCGACCAGGCGAAGCGGCGCCGGCCGGACGGCGTGGTCCCGAGGCGCAGATCGGTGCCGCCGGGAGGTGCCGCGGGGCCGGACGTGCGGAGATTCGTGTAGCTCCGCAGCGTGCCATGGCAGTCCTCACACTCGATCTCGATCGTGTCGCCGTATTCGCCGTAGATCTGCCCGTTGCCGTGGCTGTCCTGCGAGAAGTGGCAATCGACGCAGTGCATCCCTTTTTCCAGATGAATGTCGCGGAGATGAACGCTCTTGCGGAACTTCTCCGGATCGTCGAACGGCACGATCCCGCCGTCGGCGTCGAGCAGATTTCCTTTCCGGTCGCGCTTGAACACGGCCATGAAGTTCCACCCGTGGCCGTGGTAATCGGCAAACTGCGTGTGCTTCGCTCTCGGGTTGAGGCTGGTCACCCTTTCCAGGAGCGCCACGTCGGTCCAGAGACCGCGCACCGCCGCCCCTTCCGGGTTGTGCTCGAGGCTGGCCCGCTTCTCGGCTTCGCTCGGGTATCGCTGCTCTGCGGGAAAGAGCAGCTCCGCGTCGCTCTCGTAGTCCCACATGGTGTAGCCGAGATAGGTGTTCACGAACGAGTTCGGCTGGTGCATGTGGCAGCTCATGCACTGGCTGGTCGGGATCGCCCGCGTGAACTGATGGCGAAGCGGATGGCCTTTCTCGTCTTTCGGAATCGTCGGATCGCCGCTCACCGACAGGCCCGTGTGGCCGTGCGGCGCGTACGGTCCCGAGTGAAGCGGATCGCGGTCGTTGGCGTAGACCACGTGGCAGCCGCTGCAGCCGCTCGAGCGGTAGTCGCCCGGGTGGTCGTTCGTGCCGAGGAAGGAGAGGTGCGGATCGTTGAGCCGTGTCTTGTGGAGATTGATCAGCCCCGGCGTGATGCGCAAACCCGTTCCCCGTCCGCGGTTGCTCAGCCGGATGTCGGGGCGCCCCGCCTCGTCGGCGGGATTCGGGTTGCCGATCTCCGGCGGGACGCTGTTCTGCAGGATGCCGCCCCGTTCGAAGGCGCGGAGCAGCTCGCCCGGCTGCATGATCTCCCAGCGGGGGAGAGGGAGGAGCTGGGGGAGCGCCCCTTTGGCGATCTGCTCCGGCGTGGGCGGCGTGGCCGGCCGGAGGATCTGCGGATTCCCGTCGCGGTTGTAACTCTCGCCGAGGAAAGCCACCTTGCGGCTGAGAATGCCATTCGCGTATCCGACCGCGGCCCAGAAAACGGCGCTGGTTGTCATCGTGCTGCGCGGCACCGCCGCGACCTGCCGCGGATGACAGCCGCCGCAGGTCTGCCTCGCCACGCGGAGGTCGCCCGGGTTCATGAAGCGGACGAACTCCGGCGACTCGTCGAGCAGGGCCGTGTAGGTGCGCGGCGGATTCGCCGATGTGCGCCAGATCAGAGGATTCCCCGGTGGAACGTGGGCCTGTTGTCTGGCCCGCTCGTATTCGGCTGTTCCGGGGGCGGCGCCGGAGCGGCCGGCCGCGGGGTTGCCTCCGTGGCAATCGATGCAGGTGAGACGCACCGCTCCCGAGGCGTGCATCGGCTCGATTCCCGCGTGGCACGAGAGGCAGCCGTCGCTCTCCGGCTCCACGGCCTTCGCCGCCGCCACGGAAATGCCGTGGAGCGCGCCCGCGAGGAAGACCGTCAGCAACGCTTGTCTCATCGCTCTCCTCAGAACTGCAGAATGAGGTTGGTGAAAACGTGGTACAGCGTTCCATCACTCTCGTAGATGTCGCGGAATCCCCGGCCGGGGAACAGCGCGGCCGCGCCGCCCACGACCACCACGTTGTTGTTGAGGAACGGCCGGTAGCGGAAGCCGGCGCTCAGATCGAATCCGATCTCCCGATCGATCTCTCCCTGAAAGAGGATCTCTTCGAGGGGCTCGGTGGCATCGAGGCGGATGTAGTTTCCGGTGAAGACGGCTTTCAGACGCGGCGTGACTTCGACGTCGAGGCCGGCCGTGAGGAGCTGCACGCCCGGGTTGACGTAATTCGGCTGTCCCTGGTCCTTGCTGCTGCGCAGCGACGGGAGGAGGCTGCCCCGCTCGACGAGCGAGACGCCCGAACCGGCGAGGCGGATGCCGAGGCGGTTGAAGAAGCTGAATCCTCCGCCCGCGAACAGCGGCGAATCGGCGATCGAATCGAAGCCGCGGCCGTTCCGGTCGCGAGGTTCCCGATCGCCCGACGCATAGAAGAAGCCGATGCGCGGCCGGAACCAGTCGCGATCGTAGGAGAGCTCGAGCGCGGCCATCCCGGCGCCGATGCGGATGGCGTCGCCGCGCCGCAGCTCGGGATCGGGGCCGGCGACGGGGTTGTGGCTGTCGCGGCCGAAGACGTAGTAGATCGCGTGATCGACATTGATCCGTCCGAAGTGTCCGAAGCCGGCGGCGCCGAGATACGTCGCCTCGACGTCGTGCGGCGTGAACGAACCGACCGGCGCCGGCCTCACCAGGAAGCCGTTGCTGTCGAAGTGAAAGCCCCCCTCATCCCGGACGTGGTGGATGGAGAACTGCTGCGTGTAGCCGGGACGGAGGAAATCCTGCCAGTAGAAGTTGGCCACCGCGACGCGCTGGTCCCGGAGATGGAGCGTGTTCAGGCCGCTGTTGGTGTCCTTCTCCATCCGCTCGAAGAACGCGAGGTTGTACTGGTAGCGGTTCGACCCGTGGTTGCCGAAGAACCGCACTCCCAGATTCGTGTCCGCGAAGACGAAACCGCGGAAGTCGCTGGAGAACGGTTGGGATCCGACCCGCACCGAGGCGAAGTCGTAGTTCGGACTGAGATCGCGGAGCTTCCGCTCGTAGAACAGCTCCTGCAGCGACAGCCGTCTTCCCGTCCGCTCGTTCCCGCGCCGGACGTCGGGCCTCAGCACGCCCGTCTCGTCGACGCGGACGTGATCGATATTTCCGATCAGCGTCACCTTCAGCCGCTGCCGGACCGGTTGAAAGACCGTGTCGCCCTGGAAGAGATCGGCGGAAAGGATGACGTTCTGCGCGAGCATCGCCTGATCGTCGCTCCCGAAGAAGGGGAAGCTCCCCGGCCGGCGCGCGCTGACTCCGGATGGCGTCGGAATCGTTCGCGCCTCGACCATCGAGTCGGAGATGGCGGTCAGAACGAGAAAAAGATCGTCCCCTCGAATCGGGTAATCGCCTTTCAGCAGGTTCTTGTTGTATGGGTCCAGAGTCGCGCCGCGATCGCCGATGGCGCGCGCGCGCGGCGTCTCGTCGAGCTCGTACGGGGGAGGAACGATCCGCCAGCGATCGGTCAGCTCCACGTTTTCGCCCGTGTCGAAGATCTCCGGGTCGCGATATTGCGGCGGGGAGACGATCGGAGGCCGCCGTGGAAGACGGTCGCGCAGCTGGACACGCAGGATTGCGTTGGCGGTGTCGCCATCGGACCGCGCCTCGATCTCGTACGTTCCCGTCACGATCGGCGCGGTCCACTCGAGACTCCATGTTCCATCGGGTGCCGCGACGGTGGTTGCTTCGGGCCAGGACCCCGGCGCGATCGTGATCGACACCACTGTGTTTGGCGCTGCCGTTCCGCGGATGACGAACGGCACGGACTCGGTGAAGAGCGGCTGGCCGGAGTGGATCGTCACCGCCGCCGGAAGCGACGCGGCGGCGAGCAGCGATCCGATCAGCCAGGTCAGTCGCAAGAGCGCCCTCCGCATTCGGTGACCCCTTCCGGCTGGCGGGGGAACTTGAACATCGGCAGGCGGGCCCCGTCGATCTTCACCCGATCGGCCCAGATCTCACGCGACGGGAGGAACGGACCGGCGGCGTGAAACGCGACGTAGTCGTCCTGCTCGATCCCGTCGCCGCTCACGCCGAGGCCTCCGGCGATCTCTCCGCCGCGGTAGAGCGGCGACGAGCCGGCGAAGAAGACGACGCCGTTCCGGTTCGGATCCGGAACCCCCATCCCCTGCGAGCACGGATTCTCGAGATCGGGAAGGAAGATCGAGCGGTACCACGGCCCCTCGCGAACATTGCGCGTATCGATGCCGGGCGGAAAGAACGGCTGCGCGCCGAAGCCGATCGTGCGATTGGTCACCGCCGTGCCGGGCGGTACTCCCGCCAGGTCGGCGGCGGTGCTGAAATGCACGACGTTGCGCGACTTCGCAGCGGCGACGTCGACCGAGAACAGCGTCGCGTCGGGCATCCGGTAGAGCGCCAGGATGGAGCCGTCGACATCGGCGACGGCGATGACCAGCCGCGCATGGCTGTTGAGCGGCAGGCGGATCAGGCCGCGTGTCCGGCGCGCCGTGGCGATGGCCCGCATGACGATGCCGTCGACGTCGTCGCGGGAGAGCCGCGAACCGGAGAGCGGTCCGACCAGGTATTCGTTCGGAGCGCAGCCGCCGCTGTGCGGCGCGATCACGTATTCGCCGTCCGCGCTGCCGGCGGCCGTCCCGGGGAGGCGCCGGATGCCGGTGGGAAGACCGTTGCGGTCGAAGTCGAGACGGATGCGCGGCCCCAGAAAGGGGAGTCGGATCCCTTCGACGAAGACGTTTCCCGGCTTCGGCAGCGGATAGAAGGGGAGAGGGACGATGCCCGGCGCGCCGAACGCGCCGGTGGCGGCGGCGAATTCGTCGAGATCGCTCTCCGGTGCGCCGACCACGCCGATCGCGCCGACCAGTTTCCCGTTCGTGACGATGCCTTCAAGCGCCCGGTCGAGCCCCGGCGGAACGATCCGGTAGAGGGGGACTCCTCCCGCCTGCACGCTGGTGCTGGAGAGGTCGGCGGGCAATCTCTTCCCGGTGACGATTCCGGGGCCGCAGCCGCTGCTGTCGGTGGCGTGACACGGCTCGCCGCTCAGCGATCGTGCGCGAGGGATGCACTTCCCTTCGTTGAAGACGACGTTCAGATCGCAGCCGCGGTTCGTGTTCTCGATTCCGTAGAGCGCTCCGCTCGGCGCGTTCCTGACGTCGGGAGGAAAATGAATCCCGCTCACGAAGCGGACGGTGCGCGAGGAGAGCGGCGCCATGTCGTGGCTGAAGAACGCGGCGGTCCGCGCCACGCCCACGGCGAGAATCTCGTCGCCGGGCATCGCAGCCGCTTTTCTGAAGACGGCCAGCGGCCGTCCCGCGCGGTCGACGACGGCGACCGTCAGCGTCTCGGCCGTCAGCGATCGGGCGGCGGCCGTCACGATGGCGTCGATCTCGTCCGCCGCAAGAGCGCTGAATTGCGAAGCCTCATCGCGACCGAACGCGCCCTCCGTGCAGAGCGGAGGCTCGAGGAGAGGGAGGCCGCAGGCGGCCGGCTCCGGCGTGAGGCCGCCCCCCGACGCCGAGAGAGCGAAGAAGAGAGAAATGAAGGCGATCGTGCGCATGAGACGGCTCTCTTCTAAATCTGATAGACGAACGTGGCCGCGTTGTCGGCGAGGACGATCTTGTCGCCGCGGCGGAGCTGCACTTCGGTGATGCGGTCGCCGCCCGGCTCGCTGAGGAAGGTGCCGTTGGTCGAGCCCTCGTCGACGGCGAAGACACGGCCGCTGCGCGGCACGATGCGGACATGGCGCTTCGAAATGCGGCTGTCATTGATGACGACCTTCGACAACGCCGGGTCGCGGCCGATGTAGAAGCCGTCGTCGTCGATGATGAAGTGCTGCCCTTCGAGCGGCCCGGCCGTGCACTGCAGCATGCCGTGCCACTGCATCATCTGCGTTCCGGCCGGCTCGGACGGCTGCATCCCGTCGATCGGAATCATCTGCGTCGCGGCCGGTGCCGGGGCGCTGGGCGGAGGCGGAGTGCTGGCCGGCGCGGCGGGGGCGCGGGGAGCCTGCTGTCGCGGAGCCACGGGCGGCGGCGCCGGCTTCATCCGCTGATACAGCGCCATCCCCATCGGAATGAGCACCACGAACAGCAGCACGACGACGAGTGCGATCAGGATCATCTCAAACATGCGTCCTCCCCACATCCGGTCAGGATCGATCGGGGTCAAGCCGGCCAGCGACCCCGCCGCGATCAATGGTGCGTCCTCGCGCGCGCGTTGATGATAGTCGTGACACGTGACGCACGTGCTCGCGGCCTGCGTGGTCCCCGCCCCGTGACATGCCGTGCAGTCACTCTTCGAAGGAAGGAGCACGTCCGCCGTGGCCGCGCTTTCCTTCGCGCCGCGGTGGCAGTCGGTACAGGCAATCTGCGAGTGACGGGCGTGAGAGAAGTGAGTCCGGCCGAACCATTCGGTACGGATCGCCGGCGGCGTCACGGCCAGCCGCTCTCCCTGCTGCGAGATCTCGTGGCATGCGCGGCATTTCGTCTTCAGCACCTGCTCGGCGTTCAGGATGGCCCGCTGGTCGGGCGAGGTGGCGGCGCGGGTCGTCAGAATCCGTCGCAGCTCGACCGGCGATTTCCCGATCACATCCTGGTTGCCGGCGTACATCGCCATGATGAAGCCGTACACCAGCCCCGGATCCCCGCCGTGCGGAACCTCCGCCCGCGGCAATCTCGGATCGAACGTCAGGCGATGGCAATCGCGGCAATGCGCGTCGAAGCTGATGCGAGCCGGCTCCGCCGCACCGTCCGACTCCACCATCTTGTGACACGCCGCGCATTCCAGGAGCGTGCGACGCCCCGTGGCATCGGGCAGACCGGTGGGGCGGAGGTGCAGCTGGTGGTTGAAGCGGAGCGTGTTGATGTCAGGCGGCGGCGCGAACTCGGGGTGCGAGGGGCCGAACGACGTGATCGAGGGGTTTGCCCTGGCATGGCAGCCGACGCACCTCCCCTCCGCGACGACCGCCAGTCTGGCCTCCCCGCGGTGCTCGACGTGGCAGCTGGCGCAGGCCGGCTCGGCGGCCGCGGCGGTTCTGGAATGGGGGCTCTGGTTGTGGCAGGCCTGGCAGCTCTGATCGGCGACGGCTCGAAACGGGGCGTGGCAGGCGCTGCAGCGGTCGGCGATCGAAGCGCCGCTGGCATCCCGCGCGCGGGAGTGTGCCGAGGAGAGTCCTCCCGGCATGAACGCCCGCTGGTTCGACTCTTTCGTCACCTCGCCCACGACGCCGAGGGTGAGGATCAGCAGGATCGCGGCGATGGTGGTCTTGGTCAGATAGGAACGGTGGAGCGAGAAGGCCGCCGCGTAGTCGATGCGCGGGGCGGTCACGACTCCGGCACCGGGGGCGGCTGCCGGCTCGTCGTCGCCGGCGACGGCGGCTTCAGCCGCGCCGCCACGGGCTCTGGCCAGCCGGAGGAACATCGGCTTCGACGGCTCCGCGAGCTGCACTTCGATGCGCAGGTCGCCGATCTCGATCAGATCGCCTTTTCCCAGCTGCGCCGACTCGACCGGTTTCCCGTTCACGTACGTGCCGGTGATGCTCCCGCGGTCGGCGATCGTGTAGCCGGAGGCATCTTCTTCGATCACGGCGTGCTCGAAGGCGACGGCGGGATTCTCCGAGCGGAGATCGGCGTTGGTGCCACGTCCGATGCGCAGCGTGGCCGTCGTCACGTGGGTCAGGCTCACGTTCCGATCGATCGTTCGCTGGATGACGAAGCTCAAGGCGTCACCATGAGATCGTCCCGTAATAGAACACCGCGACGACGTGCAGGAGCGAGAAGATCAGCAGCGCCACCGTGAAGGGGATGTGCACGTACAGCCAGGCCTCGAGGACGTTCTTGTAGCGCTGCTGATACAGGAGCCGGAGCAGGAGCTCGCGGCGCTGGCGGGCGATGACCAGCATCTGCCGCAGATCGTCCTGCTCCTCGCGCGGCACGAGTCCGACCAGCGCGCTCCAGTCGCCGCCGTCGTGCAGCTCGCGCCGGCGCATCCGCAGGAGAAGGAGGCGCCAGCCGGCCATCCAGCCCGGCGTCGACTCCTTCATCAGTTCGTGAAAGACGCGCTGGAAGGCGGCCGAGCGCCCCGTGGCGATGCGCGCCATCGACCGCGCCAGCTGGTTGAGCTGGTCGGAGATCTCACGCGGGGTGAGATTGCTCTCCACCTCCGTCAGCAGGCGCGGGATCGTGACGTAGAAGACCGCGCCGACGATGCCGCTGCCGACGACGATCGCCCCGAGGACGAGTGTGGCCACCGCAACGCGATCGTGGAATCTCCCCCCGGTGTGGAGCAGCAGAATGACCATGGTGAGCAGACCGAGGTAGATGTGCGACTGGAGCCACTGCTCGAGTGTCCCGAACGAGGAGCGGTACCAGCGCTTGCGGATTCCGAAAAACGCCAGCAGGAGAATCAGAGCGAAGCCGGCGATGCCGAAGGCGAGGCCGACAGGGGACCCGCCGTGGGGGAACTCGTCGCGCGCGTACCAGCCGTAGATCCCGACGACCAGCGTCAGCAGCACCACGAAGATGCGGCGCCAGACGATCCCGGACCGCGCCACCGCCATGTCAGCGTTCGCCCCGGTTGACGATCAGTTCTTCCAGTGACTCCCGATATTGCTCGGGAGTCAGACGGATGGCCGCGCCCGTCGGGCAGCTCCGGACGCAGGCCGGCCCGCCGGCGATGCCGCGGCAGAGATCGCATTTGACCGCCACGGTCTGCTCGACCTCCGGCTCGGAGTCCTTCCCGCCGAAGAGACCGCGCACCCAGGAGAGAAGCGACAGCTTCGGCTCCTTGTGAACCATGAAGATGTTCCCGTAGGGGCAGTTCCGCTCGCAGTTCCCGCAGCCGATGCAATTGCTCTTGATGAACACCTCACCGCGGGGGTCGCGAGCGATGGCGTCCGGGGGGCAGTCGAGCATGCACAGCGGGTTCTCGCACTGCCAGCAGGAGTTCGGGGCCAGCAGGTTGTAGAACTTGATGCCGGTCAGCGACAGGCGCGCCTGCCCGTCGTCGTGGACACCTTCGCAGGCGCTGACGCAGTTGCCGCAGCGGATGCAGCGATGCTGGTCGATCATCAGGGTCTGCGTTCCCATCACCACTTCTTCGCGGATGAGATCGGCCAGGATGTTGCCCGACCCCGGCGTGGCCTCGGCGACGAGACCGGCCACGCGACGCTGCTCGAGCTTGCGCAGCGGCACCTCACGCACCTCGGGATGGCGAGCCAGAAACTGATCGAAATCGTTCTTCGAGAGCTTCACGATCTCGGAAGGGAAAATCGTCGTCACGCTCGCCGTTCGCTGGGAGTCGGAGAAGAGTGCGGCCTCGCCGAAGAAGTTGCCGGCCACCAGATACGAGAGGACCACTTCCTTTTCGCCCGAGCTCTTGGAGATCTTCACCATGCCGCTGCGCACGAGAAAGAACGCGTCCGCCGCGTCGCCTTCGCGGAACACGGCGGCATCCTTTCCGAACGTCTCCACCCTCGCCTTCTCGACCAGCTCGCCGAGTGCGCTCTCCGAGATGCCGGGGAAGAGGTACCCGCCGAAGGCGCGGAGAAGAAACGCCTGGTCGACCAGCGCCCGCGCCCCCGGCGCGGAGGCGAGGAGCTTCAGAATGGCCTTGCGCGGAATCTCGATGATCCGCGTGACGCCGGCAGCCGTGGCGGTTGCCGTGCGGCGGCGCCCCGAGATCAGGCTCATCTCACCGAAGAAGTTTCCGGCGGTCAGCTCGGCGATCCGGATCTCTTCGAGCGACTGTTCGGGGCGTCTCCGGAGCTCGACACGCCCGGAGGCGATGACGAGGAACTCGGTCGTGTAATCGTTCTGCCGGATGATCGTCTCGCCGTCGCCAAATTCGCGGACGCGCGCGGAGAGGAATGTGTCGCGGAGCTGCTGTTCGTCCGCGGCGGCCAGCAGCGGAACGCGCTGGCGGATGGCGGCGATCCGCTCCTGAACCGTTCCCTCCCAGAACGGAAGGCGCTCCCGCAGCACGGCCTCGTCCGCCGGCTCGACCTCGCGTCCCATCAGATGCTCCACGACCTCGTAGCCCTGGTTGATGCCGAGCTTGATCAGATCGCGCCCGCTCGCCGCGCCGATCAGGAAGAGACCGGGAACGCTCGATTCGTGGACGGCGCTCACGACCGGCCGCGCGTCTTTTCCTTCGCCGGTGTAGCGGACGCCGATCTTCTCCAGAAACTTTCGAGGGGCGTCGGCACCGAGCTTGAGGAAGATCCGCTCGGCCGGCACGCGGATGACTTCGCCCCGCACGTTCAGGTCGGCATAGTCGCTGAAGACCTGCTTGATCGAGCTGTTGAAGTAGATCGTCATGCGGCCGGCGGCCTGCCGCCCGAGGACCTCTTTGGTCAGCACCTCGTTCGCGCGGGTGATTTCCGCGCCGCGGACGACGAGACTGACCCGGTTCTCATCCGACAGGGCGATGGCGATCTCCAGCGCCGAGTCGCCCGCGCCCACGACGACGATGTCCTGCTCCTGATGCTCGGCCGGATCGTTGAGCCGGTAGAGGACGTGCGGCAGATTCTCCCCCGTCACGCCCAGTTTTCGAGGATTGCCCTGCGTCCCCATGGCCAGCAGGAGATTCCTGGCCTGGTAGCGGCGTCCCGCCGCCGTGCCGACGACGAAGCCGTCATCGCCGCGGTCGACGCCGGTCACCTCGGCGTGGTGCTCGATGTGCAGCTTTTGCTCGACGGCGTGCTGCTGCCACGCCTGGAGAATCGATTCCCGCGAGCCGGCCTGGAAGGGGAGCTCGCCGCGTGCCGGAATGAGCATCGGCTCCGCCATGACGTATTTGCGGGCCTGGTAGGCGTGGATCGTGTCGGCCAGGTGAGCAGCGCGCTCCAGCAGAACGTAGGAGAGTCCGCTGGTCTGCGCGTGGGACGCGGCGGCGAGGCCGGCCGGCCCTCCGCCGACGATCACCAGATCGAACCCGCTCATGAGCCTCGGGAGGTCTTTCCCGCTCCGGCGTGCGTATCGTCGGCCCCGGCAGCGCTGTCAGCCAGCTGGAACGTGAAGATGATCTTGCCGAACCGGACGACGTCGCCGCTGACGAGCGTTCGTCTTCCAGTCAGTTTCTCGCCGTTGACGAACGTGCCGTTGCGGCTGTTGAGATCCTCGAGCACGAAGCCCTCGGCGCTCTTCGCGATGCGGGCGTGCCGGGACGAGACGCTGGCGTCGGTGATCGGAATGGCGTTGGCCGGATCGCGTCCGATCGTGTACTCCGCGTCGACGAGCGGGTGCACATCGCCGTCATCCGCCGTGAATGCGCCGATGAGCGGGCCGCTCCTGGCGGGCGGAGGCGCCGCGGCGGCGGCGCGCTTGGAGACGAGCAGACCCGCGCTCTGGAGCCTTTTCAGCGTGGCGATCAGCTCACGGCGTCCCTTCGACGCCGCGGCGAGGGCGCCGACGCTCTTCCCGCTGCCGATTCCCATCAGGAGACGCAGCTCTTCGGGAGAGAGCGTGATCTCCTTCTGCAGCCCCGGATTGGCGACGACGTGCATCACCAGATCGTCTGGATACCCAGCCGTCGCGCGCTGTGCTGCCTCGGCCACGATCGATTCGACGTCGAGAGACAGGCGGCCGGCACCTTCAGGAATCTCGATCCCGTCGAAAAAGACGAACTCGCCGCCGCCGCGCTCGAACGCCTTCAGCACCGCCTCGCGGGGGTCGGGTTGCCCGGAAGCGTCGACGCCGACGATCGTGCCCTCCTCGAAGTAGAGGCGCGTCCGGTCGCCGCCCGCCCCGACATCGAGCGTGCCGGAGTGACGATTCCCGCCCAGGAGGAGAAGCACTTGGGAGAGGGGAAAGCGATCAAGGCTGCCCCGCAGAACGACCTGCATGATGAAAGCGGAAGTCTAGCAGACGGGACGATGGCGTCATCGCGCCGGAAAACGGCGTCGGATGTGGCGCGAAAAATCGGGTCCGGCCGACGCGGGCTCGATTCTGTATGCCTCGTGAATCTGATCGTAGGGGAGATCGGAGTCGATCAGGCCGCGCTCCCACGCGAGCCGGTCCGAGAAGGCGGGGAGTGCAGTGCGGAGGCCGGCCCGGACGTGCCCCGGCGCGATGGCGTTCACATGCCGCACGATGTTGCTCGAGCAGGAGCTGGTGACCGTGTTATAGAACTCCGGATCGACGGCCAGTTTTTCGGCGCGCGTCACCATGTCGATGAACGTGCGGCGCATCGCTTCGGGCGTGGCGCGGACGGGGTAGAGGCGGACATCCTCCCGCCAGATGCCGGTCCGCAGTCCGATGATGTCGCGCTCGGTGCCGACGACGTACATCAGCTCGTACTGGCGGAGAAGCCCGCGGAGCGGCGAATACACCTCGCCCGCCTCTTTCCGCGCTTCGACGGAAATGGCCACGTACTCGTCGCCGAA
>DATLFC010000216.1:0-4021 GCA_035525015.1 Thermoanaerobaculia bacterium | reverse complement strand
TTCGAGGTCAGCCGGAAAGACGCACCGGGAGTGGTCGTGGCGACGGGAAAGTACGTGCTCGTCTCCGTGGCCCGCGGCGAGTTCAAGCCGGCGCCGGTTCCTCCCCTCCTCCGCGAGAAGCTGACGGCGTACCTCGAACCGCTGTAAACTCGCCCTCCCATTCGCCCATGAACGTGGAAGAACTCAGGGCCGCTGAGCGCTTCACGGCCATCACCTCTCTGTCGGCGACGTTCGCGGGAACGCCGATCACGATCGTCAATCTCAGCACGATCGGAGCGCAGATCGAGCATCCCGCCCCCATCCGGCTCGGGACGGTGGCGCGCTTCGTCATCCGCCGCGGCGACGTCTCGATCGACGTGCGGGGGCTCCTGACATGGAGCCGGTTGTCGAAAACGCCCGACGCGCAGGGGCAGCATGCCTACCGTTCCGGCCTGCGCATCGAGAGCGGCAACGCCGAGTACGCGCTCGCACTGCACATGCTGATCAAAGGCGGCACGATGCGCCGGGAACCGGACACGCTGGAAAAGAAACGCCGCCGGCTGCTGGAGCGCATGACCGAGCGGAGCCGGCCGGCCATGAAGCTCGTGAGCCAGAGCGGCGACATCCCGCCCGACCAGGTTCTTCTGGTGCAGCACGCGCGCGAGCGCCTGCGCGCCGAGCCGGAAGAGGCGCAGAAGTGGTATCACCGGGCCAAGTACGCCATCACGCACGGCGCTACGAACATCGAGATCGAGACGATCCGCGACCGCGAAGAGGTGCTCGCCGTCTGGGAATACCTGGAGCGGAGCATCGACATCCCCACGATCGCCCGCGCCTTCGAGCTCACTCGAATCCGATGAAGTTCGGCTCCGGATGGATCTCGACACCGAATCGCTCCCATACCCGCCCCTGAATCATCGAGACCAGCTCGCGCACCTCCGCGGCCGTCCCGTCGCCGCGGTTGATGATGGCAAGCGTGTGCTTCGACGAGAGGCCGACGTTCCCGTGCCTGAAACCCTTCTGAAAGCCGGCGTTCTCGATCAGCCAGGCGGCAGACAGCTTGACCAGCCCGTCGCCGGCGGCGAATGACGGCGCGGAGTCCGCGCCGGGGCGGGCCCGGAACTCCTCGAGCGACGCCGCGGGAAGGATCGGGTTCATGAAGAAGGAGCCGTCGCTGCGCGTGTCGGGATCGGAACGGTCGATCACCATCCCCTTGCGCTTCCGGATGGCGATCACCGCGCCGCGCACGCCGGCCAGGTCCTCCATGGCGATCCCCTGCTCGTCGACGAAGCGCTGCAGCTCCGGATAACGGATCGACGCCGTGCCGCCTCGCTTCAGACGGAACGTCACCGTCAGGACGATGTACCGACCCGGCTCATCGTTCTTGAACAGGCTGGCGCGGTAGGCGAAACGGCATTCCTCATTCGTGAACTGCCGGACCCGGCCGCTCTGCCGGTCGAGCGCTTCGACGCGGATGATCGTCTCGCTCACCTCCTGCCCGTACGCGCCGACGTTCTGGATCGGCGTGGCACCGGTCGATCCGGGGATTCCCGACAGGCATTCGATGCCCGCCCAGCTCTTTCCCACGGCGAGGTCGACAAAAGGATCCCACGGCTCTCCTGCCGCCACCTTCACGACCGCCGATTCGTCTTCGCTCTCGACGGTGATTCCGCGCAGATCGACGTGGATGACCAGGCCGCGGAACCCCTCGTCGGCGATGAGCAGGTTGCTGCCGCCGCCGAGGATGAAGATCGGCAGGTCGCGCTCGTGAGCCCAGTCGAGGGCGGCCCGAACGTCGTCGACGGTGGTGGCGCGGATGAAGAATCGCGCCGGACCGCCGATCCCGATCGTCGTGAACGGCGCCAGAGCCACATTTTCCTCGACGTTCAACATGGCAGGGTAGGATACCGGTATGTTCGAATCACCCGCAGCCGTGATGGCCATTCTGGCCGGCGTCGCCGCGTTCTTCTTCTGGCTCGAGCAGGTGACGAAATGGAAGTTCTTCAACTTCATTCCGCCGCTGCTGTTCATCTACTCGCTCCCCGTGGTGCTCAGCAACACCGGAGTGCTTCCGGCGACGTCCCCTGCATATGACGTGCTGAGCCAGTTCGGACTGCCGATCTTCATCACGCTGCTGCTGCTCTCGGTCGACGTCGGCGCGGCCATACGCATCATGGGGAAGGGCGTTTTCGTGATGCTCTTCGGGACCGCCGGCGTCATCGTCGGCGCGCCGATCGGCTACTTCGTCGTCCATCGATGGCTCCCACCCGACGCATGGAAAGGCTTCGGTGCGCTGGCGGGAAGCTGGATCGGCGGCACCGGCAACATGGCCGCGGTGGCGGGGGGGCTGGAGACGTCACCCGAATCGTTCGGGCTGGCCGTGCTCGCCGACAACGCCGTCTATGTCATCTGGCTGCCTATTCTCCTCGGCTCGAAGGGGATGGCCGAGCGCTTCAACCGCTGGATGCGCGTGAGCGAGGACCGCATCGCGAAGATGGAAGCCGCCGCGTCGGCGGAAGCGGCGACGAAAGAGCACCGGCCCGCCGTCATGCGCGACTTTCTTTATCTCGCCGCGCTCGCGCTCGCCTCCACGGCGCTCGCCGCCTGGATCGCGCCGATGCTCCCGGTGGTCGAGCCGATCCTGTCGACCTCGACGTGGCGCGTGCTGCTCGTGACGACGATCGGCATCGCGTTGTCGTTCACACCCGCGAAGCGGATCCCCCGCTCGCACGAGGTGGCGATGGCGATCGTCTACGTTTTCGTGGCGGGGATGGGCGCAAGGGCCTCCCTGGCAGGGCTGGCCGACGCGCCGGCTTTCCTACTCGGCGCATTCATCTGGATCTTCGTCCACGGCGCCTTCTGCCTGGCCGGCGCCTGGATCTTCCGCGTCGACGTCCACAGCGCCGCCATCGCCTCGGCCGCCAACATCGGCGGCGCCGCCTCGGCGCCGGTCGTCGCCGCGTACCACCGCGAGAGCCTCGTCCCGGCCTCGATCCTCATGGCCCTGATCGGCTACGCGGTCGGAAACTATTGCGCCTTCCTCGCCGCCAGGCTCTGCTACTGGGTGGGATCGTGAAAGCCGGGCAAAATGTTTGCTGGTCCTCGACGGCGGAGGATCGAAAAGTATGAATGCAGGTGCTCAGTACGGACTGCTGCTGGCCATCGTGTTCATCGCCGCGGGCGCGCTCGGTTCGCTGGGAACGGCCCTCTTCTTTCTGCTCATGGCCGCTCAACTGGCGGTTGGGGCCGTGATCGTCTGGAGGAGGACCGGCTTGCCGTGGGCGACGCTGGGGGATGTCGTCGGGGCCGTCGGCGCGCTTGCTGCCGCGACCCTTTTCGCGCGCGGGATTCCGCTCGTTTCCCTCTCGGCGGAATCGATCGTTTTCTTCATCGCCGCCCTGACCGGACCGTTGCTGCTCGCCGTCGAGGCGCACGTGCATCGTCAGCAGTGGCAGCGTTGGCGCGCATGGATGAGCGAGATGTCGGCGATCGACGTCCTGCTCGGCCGCCATATCCCCGATCTTCGCCGCGACAGCGCTTAGCCGAGGTTGGCAGAATCGGCTCCACCACGGGCAGCATCGGCGCGATCCAGGCGGCGAGGGCCGTTGAGACCAGGGCCAGCGCGGCCAGACTCTGCTACTGGGTCGGATATCGTGAAAGTCAGTTGCCGCCGCCGCGGATGTCGCCGCTCGCGGACGTCTGAAATTGACGTCAACGTATGTTCGAAAGGAGGAACCGGAGATCAGGAAAACAGGAAGTTCGTTGTCAGTCTCTCGGAAGTGCCTCCTCACTCGATGTTGCCCGTCAGCCTCTTGATGATCGGTGAAATGAGAAGCGCGAACAGCCCGACCGCGCCGACCGTGATGGCGACGTTCCAGAACAGCGCGGAGGGAGCCAGCGACTCGAGCCGCCCGGCCACCAGTCCGGCGATGAGGTTGCCAAGCGCTGCGCCGACGAACCACACGCCCATCATCTGACCGACGCGGTCCCGCGGGGCGAGCTTCGTGATGGACGACAGGCCGACCGGCGAGAGGCTCAATTC
>DATLFC010000215.1:0-2229 GCA_035525015.1 Thermoanaerobaculia bacterium | reverse complement strand
CTGGCGATAGTCGTCGTATTTGCCGCTGGCGATGAAGGGCTGCAGGTAGAGCTGGAAGGAGAGCGCGGAGCTGAGCGTCCACTCGGTGCGGATGCCGAGGTCGAAGGTCCGCTGGTCGATCTCGGCGAAGACGTAGCGGCGGCCGTAGGTCGGCGTGTAGGACGGATCGTCGAATGCGCCGACATACTGCACGCGGTTGATCGAGTGCGACAGCCGCGGCGTCAGCGCGATCCGGATGGAGGGCGCCGGGCGATAGTTCACGGCCGCCCCGTAATAGCGGGCCCGCCCGCCGTCGTCGCGATTGACATGCTCGAGCCAGACTTCGCCGGTCACCTTCCGCTTCGACGAATCGTTGCCGACTCCTCCGCCGTAGTAGTGCAGGGGAGGCATCCGCACGGCTGGCCCGCCGCGCGCGATCCGGTCGTCGAGAGCAGCGACACGGTCGCCCGCGAACGTGAAGACATGCCAGTAGTTCTTGAACTGCACGAAGGCGCTGCTGCCGATCCCGTTTCCGGTGACGTCTCCGTCGAAGTTGAAGTTCTGCCACTTGCCGACCCAGGCGCTGATGCGGCGCGTGTACCGGGTCTGATCGGGATTGAGGTAGTGCATGACGGCGTGGCTGCTGATGGCGTCGACGTTCGGGAGGAAGCCGACGTCGTTGACCTCGAAGCCGGGCGAGAGGGCCTGCACCTGGATGTTGGGGCGCCACTTCCCGCTCTGCCTGTTGAGCATGACCCGCCCCATCCATCCGGACAGAGACCGGCGGGTGGGGTCGTACTCGAGGTGACCCGCGTCGGGCCGCTGGAAGTAGCGGGCCCCGCTCCGCTGCGCGGCGGCGACGGCCTCCTCCGAACCGGTGATCAGCGACGATCCGCCGAGCCATTCGAGGATCCACGTCTTGTCTTTCAGCAGGGTGTAGCCGTCGACGCCGGCGAAATAGGCGTCGCCGCGCATCGATGACTCGAGGTTGTCGGAAAGTGCCCGGTTGACCGACGTGAACATGAAGCCGGCCCGGGAGCTCTCTCCGTACTCCTTCGTTGCCCGCGCCACGAGGTAGTTCGTGAGTGGCTCGACGGTCTCGCCGCGCACCTGTTCGCGCTGCGTGACGGCGTCGAGGATGCCGATGGTCCAACCGTCGCCGACTTTCCCGGTCACCTTCCCCGCCCCGATGATCGTCGTCTCGCCAGGACCGTCTTCATAGGAGATGTGCGGCGTGCGGCCGATCCGGCGCGAATAGAAGATCGTCGGGAACCACGTGTTGAAGCCCCACCGGCTGTTGGAGGGGCCGCTGCCGAAGGCGAAGACGTCCGCCCCCTCGGTGAAGAAGGGGCGCTTCTCGGGAAAGAACGTCTCGAACTGCGACAGGTTGAGCACCGCCGGATCAACCTCGACCTGGCCGAAGTCGGGGTTGATCGTGCCGGTCAGCGTCAGCGTCGACGACAGCGCGTACTTCATGTCCACGCCGGCATCCGCCCGGTGCGCGGTCGACTCCACGAGCGGATTGTCGACGCGGCTGCGCAGATCGGTCCTGGCCACGCCGTACGGCACGACCTCGAACCCGCGCCGCGGCTTGATGCCGGAGATCCCGGTCAGATCGGCGAACCGCGAGACGAATCCCGTCTCCTGCTTCGGCGTGTGCACGAGGCGGGAGCTCTCGTTCAGCCGGGCCACCCACCGGCTGACGTTGAAGCCCCAGACGTGTGTCTCCCGGTCGGGAAAGCGGAGCTGCGAATAGGGGATGCGCACCTCCGCCACCCACCCCCCCTCCACGATCTTCGCGGCCGACTCCCAGACCGCGTCCCAGCTCGAGTCGTCGTAGATGTCGTTGTAGAGGATCATGTCCCCCTGCATGTTCGACGGGTTGACGCCGAAGGCGGCGCCGTTGAGCCGGTCGTGCTGGGAGTCGATGCTGATGCGGATGTAATCGCCGGCGTTCGGAGCGCTGTCGCGCCGCGCCAGCAGCGTCTTCACCTTGCCGCTGTCTTCCATGAACGCGCCGAAGTAGATGGCCTCGTCGTCGTAGACCACCTTCAGCCGCGTCTGCTGCGTGGCCGGCTTCCCCTCCTCCGGGTCGCGCTGCGTGAAACCGGTGATCTCCGGCGCTCCCTGCCAGGCCGGATCGGAGAGATCGCCGTCGATGACCGGCGGCGCCGCGGCGCGTACGGCACGGTACGAAGGCCGCTCCTGAGCATAGGCGGCAGCGGCCAGAAAGGTGGCGGCGATGGCGAT
>DATLFC010000213.1:0-3222 GCA_035525015.1 Thermoanaerobaculia bacterium | reverse complement strand
GCCGCCACGACCGCGGCGGCGGCGGACGTCTCCCGCGGCATCAGCAGGAACATCCAGGCGCCGCCGGCGATCAGGCTGACGGTGAAGACGACGATGTCGGTCCGGCGCAGCCGTCCCTTTCGCGACTTCTCCCACGAGACGATGCCGATGAGGAGCGCGAAGAGCCAGACAGCGGCAACGACGTGGATCGCGGTGATGGTCATGGCTTCCTTCCTCCCGGGCTCGGCCGCGGGTAGAACGTTCCCGAGCCGAGGCTGCCGCGCGACTGCGTCCGTGCCTTCTCCGCCTCGCTTTCGTCGTAGCGGACGGCGATCTTGTTCGCGAAGACGCGCCGCTCCGACTTTCCCCAGTCGCGGAACGCGGCGTTGAATGCGCCGAGCTCCGTTCCGGCCATGACCGTGATGGCGTCGATGGCGCGGTCGCCCGCCGCGTACGACGCCAGCAGCTTCTTGATCCCCGCCGCGCCGTACCGCTCCTCGATGAAGCGGATCAGCGTCTGCGAGACGATGTAGGCGGCGCCGATCATGTCTGGGTCGCGCGAGCTGCGCAGCACCGGATCGAGCACGGAGACGGCGAAGAGCTTGTCGTCGTCGTACATGTTGAAGGCGTTGGCGTGGTACTCCACCATCGAGACGCGCTGCGCCAGGCCCTCGTGGAACCAGCGCGGCGCCTGGTCGTTCGTCGCCTGCGCGATCATGGCGTGCGCCAGCTCGTGCGTGACGATCGCCACGATCTCCGGGATGAAGTCCAGGATCCCCGCCAGCGGCAGGGTGATCTTTCCGTTGTAGAACCCGAGGATGTCCTCCGAGCCGGTGTAGACCGACACGAAGTCCTGCCACCACACCACGTTCACCACGACCGGCTGGAAGTCGGAAACGGGGATCCACGTCTGCAGTCGTTTCAGCTCCCCTTCCAGCACGTTGCCGAGTCGCGCCGCGGTGCCGGACGCGATCTCCTGCGGATAGTGGATCTCGAAGTGCGGCGTCGAGTAGGTGAGGTAATCCCTGGCCAGCTTCTGGTCCATGGCGATCTGCGTCACGCGGACGTCCTGGTAGGGGTTGGGACGGATGCGCCGGGCGCGGTCGAAGACCTTGATGGCCATGTCGTACTCGTCGAACGACGAGAGCATCTCGCCGAGGGCTTCGAGCAGGTAGGCGTTGCGCTTGCGGAGGACCGCGGGGCTGGCCGCGAGCTCGATGAGCAGCTGCTTCGCCTCGGTGGAGCGTTTCAATCTCTGCAGCGCGTCGGCGCGGAGGAAGAAGAGCGACTCCGGCACGAACTCCGATTTCGGGGAGACCCCGCTGGTCAGCGTCACCACATCGAACCAGCGGTTGCGCGAGGCCAGCGCCTCGGCCGAGTTGGTGATCCGCTGCCGGAGCGCCGGCTGCATGTACGAGCCGGCGGCCGGCGGCGCGGCCACGAACGCCGGCACATCCTGCATCGCCCTCTCCTCGGCGAGGCGCGTCCACTCGTCGGCGCCGACCCAGACCGCGCCGTTCGGCGCCAGCGGCGCGCCGCCGGGGACGGCGAGCTGCGCGCTGTCGATCGAGATGTGGAGGTAATCGCCGGAGACGCGGCTGGCCGTGCCGCCGGGAACGGTGATGGCGCGGGTGCCGGTATCGCGCGAGGCGAAGCGCGGCTCGTGCGGGTCGCTCAGGTTGATGAAGGCGTTCTTTTTCTTCCGGACCAGCGACCAGAGCATCCCCGACTCGACGAGCGTGTCGCGCGAGGCGGGCTGGAGGTCCCACGCCTTCTCGAGCGCGGTGTCGAGCTCCTCGGCGGTGTCGCTCAGGCTCGCCTTCGCGTAGTAGACGTTCGGCTCGCGCGAGCCGATGTCGATGAGGCGGGTCAGGTTCTTCTTCGCCATCTCGTCGAAGCCGCCGGCCATGAGCGCCTGCGACATCTCGCTCCAGAGCGAGTCGCGGCCCGGCCCGGCGTTGATGGCGTTCTCGTAGGCGACGACGGCGCGCTCCGGCTTGTTCTCCACTAGGGCGAGGCGGGCCCGGAGCATCTCCACGAGCGGCACGTCGGAGGGTGCGGGGAAGGCGTCGAGCGTCCGCTTCACCTCGGCGAGATTCATCTGGTTGAGGTCCCACTGCGCCTTCCAGAGCCTCGCCGTATCGCCGGCGATCCCGCGCTGCGGCGCGGCTGCGAGAGCGGAGGCGGCGTCCTGCGTGCCGGCGGCGAGGGCGCGGCGGAGGGCGATCAGGGGGGCGAGCCGCACCTGCCCGTCGTCGGCGGCCGCCACCTCCGCTTTCGCAGCCGGCGCCTCGCGCATCATCAGCGCGATCGCGCCGGCGAGGATGCCGATGCAGAGCAGATAGACGAGCCTCCCGGCGGCGCCGCTCTTGCGCATCAGGGCGAGCCCGATGGCCGCCAGGACGATGCCGATGCCGCCGGCCCACTGGACGGCCGGTGTCGCCGTGCTCGCCTCGACGGGAGGGGGGGCCGGCTTGTTCTCGGCGGCCGGAAAGAAGGCGGTTCGAGCGGAGGGCATGGCCATGATCCGGAGGTCGTGGATCTTCCAGGCCTCCCCTTCCTTCACCATCTCGAAGAAGGCGGTCTCGTCGATGCCGGATGGATAGCTGATCTCGAAGGCGGCGGCTTTGTGTTTCAGGGCCTCGACGACGGTGACGAGCCGCCACTCGGCGCCGGCGGGGGGCCCGAGGCGGGTCTCGATCTCGAGGGGAATCGCGGGAGCGGCGAGCTTCCGCAGCGGCGAGCTCGCGGCGAGGTCATCGACGAGCGCCGCCGCCCCTCCGCCGAGGTAGTCCGCGGCCAGCTGCACGGCGGCGCGTTCGGCCTCCGAGACCCGCCGCACATCGGCGAAGCCTTCGCCGGCGCCCAGCACGCACAACACAACCGCCGCAGCGACGAAGTGACGCATGACTCCCAACCATCCTTTTCGCGGGATTTGAGGAATACCTTACCTCGGCTGGCGCGGTCTAGCAATGGCTGGGTGCGACTGAGCGGATCCTCTTCTCCTCCCTGCGATTTACGCGTTATGACTGGACCGGAATTGGGGAGAACGTCAAGCTCATCCGCTTCATCCGTGAGCTGACGCGATACCTGTACGAGCTTCTGGCGTGCTCCCCGAGAACTGAGCCAGGAGATATGAGAGTCTAAGAGCCTCGAACGAGGCAGGAGGACTCCCAGTGAAACGGACGAAGAACACGCCGGAACAGATCGTGACGAAGCTGCGGCAAGCGCAGCTGGAGCTCG
>DATLFC010000199.1:0-30792 GCA_035525015.1 Thermoanaerobaculia bacterium | reverse complement strand
TGCAGAAGAAACGGTCAACACTCACCCGGTAACCGTTAACGGTAGCTGATGGGGATGTCGTCCATCGTCAGCAGGCCGGGATTCGCTTTGACGACGCGCGGGATGGAGTTCACCACCATCGCCGCCGTGGCGCGGTCGCCGTGGACGCCGCCCCGGATCACCATCTCCACGTCCGGTACCCCTCTGACGATCACCTTGTCGGCGGCAGCGTCCTCGGCGCCGACGTACATCCGGAGCTCGAGCCGGACGTTGAGCCAACCCTTACCCTCGATCGTCTGGTGCACGCCGGCGACCTCTCCCGGGGCGACCTTCAGATACTGCGTGACGACTTCGCGCTCGGCCACGATCGGTTCGATCGTCTCGTCGGAGATCGAGTCGAACGCGACGCCGAGGCCGTGACCGACGAGAAGAAGTGACTCCTTCAGTCCTGTGTGCTTGATCTTTCCGGCGTCGACCGCGGCGCGGAACTCCTCTCGGGTCATTCCCGCGCCGACTTTGCGCTGCAGCGGCTCGCGCCGCGTCGACGCGTTCTGGATGCGGATGATCTCGACCGACTTCACGTTCTGGCAGACGGAGGTGATCGTCAGCGGAAGCTTGTCCATGACGAAGCCGGGATTCACGCCGGTGCCGAGGAGCGTGACCTTCTTCGAGCGGGCCAGGGAGTCGAGCTTCTCGCGAATGGCACGGTCGAGTGGGAAGGACAACTCTTCACACGTCGAGACGACGTGTACGCCGCGCTGCAGCAGCTCCTCGAACTGGCCGGCGACGTCGCGCAACCGTGACCCGGTGGAATGGCAGACGACATCGACTCCGTCCGGCAGATCGGGCGTCACCTGCACGCCGATCTCTCTGCCGAGGCCGATCACGCTGCCGGCGTCCTTGCCGATCTTGTTCGGATCGATGTCGACGGCGGCGACGAGCTTCACCCACGGTTTCGTGAGCAGGAGTCTGGCGATCTCCGCGCCGATCGGTCCGATTCCGTATTGCGCGACGTTGATGGTCTTCATCAAAATGGCCGCGCATTGTACCCGGCCGGAGCCTGGAGCGCGGGTGTCTTCACCCGCGCTCCAGCGTGATGGTCATCGCGGCGAGTTGAGATACCGCAGCAGGTCTCCGTCGGTCGCCAGCACGAGAATCGTATCGGGATCGATGCTCGTCTCCAGAGTTCCCATGCTCTTGAGGAAACGGTAGAACTCGGGGTCTCGTCCGTACGCAGCGGCGTAGATGTTCGCCGCCGCGGCGTCGGCCTTGCCGCGGATCTCCTGCGCCTGGCGATAGGCCTCGGAGGCGATGATCTGCAGTTCCCGCTGACGCTCGCCGGCGATGCGCGCCGCTTCGCCCGCCCCCTCGGAGCGGTACCGCTCCGCGATCCGCTTCCGTTCCGAGATCATCCGCTGATAGACCTCCTGGCGAACCGCGTCGACATAGTTGATCCGCTTGATCCGGAAGTCGAGGATCTCGATTCCGAGATCGCTGGTGCGGGTGCGGGCGTTGAGCAGGATCTCGGCCGCGAGCTTCTCCCGCCCCAGGTTCACTTCCTCGGTCGAGCCCGGCTCCGCTTCGATGGCATCGCCGGTGATCACGAACGGGCGGTTCGTCGAGCGGACGAGATCGATCAGCTCGTTCTTGGCGATGGTGTTGCGCGTCTCGCCGTCGAGGATGTCGTCGAGCCGCGACTGCGCGCCGCGCTCGTCGCGCAGGCGCTGGAAGAACAGGAGCGGATCGCTGATCCGCCAGCGGGCGTACGAATCGACCCAGATGAACCGCTTGTCGTTGGTCGGGATCTGATTGGGGTCGCCGTCCCATTCCAGGAATCGCTTTTCGAAGGCATGGACGTTCTGCACGAACGGCGTCTTCCAGTGCAGGCCGGGAGCGGTGATCGGCCGTCCGACCGGCTTGCCGAACTGGGTGATCACGACCTGCTCGCTCTCCCGGACCGTGTACAGCGCGCTGGAGAACGCCGCCAGGCCGAACAGAATCAGGATGACGAGGATGGCGATGCGGATCTCTTTCATGGCTTCACCTCCGGCGTCGTGCTCTGCAGCGGAAGGAGTGGCAGGACGCCGCGGAGGGACTCGTCGAGCACGATCTTCGTTTTCACTTTGGGATAGATCGTTCCCAGCGTCTCGAGGTGCATGCGGCGGCGGGTCACCTCGGGCGCCCGGCTGTAGGCGGCGTGCACCTGCGTGAAGAGCTCGGCGTCGCCCCGGGCGCGATTCACGCGGTCCGCCGCGAACCCCTGCGCCTGCTCGACGGTCTGCAGCGCTTCTCCGCGGGCTCGGGGAATGACCTGGTTGTAGTCGGCGCGGGCCTGGTTGATCATCCGCTCCCGCTCCTGCTGCGCCTGATTCACTTCGTTGAACGACGGCTTCACCGCGTCCGGAGGATTCACGTCCTGCAGAACGATCTGTTCGACTTTGATCCCGTTCTCGTACTGGTCGCAGATCGCCTGCAGCCGTCGTGTGACTTCATCCGCGATCTCCTGCCGCCCGACCGTCAGGACCTCGTTCACGCTCCGGTCGCCGACGACTTCACGCATGACCGCTTCGTTCATGTCCCGGAACGTCTTCTGGACGTTGCGCACCTTGAAGAGGTACTTGTACGGGTCGCGCACGCGATACTGCGCCGTCCACTCCACGACGGCCACGTTCAGGTCGCCGGTGAGCATCAGCGCCTCGTCCGTCAGATCCTGATTCGAGTAGCTCGTGCGGACGTCCGCGTCCGCGGTGCGGAACCCGAACTCTTCCTTCAACTGCCGCTCCACCGGCACCTTGATGACGTTCTCGAACGGATAGGGAAGCTTGAGGTGGAGGCCGGGCGAAACGGTTCGCGCGAAGCGGCCGAAACGGAGCACCACCCCGGTTTCCTCCGGATCGACGGTGAACCACGTGGTGGAAATCACGATCAGCACCGCGATCGCGCCGATCACCATGGCCGCGGTTCTGCCCGTGACATTCGGTGGGCGGAACTGGTAGACCCCCGTCTGATTGTTCATGGACTTCTCCTTTCGCAGGGTTGGACCTGGCCCGATGCTATCAAGCCGGGGGAGAATGTTGCTGTGTATCTCGACGAGGCCTACCGCGTTCTCGACCTTTCGCCCGCCGCGACCGAGGAGGAGGTCAGGGCCGCCCATCGCGATCTGACGAAGGTGTGGCACCCCGACCGGTTCGCCCACGATCCGGCCATGCAGTGGAAGGCCGAGGAGAAGCTGAAGCTGATCAACGAGGCGTTCGAGACCATCCGTGCCGGCGGCGGGCACCGGGAACCACACCCCCCTCCGGAGTGGTCGCCTGAGGCGGTGCCGCGCAACAGAATGCCTGGCCGGCTGGTCTGGGTCTTCACGTTCGTCTTCCTGGCGCTGTTCATTCTCGTGAGGAGGCCGACGTTTGGCGGACTGCTTCTGGCGGGAGTGCTGCTCGTGCTGGCGTTCCTGCTCACTCTTCGAAAATGGTGAAAAGTTGCTTTTCCAGACCTGACACCAACTTTTCACCGAAATTGGAGAGGCCGATGCCGGCCAGGCGGTAGCGGGCGGCGGGGGGGAAGTCGAACTTGTCGAGCAGAGAGAGGGCGATCGCCGTCAGTTCTTCGGCAGACGAGGGGATCTCCGGTGGTGTGGTCTGACGCGTTGCCGTTTTGAAATCAGGCGTCCGGAGCTTGACGGTCACGGTGCGGCCGCGTTCCGTGATCGATTCCCACAGCTTCGGCGCCTCGTCACGGATCCACGCCGCCACTTCGTCGCGCGTGAGGTCGGTCTCGAACGTGTTCTCCCGCGACCACGATTTCCGCTCGCGCGACGGCTCCACCGGATGCTCGTCGATGCCGCGCGCCAGCTCATAGAGACGTCTGCCCCATTTGCCGAATCGGGCCGTCAGCTGCTCCTCGGTGAAGCGCTGCAGGTCTCCCACCGTCGCGACCCCCATCTCGGTCAGGATCGCCTCCGTCGCTTTGCCGACGCCGGGGATCTTGCGGACCGCGAGCGGCGGGAGAAACTCCGCGACCTGGTGCGGCTTGATGACGAAGATCCCGTCGGGCTTGCGCCAGTCGGAAGCGATCTTGGCCAGGAACTTGTTCGGCGCGACGCCGGCCGAGGCGGTGAGATGCGTCTCGTCGCGGATCTCGCGCCGGATCGTCTCCGCGGTCTCCGTGGCGGTGGGGATCCCTGTCAGCTCCACGGTCACGTCGAGATACGCCTCGTCGAGCGACAGCGGCTCGACGAGCGGCGTGTGGCGCTCGAAGATGGCGCGGATCTGATGCGACACGGCGCGGTAGCGCTCGAAATCGGGGTGGATGAAGATCCCGTCGGGGCAGAGCCGCTTCGCGCGCGACGCCGGCATCGCCGAGTGCACGCCGTACTTCCGCGCCTCGTAGGAGGCGGCGCAGACGACGCTGCGCAGGCCGGGCCATCCGACGATGACCGGCCTGCCGCGCAGCTCAGGCCGGTCGCGCTGCTCGACGGACGCATAGAATGCGTCCATATCGACATGAATGATCTTTCTCATCTGACCACGCCCGCGTTTCTGGTCGACCGCGCCATCGTCGCCCGTAACTGCGATCGCATGCGGGCGAAAGCCGCCGCGTCCAGTGTGATTTTCAGGCCTCACGCGAAGACACACAAGACGATCGAGATCGCGCGCATGCAGCACGGCGGCGTGGCCGGCCCGATCACCGTCTCCACGCTCGCCGAAGCGGAGCTGCTGGCCGGAGCCGGCTTCCGCGACATCACGTACGCGGTGCCGATCGCGCCGGACAAGCTGGAGCGGGCCCACGAGGTGGCCGCGGCGGTCGAGCACTTCAACATCCTCCTCGACAGCGACGATGCTCTACAGGGGGTGGAGTCGTTTGCGCGCGCCCGCGGCGCCGCCTTCGACGTCTTTCTCAAAGTCGATTGCGGGTACCACCGCGCCGGCGTCGATCCCGATGCGCCCGCCACGCACGATCTTGCACAGCGCATCGCCCGCTCCCACGCCGTCCGCTTCCGCGGCCTGCTCACGCATGCCGGCCATTCGTACAACGCCACCTCCGTCGACGAGATCCGCGCCATCGCCGCGCAGGAGAGCGCGGCCGTGACGCGTCTTCGCGATCATCTCGACGTCGATATCGTTCGCAGCGTAGGCTCCACGCCGACCGCCGCGGTCGTCGAGCGTTTCGACGACTGCGACGAAGTCCGTCCCGGCAACTACGTCTTCTACGATGCTTTCCAGGCCACGATCGGTTCGTGCCGGCTCGAGGACGTGGCCGTCTCCGTTCTGGCGACGGTGATCGGCAGCTATCCGGACCGCGGCGCGCTCGTCGTCGACGCCGGCGCCCTCGCGCTCTCCAAAGACCGCGGTCCCGATCACATCGATCCCCAATTCGGTTACGGCATCGTCTGCGACCTCTCGCTGCGCCCGCTGCCGATGAAGATCCATGCCCTCTCGCAGGAGCATGGGAAGATCGCCGCGGCCGAGCCGCCGCCGGTCGGGACGAAGCTGCGCATCATCCCGAACCACTCCTGCCTCACGGCGGCCATGTACGACGCCTATCGCGTGATCGAAGAGGGGGAGGTGGTGGACGAGTGGAAGCCGGTCCGCGGCTGGTAACGGCCGCGCCTGCTACAATCGTCCATGCCAAAATCCATCGCGCTCTTCGCAGTCGCGATTGCCCTCTCCGCCGCCTCTCTCCAGGCGTCCGAAGTCCCTCAGTATCAGCAGATGCGCGCGGCGCGGCCCGACGGCCGCAGCGCCGCCGTCTCGGAGCTGACACTGGCGCGCGACGCCTACCGCCTCCACTTCACCGCCGGCACGTTTCACTTCCTCACCCCTCTCGGGGAGCGGACGTGGGGCGCGGTGTTCCTCGGCGAAGGGGAGTGGCAGCTCCGCCCGGCGGTGGAGAATGAGCGGCGGCAGCTGGCGCTCGTCACGGGACGCAACGATCTCGAGGTTCTCTCCGATCGTTTCGACGCCATGGTTCTGCTGTTTTCGGACGCGACGTTCGAGGAGATCCTCGCGAACGGCGCGGGTGTTGCCGCCGGCGCAGCAGATGCGCGGGCCGTGCAGGTGTACGAGACGTATCTCGAAGAGCAGAGGCGCTGGCTGCAGGTCAATCTTCACCTTCGCGTCCTGCAGGAACTGCTCAACGAGCCGGCGGCGCGGGGCGATGTGTTTCTGGCGTTCGTCGACGGAAAGGATCAGGCGCCCGCGGTACTCGTCTTCGATCGCCACGGCATCGGCGCGATGGCGGCGCGATTCGGAGATCTGAGCGGCGAAGAGACGGCGCTCATCTCGCTGGAGGGGCAGAACGGAGGCTTCTGGTATCTCGCCCCCGCCATGGAGGGAGCGCGGAACAGCACTGCACCGCGCCGCGTGCTGGACGCCAAGCACTACCGGATCGAGACGACGATCACACCCGATCTCGGGCTGAAGGGAACGACGGCGATCGAGCTCGAGGCCATCGCGCCCGGCGTCCGTGTCATCCCGATTCACATCCTGCCGAAGATCCGGCTCCGCCGCGCCTGGCTCGTGGCGGCCGACGGCTCGGGCGAAGAGCTCGGCATCATCCAGGAAGAGGTCGACCTCGGGCGTTTCGCGCGGTTGTTCCGCGCCGAGGTCGCGGATGCCGATGCGGCGGTCGTGCTGCCGCGGGCCCTCGAGCCGGGGAAGCCGATGGAGCTGCTGTTCGAGTACGACGGACGCGACGTGCTCGAGCGCTGGGGCGCGGAAAGCTATTCCGTCCGGGCCCGGGAGAGCTGGTATCCGAACCTCGGCACGTTCGTCGACACGGCCACATACGAGCTGACGTACCGCTATCCGAAACGCAAGAGTCTGGTCTCGACCGGCGTCCTGAGCGGTGAGGTCGAAGAAGGGAAGAACCGCGTCGCCGTCTGGAAGAGCGAGCGGCCGATGCGCATCGCCGGCTTCAACTACGGGACGTTCCGCAAGGTGGCCAGGAGCGATGAGCAGTCGGGCGTGCACGTCGAAGTCTTCACGGCGCGCGACCGGCGCAAGTTCGCCGGCGACGCCATGGCCGATGCGCTCAACGCTGCGCGGGTCGCGAGGGCGTTCTTCGGCCCGGCGCCCTACGCGTCGCTCGCGGTCACGCAGCAGGTAGAGAGCTTCGGGCAGTCGTGGCCTTCGCTGATCTATCTGCCGACGCTGGCGCTCACCAGCTCGACCGAGCGGGTGATGGCGCTGGAGAGCGCCGGGCCGGCGGCCATCACCAGCATCAATGAGTTCGCGAAGACGGTCGGATGGCATGAAGTCGCCCATCAATGGTGGGGCCATGCGGTGGGCTGGCAGAGCTATCGCGATGTCTGGCTGTCGGAGGGGTTCTCCGAATTCACGTCCGCGCTCGTGTTGCAGTTCATCGACGGCGACGCCAGGCACGATCAGTTCTGGGAGCGGAGGCGGCGCGAGATCCTGCAGCCGGCACGCGGCGCGGCGTTGGCGCACAACGACGCCGGTCCGATCTCGCAGAGTTTTCGTCTTCAGACGCGCCGCACGCGCGGCGCCGCGAACGCCATCATCTATGCGAAGGGGGGCTACGTCCTGCACATGCTTCGCGTGATGATGCGCGACAACGGCGCCGCTCTTCGCGGTGAGAATTACGACGCGCGCTTCATCGCCATGATGCAGGACTACGTCTCCGAGTACGCGTGGAAGAGTCCTTCCACGGACGATTTCCGGCGGATCGTGGAGCGGCACATGACGCCGCAGATGAACGCGGCCGGCGACGGGCGCATGGCCTGGTTTTTCGATCAATGGGTTCACGGCACGGAGGTGCCGCGCTTCGCCAGCACGCTCGAAGCGCAGCCGCTCCCGGAGGGGAAGTACCGGATCCGCGGCACCGTGTCGCAGGAGGACGTGTCGGCCGGATTTCTCTCCGTCGTGCCGATTTACGCCGATTTCGGGAAGGACCGGCTGATCCCGATCGGGTCGATCCGCCTCGAGGGGACCGAATCTGCGCCGGTCGATGTCGAGATGACTCTCCCGTGGGCGCCGCGGCGCATCGTGGTGAACGCGCGGCAAGACGTTCTGGCGAGGGACGTGCACTGAATCGGGAGCATGGCTAAGGAACCACAGAGCTATGGCAGTCAGAAGGATTGGGTCGAAGGCGATGTCGGCGGGACGGTGAACCGGCAGAAGGGCAAGCCGGACCCGCAGCATGGCGATTTCTACGAGTCGCGCCGCGATGCCGAGGAGTCGGGCCCGGACCAGGGCGGCCACGTCTCCGACGAGCAGATGGAAGAGAACGACTGACCCCGACCTGCTAAACTCCCGCGCACTCGTCCAGGCGCAAATCGTGTCCGAAATCGCTCTCGGTGTCGCAGTCTTCGCGACTGCGGCCGTCGTCTATCTGCTGCGCCGCCGCAGGGTCGTGGGGCTGACGCCGCAGTTCGCGGCGACGCAGATCCTCGAAACGATGAAGAGCGCGGTGATCCTGGTCGACATGGAGGGGAAGATCCGCGTCGCCAACCGCGCCGCGACGCTTCTTCTGGGCTATGAAGCCGGGGATCTGATCGGCCAGCCGATGCGGATCATCTTCGACGCCGATGAGGACCCGAGCACGCGCCGCATCCTGACCAGCACCGGCATTCTCGAGCAGCAGATGGGGTGGCGGAGCGCCGCCGGCATCCGCGTCGACGTGCTCACCTCCTCCTCGTTCGTCCGCGCCGCGGACGGGGCGCCGGTCGGCGTTGTCTACGTGGCCAGCGACTACACGGAGCGAAAGCGCGCCGATCGGCGCCTGCGGGAGAGCGAAGCGCGCTACCGGCTGCTGTTCGAGCGGAACCTGGCCGGCGTCTACCGCACCAGCGTCGACGGCCGCGTCCTCGACTGCAACGAGGCCTTCGCGCGCATCTTCGGCTACGCCTCACGCGAGGAGATGCTCCGGCACGGCACGCACGCGCTCTACTTCGATCATGAAGACCGCGAGCGCATTCTCGCGCTTCTGCGCGAGCAGACATCCCTGACGAACCACGAAGCGCGCATGCGGAGGAAGAACGACACGGCGGTGTGGGTGCTGGAGAACATGACGCTGCTCGACGGCGTCGTCGAAGGGACGGTCATCGACATCACGGACCGGAAGTACGCCGAGGAGCAGGTCGAGTATCAGGCCTATCACGACATGCTCACGGCGCTGCCCAACCGGCTGCTGTTCCGCGACCGTCTCAGCCTGGCGCTGGCGCACGCGCGCCGCTACAGCCAGAGCGTGGCCGTCATGTTCATCGATCTCGACGAGTTCAAGACCGTCAACGACTCCCTCGGACACACGGTCGGCGATCGTCTGCTGCAGGCCATCGCCTCGCGGCTCATCGCCTCGGTCCGCGCCGACGACACGGTGGCGCGCTTGGGCGGCGACGAGTTCACGATCCTGCTGCCCGATGCCGGCGACGGGCGCGGCGCGGCGACGGTAGCCCGCAAGATCCTCACCTCCGTCGCCGAGCCGGTGATGGTCGACGAGCACCGGCTCCGCATCACGCCGAGCATCGGCATCGCCCTTTTCCCCGGCGACGGCTTCGACGCGGACACGCTGCTCAAGAACGCCGACCGGGCCATGTATCGGGCCAAGCAGATGGGGCGGAACAACTACCAGTACGCGACGCCCCCGCCGTTCGACGATCGGGTGTCGATCCAGCGGCGTATCAGCGAAGCGCTGGCGCGAGATCAGTTCGTCCTGCACTACCAGGCGATCGTCGGGGTCGCCACGGGGACGGTGGTGGCGGTGGAAGCGCTCATCCGCTGGAACGATCCCGAGCGCGGGCTGCAGCAGCCGGACAGCTTCCTGGGCCTGGCCGAGGACAGCGACGTCGTCATCCAGCTCGGCGAATGGGTTCTCCGCACCGCCTGCTCGCAGATGAAGCGGTGGCATGAGCGCGGGTTCGGCTCTCTCCGGATCTGCGTCAACCTCTCTCCAAGACAGTTCTCACAGCGCGAGGTGGCCGACTCCATTTCGCGCATCCTGCAGGACAGCCGGCTTCCGCCCGAGGCGCTCGAGATCGAGATCACCGAATCGACGGCCATGAACAATCCGGAGCTCTCGCTGCTGACGATGCGCCGTCTCAAGCAGACCGGGATCCGGATCGCCATCGATGACTTCGGGACGGGCTACTCGTCGTTCCGCTACCTGCGCCGGCTGCCGATCGACACTGTGAAGGTCGATCACGAGCTCGTGCGCAATCTCGCCGTCGACGAGGGCGACCGCTCCACGATGTCCGCGGTCATCTCGATGGCGCGGGCACTCGATCTCCGCGTGGTGGCCGAGGGAGTGGAGACGGCCGAGCAGCTCGAGGTGCTGCGCGAAGAAGGATGTGCCGAGATGCAGGGATTCTTCCACAGCAGACCGATGTCCGCCGCCGACCTGGAGCGGACCGTGCTGACGCCTGAGGTTGACAGACCGCGCGCGGAAGCTCCAGTATCACGCGGTCTCGAATGAGCAGCGACCCCCACAGGCGCGTTCTCATCGTGGAGGATGACGCCGAAGTCCGAGAAATGCTCGGCTCGATGCTGCGCCAGCGCGCGCTGTCGGTCGATGCCGCCGCCGGAGGGCGCGAGGCCATCGACCTGCTGCGCGAGAACCTCTACAGTGTCATCATCCTCGATCTTCTGATGCCGCAGCCGGACGGCTTTGCGGTCCTGCGGGCCCTCGACTCCGGTTCGGTGCCCACTCCTCCCGTCGTGCTCGTGCTCACGGGCGCGGACCGTTCCGTCACCGACCAGCTCGATTCACAGCGGATCCACGGCATCGTTCGCAAGCCCTTCGATCCGGACGAGCTGACGTCGCTCGTCGTGGCCTGCTCCGAGATCCGCTCCCGCGGCAGCCTCGGCACGATGGCCGTGGCGATGATCTCCGGCGCGCGCTTCTTCGACTTCCTCAACTAGAAGCGCGACTTCAGGACATCCGCCAGAAGCAGAATCATCCCGTTGGTGAAGACGCCGCTCAGCGGCGACGAATCCGCGGGGCCGACGCACTCCCTGACCGCCGCCAGCAGCGTCTCGATCTCGAACGGCTTCGGAATCACGGCGCACACACCGTAGGCCCGGGCGCGCTCGAGCTCGGGCCTGGTCAGCGCCGCGGTAACGACCAGAACGCGGGCCAGGAGTGCGGGATGTTGCTCGCGGAGGAAATCGAGGACGCTGAAGCCGTCCGGCTGCGGCATCCTCAGATCGAGGAGAATCGCGGCATAACGCTTGGTCCGCAGTTTTTCGATCGCGTCGCCGCCATCGCTCGCCGATTCCACGACGTATTCGCGCTGAAGCAGCGCCGTGATGAGCGTCAGCGTCGCTTCGTTGTCATCGATGACGAGGATGTACGATTTATCCACGTTCTCCTCTGAATCAACCCTTATGGAAGGACCGCCGGGATTCTACCCCATTCACTCTGCTAGGCTTCCGCACAAATCCTCATGTCTCCTCCGACCGATCGCCAGCGGAAGCGTCATCAGAAGGATCTGGCCGAAAAGATCCGCCGTGCCGCCAAGGTAGGCAAAGGAGCCGCGCGCGGCAACCGCGTGACCGAGGAGAACTGGGAGGATCTGCTCGACCGCCATGGCCGCGGCCCGAGGCTGCCTTCCGGCTCCACCGATGAGAGCGGGCCTGCAGCACCTTCGGCGCTGGCAGTGGCCGCGGAGTACGCCGAGGCGGCCATCGTGATCTCGGTTTCCAGCGGACGGTGCCGGGTATTTCTCGAGGGGAGAGAGATCGACGCTCTCGTCCCGTCCGATGTGGCGGTGCAGCAGAAGAGCGCGCTCGCCGTCGGCGATCGCGTTCTGCTCGCCGAAGAGGAAGGCGCATACCGGCTGGGGCACGTGCTGCCGCGCCGCAGCGTGCTGGCCCGGCCCGATCCGGCCAACCCGCACAGGCAGCGGCTGATCGCGGCCAACATCGACCTCGTCATCCACGTGGTCTCGGTGAAGGCGCCGCCGCTCCGTCCTCGTCTCATCGACCGCTTTCTCATCGCCATCCAGCGCGGCGGAGCGCAGCCGGTGATCTGCGTGAACAAAATCGATCTGCTCGAGGCCGGTGAACGCGAACAGCAGCTGGCCGCGCTGGCGGCCTACCGTGACCTCGGCGTGCCGGTCGTGGCATGCTCGACGAAGAGCGGCGAGGGATTGGAGGAGCTGCGGGATCTCGTCCGCGGACGGACCACGGCCCTCGTCGGGCACAGCGGCGTCGGGAAATCGTCGATCCTCAACGCGCTCGATACGACGCTGCAGCTCGCCACCAGGGCGCTGCACCGCCGCGGCACCGGACGGCACACCACCACCGCTTCAACACTCTTCGATTTCGGCGATGGAACCTATCTGATCGACACGCCCGGAATCCGCGAGTTCGGCCTCTGGAATCTCGACCGGGAGTCGCTGCGCGACTATTTCCCCGAGTTCGAGGAGCCCACCGAGTCGTGCCGCTTCACTGACTGCAGCCACATCCACGAGCCCGACTGCGGGGTCAAGGACGCCGTCGAGGCGGGCGATGTGAACCGGGCCCGCTACGAGACGTACGCACGGCTCTACCACGAGGTGTCGGGTGACGAGTGACGGGTGAGGAGCTCTCCATCAATCCTCGTGAGACCGGCTTCGTCCGTCTCGATCTCCAGCAGCTCTTCGGCAACGCACATCCGGTCATCCTCGAAATCGGTTCGGGCAAGGGACGTTTTCTCATCTCCTCGGCCCTGGAACGGCCTGATCAGAACTACATCGGTGTCGAGAAGTCGCTGCACTATCACCGCCTCATCCGCGAGCGGGTGGCGAAGCGCTCGCTGACGAACGTCCGGCTCATCAACCACGACGCCTTTCTGGTCATGCGCGACATGCTTCCGGACGCTTCGATCGCCGAGGTGCACATTTACTTTCCCGATCCCTGGCCGCGCAAGCGCGAGCAGAAGCGAAGGATCATCCGCCCCGAGGTGCTGGCGGAGATCCGCCGTGTTCTCGTCCCCGGAGGCAGCGGCATCTACGTCACCGATCACCGGCAGTACTACGAGGTCGCCGCGCCTCTGATCGCAGAGTTCCTGCGGTCCGAGGCGAGGATCCCCGGGCCGGAGGATGCGCCGCGGACGAACTACGAGGCGAAGTACAGGGCGGAAGGGCGGGAGATCTATGAGGTGCGATTCTTCGGAAGGATGAAGGATGAAGGATGAAGGATGAAGGATGAAGGATGAAGGATGAAGTCACTGATCTTCGAAGGCGGACCAAAGATTTCGCTGTGCGGATCATTCGGATGTACGTTGCACTGCCAAAGGACGACCTGTCCCAGGTGCGGTCCTTCATCCTTCATCCTTCATCCTTCATCCTTTCTCCTTCATACTTCTGTCATGCGCATCCTCGGGATCGATCCTGGCAGCATCACGACCGGCTACGGCGTGGTCGACTATGTCCGTGGGCGGCTGGCGCTGGTGGAGCAGGGGTCGATCTCGACGCGGCGGGCGGCTGCGCTTCCGGAGAGGCTGGCGCGCATCCATGAGGCGGTGGCCGAGGTGATCGCGCGGACGGGGCCGGCGGCCGTGGCGGTGGAGATGCCGTTCGCCGGCCGGAACGTGAGCAGTCTGGTGCAGCTGGCCCAGGCCCGCGGGGTGATTCTGCTGGCCGCGCAGGCGGCCCGGCTCGAGATTTTCGAGTACTCGCCCCGTTCGGTGAAGAGCGCGGTCGTCGGCTACGGCGGCGCGGAGAAGGAACAGGTGGCCAGGATGGTGCGCATGCTGCTTCCGAACTGCGCGATGCTGAAAATGTCGGCCGACGCCTCCGACGCGCTGGCCATCGCCATCTGCCACGCCCACACCGCCGGGACGAATGCGAGGCTGAAAATCAGGGCATGAGCTCTTCGCTGCCGCAGGAAGAGTCGCTCGAATCCACAGCCAGCACGTATCCACCGAGGGGCCGCCTGGCGCGGACGTTCAGCGCCCTCCGCTACCGCGACTACCGGCTGCTGTGGTTCGGCGCCTTCATGTCGACGACCGGAACGTGGATGCAGACCGTGGCGCAGGGGTGGGTCGTGCTGCAGATGACCGACTCGGCGTTTCTACTGGGGGTAGACGGCTTTCTCGCCACCGGGCCGATGCTTTTCTTCTCGCTCTTCGGCGGCGTGGTCGCGGACCGCGTCTCGCGGAAGAAGATCATGATCCTGTCGCAGTACGCGCAGATGGGCTTCGCGTTCATCCTGGCCATGCTCATCTATTTCGAACAGGTGAAGGTCTGGCACATCTTCGTCCTGTCGTTCCTGACCGGGAGCGCGCAGTCGTTCAGCGGGCCGGCCTACATCTCCCTGCTGCCGCTGCTGGTGAAGCGGCACGACGTGCCGAACGCCGTGGCGATGAACTCGATGCAGTTCAATCTGGCGCGCGTGGTCGGGCCGATCCTGGCCGGCATCGCGCTGGCCGCGTGGGGAGCGGCCGCTTGTTTCGCGATCAACGGCGTTTCCTTCATCGCGGTGATCATCGCCCTGCTGTTCATCCGGATTCCGCCGGTGACCACCGCGCCGCAGCGCGGCATCCTCGACGAGATGCGGGCCGGGTTCGACTTCGTGATGGAGCGGAAGACGCTTCTGCTCCTGACGTTTCTCGCCTTCGCGGGCACGTTTCTCGGTATGCCCATCGTCACGTTCATGCCGGTGGTGGCGCGGGAGATCTTCGCGCTCGACGCGTCGGGCTACGCGTCGATGCTGACGGTGTACGGCGTCGGATCGGTGACCGGCGCGCTGCTCGTGGCCGCGACCGCGCACCAGCCGCACAAGGGAAGGCTGGCCCTGATGCTCCAGCTCGTGTTTGCACTGCTGCTGATCGCGTTCGGTCTGTCGCGCTCGCTTCCGTTCAGCCTGGTGGCTTCGTTCTTCGCCGGGGCCTGCATCGTCGCCGTGATCTCGCTCTACAGCTCCCTGGTCCAGCTGGCCACGACCGACGCCATGCGCGGCCGCGTCATGTCGATCTTCATGCTCGCCTTCCGTGGCGGCATGCCCCTCGGCAATCTGCTGGCGGGATACGTCGCGCAGCGCTGGTCGATCTCGTTGGCGCTGGCCATCAACGGCGCCGTGCTGGCGGTCGTTGCCCTGGCGTTCATCGTCAGGCGGCCCAATCTGGACGTTAGCCGTTAACTACCGGCTGCGCCGTATACAATCCGGGCCCGCGGTGTGCACCCGCGTCTGCAACGTCGAGATGGCCAAAGCAAAGCCGGAATCCACAGCAACCATCGAACAGATCGCCTGCGCGCCGGAATGGACCGACATCCTCCGCCAGATGATCCTCATCCGCCGGTTCGAGGAGGCGAGCGAGCGTGAGTTCCGCCGCGGGAAAATCGGCGGATATCTGCACGTCTACATCGGCCAGGAAGCGGTGGCCAGCGGCGTCATTTCGGCGCTCCAGAAAGACGACCTCGTCTTCTGCGGCTATCGCGATCACGCGCACGCCCTGGCCCTCGGCTCCGAGCCCGGACGGGTGATGGCCGAGCTTTTCGGCAAGGCCACCGGCGTGTCGAAGGGGAAGGGGGGCTCGATGCACCTCTTCGATGTCGAGCGCGGCCTCTACGGCGGCTACGGCATCGTCGGCGGGCACCTCCCGCTCGCCGCCGGCAGCGCCTACGGCGTCCGGTATCAGGAGACCGATCGCATCGTGGTCTGCTATTTCGGCGACGGCGCGATGAACATCGGCTCGTTCCACGAGGCGATGAACATGGCCGGCCTCTGGGGGAAGGAGGGGATGTGTCCCGTCCTCTTCATCATCGAGAACAACGGCTATGCGATGGGAACCTCGGTGGAGCGCCACTCCGCGGTGACCGATCTCTCGGCGCGCGTCCGCGCCTACGACATCGAGACCGAGAAAGTGGACGGGCAGGACGTCTTCGCGATCCGCGGCGCGGCCGATCGCGTGGTCCGTCAGATCCGGGAGACGGGCAGACCGTACTGCCTGGAAGCAGTGACCTACCGTTTCTCCGGACATGGCGCGGCGGACATCCTCCAGCCCTACCGCTCGAAGAAAGAAGTGGAGCAGCACAAGGATCGCGACCCGATCGTGATCATGCGCAAACGGCTCGGAGAGGTCTGCGGCCTGACCGATGACGACGTGCAGAAGATGGAGGAGTGGGCGGCGGAGGAAGTGGCGAAGGCGGTGAAGTTCGCCGAGGAGAGCCCGGCGCCCGAGCCGGAAGAACTGTTCCATGACGTCGTGGCCGAGCATGGGCCGCGGCCCGTTGCGGAGAGCGAGACAGAGTGAAGACGTTGTCCGTTGTTCGTTGTCCGTTGTTCGTGCCCGGGCGGGCCGAAGAACGAACAACGAACAACGAACAACGCCTGAAACCGACGGCAGACCAACGATGAGCGAAAAAAGTTACCGCGACGCGATTCGCGAAGCGATGATGGAAGAGATGGATCGGGACGAGAAGGTCCTGATCATGGGCGAGGACATCGGCGTCTACGAAGGGACGTTCCGCATCACGGCCGGGATGCTCAAGAAATACGGGCCGCGGCGCGTCATCGATACGCCGATCGCCGAGGCGGGGATGGTGGGGACCGCTGTCGGCATGGCCATGGTGGGACTGCGGCCGATCGTCGAGATGATGACGGTGAACTTCGCCATCGTCGCGGCCGACCAGATCCTCAATCACGCCGCGAAGGTCCGCTACTTCTCGGGCGGTCAGGTGGATGTGCCGATGGTCATCCGCGGTCCGCAGGGGGCGGGCGTGCAGCTCTCGGCGCAGCACTCCCAGTCGTTCGAGTCGTTCTACGCGCACTTTCCGGGACTCCACGTCGTCGCGCCGGCGACGCCGGCCGATGCCAAAGGGCTCCTCAAGACCGCCATCCGGGGCCGCGATCCGGTGATGTTCCTCGAGAGTGCGGCGCTGTACGGCATGAAAGGGGAGGTGCCGGACGATCGCGACTTCACCGTGCCGTTCGGCCAGTCGCGCGTCGCCCGAGAAGGGAGCGACGTCACGATCGTCTCGTTCAGCCGGATGCTGCAGCTCTCGCTCGTGGTCGCCGACAAGCTGGCAGCCGACGAGGGCATCGAGTGCGAGGTGATCGACCTGCGGACGCTGCGGCCGCTCGATCTCGATCCGGTGTACGAATCGGTCGCGAAGACGCATCGCGCCGTGGTCGTCCAGGAACAGTGGAAGCCCTTCGGCGCGGGCGCCGAGATCGCCGCGAGCATCACCGAGCAGATGTTCGACGATCTCGACGCGCCGGTGGCTCGGGTCACCGGCGAAGACGTCCCGATGCCGTACGCGCGCAATCTCGAGCTGCTGGCCACTCCTCACGAGGAGCACATCGCCCGCGCGGTGAAGAAAGTGATGTACAGGTCCTGACGATGGCAGAAATCATCATGCCCAAGATGGGCGACGCCATGACCGAAGGGAAAGTCGTCCGCTGGTACAAGAAGACCGGCGACGAGGTGAAGAAGGGCGAGCCGGTCCTGGAGATCGAGACCGACAAGGTCAACCTCGACCTCGAAGCGGAAGCGGACGGCACCCTCAGCGAGCTCGCCGCGCAGGAAGGCGAGGTCGTGCAGGTCGGCGGCCTCCTGGCCGAGATCCTCGGCGCCGGCGAGAAACCAACCCCCCGGAAAAAGGAAGAGGAGCCGGAAGACAAAGAAGCCAGGAAGGAAGAGAAGCCGGAACCGAAGAAGAAAGAGAAAAAGGAAGCGAAGGAAGAACCCGAGGCCCGAGGCCCGAGGCCCGAGGCCTCCCCCCAGGACCAGCGCCGCACTACCGACAAGAAGGACGCCTTCCGCCACAGCACCGGCGAGTACGGCGAGACGATGGAGATGAAGGGCCCGCGCGTCGACCGGACGCGCGCGTCGGGGGGGAACGTGGTGGCGATGCCGAAGAGCGGCGAGCGGCGGCGCTCCTCGCCGCTGGCGCGCAATCTGGCGCGGGAGCTCGGCGTCGATCTGGAGTCGGTCGAAGGAAGCGGCCCCGGCGGCCGCATCATCGCCGCCGACGTGAAGAACTTCAAAGGTGGCGGGGCGCGGGCGTCGTCACCCGCGCCGATGGCCCGCGCTCCCCAGCTCGAAGAGAAGGAAGTGCCGCTCTCGGCGATGCGCAGGACGATCGCCAAACGGCTGGCCGAGTCGACGGGCCCGATCCCGCACTTCTACCTGACCGTCGACTACGACGTGACGGACCTTCTCTCGATCCGCCAGCAGCTCATCGAGATCGAAGGGGTGAAGGTGAGCGTGAACGACTTCATCGTCCGCGGCGCCGCACTGGCCCTGCGCCACCACCCGAACGTGAATGCCAGATGGGGCGACGAAGCGATCACGCAGCATGGTGCAGTGCACATCGGCATCGCCGTGGCGACGCCGGAGGGGCTGATCACGCCGGTGATCCGTAATGCCGATCAGAAGAGCGTGAGCGACATCGCGCAGGAGGTCCGGGCCCTGGCCGAGAAGGCGAAGAACCGGAAGCTGAAGCCCGACGAATACCAGGGGAGCACCTTCACGATCTCGAACCTCGGCGCCTGGGGTATCGAAGAGTTCACGGCCATCATCAACCCGCCGAACGCGGCCATCCTGGCCATCGGCGCGGCGGAAGCGCGGGCGGTTGTGATCGACCGCCAGGTCGTCATCCGCGACCGGATGAAGGTGACGATGTCGTGCGACCATCGCATCGTGGACGGCGCGGCGGGAGCCGACTATCTGAAGACGCTGCGGGCGTACATCGAACAGCCGCTGCGGCTCGTCGTGTGAGCGGGATTGCCGGAGCGACGCAAGCTGTTACACTAACCGCATCTCCCTGATGCCGAGTCCCCCAGAGATCCTCGGTCTGCTGTTCGTCCTCTTCGCGGTCTGGCTTCTCGTGAGGGTGGCGCGTCTGGTGATTCGGCTGATTCTCTTCGTCATCACGGTTGCAGTCATGGCAGGCGCGACGTGGTGGCTTTTCGTGAGGTGAGTGCGTGAGCGATCGCAAGTACAAACACAAGGGTTACCAGGATGGCGGCGGCTATGGCTCCTCGAAGAGCAGCGGCGGCGGCGGTCCCCGCCCGCCGATGACCCCACGGCCGGAGCGGATGGAAGGCGCGCCGCGCGGCCGTACCGCCGGCGGATTCGGCCCGGAAGCATTCAAGTGCAACGCCTGCGGACAGCTCCGTCACAGCCTCGGCGAGCTCACGCATGAAGAGGCCTGCGCCAAGTGCGGCGCCGACCTTCATACCTGTGGCAACTGCCGCTCCTTCGACACCACCACCACCTGGGAGTGCCGCGAGAACATCCCCGCCCGCGTGGCGAGCAAGCATGCCCGGAACGAATGCGCCTTCTTCTCGCCCAAGATCGTGCGCGATCTCTCCGCCGACAAGGGAAAGATCCAGACGCCGGATGACGCTCGCAAGGCATGGGACGCCCTGTTCAAGAAAGGATGACTTTCGGAGTGCGGTGGCTTGCCACCGCTTTGGGGTGCTGCGGCTTGCCGCAGCGCGGGGCGGGCGGCAGCAAGCTGCCGCAATCCGAAAGCGGCGGCAAGCCGCCGCACTCCAACCCGTGCTGATCTCTCTTCTCCTGGCGATCGTCAGCGGCCTTCTTTTCGCCGCGTCCTTCCCCGACATCGGCATCGGATGGATGATGTTCGCCGCCTTTCTGCCGCTGCTGATCGCGGTAACGCGCGCGCGCGGCGGAGGGGAGGCGTTCCTCCACGGATGGGTCTCGCAGAGCGTGGCCTGGCTGATCATGGTGCCGTGGGTCATCCGGGTGATGTCGCATTACGGCGGCCTGCCGTACTTCGCCGGTGTGCTGATCTTCGTCGCGATGGCGCTGGTTCTCGGGATGTACGGCGGCCTCTTCGCGTGGCTCGTCCATCGGATCAGGCCGCGGTCCCTGCCGGCATGGCTCCTGGTACCGCTGGCGTGGGCGGCGGTCGAATACCTGCGGACGTATTTTCTGACCGGCTTTCCGTGGCACCTCATCGCCACGTCGATCATCGATTACCCGGCCCTGATCCAGATCGACCGCTTCGCCGGGCCGTATTTCGTCGGCGCGCTGATCATGCTTCCGGCCACGGTCGCGGCCTGGCTGATCACGGTTCGTCCGCCGCGGGTACCGGCCGCATTCGCCATCGGCGGCACGGTCATCGTGCTGTTCGTCTGGTGGGCGACCGGCCTCGTGGCATCGCGGCTGGTCATCCGGCCGACGGGCACGCCGCCGAAGCTCGCCGCGCTCCTGCAGCCGAACATCTCGCAGGAGATGCGGTGGGACAGCGAGAACCTCTACGAGATCTTCCAGCGGATGATGGACATGAGCGAGCGTGCCGTGGCCGGCGGCGCGACGGTCGTGATCTGGCCGGAATCGACGGTGCCGCTGTCGTACTCGTCGACTGATTTTTACCGGGAGGCGATCGAATCGTTTTCCGCCCGGCACGGCGTCGACGTGATCCTCGGCTCCGTGGCGGAAGCGGCGGATGATCCGACGAAACTGTGGAACGCCGCGTTCCTGGTGAGCGGCGGCCGGACGATCGGCCATTACGACAAGATCCGTCTCGTGCCGTTCGGCGAATACGTGCCGCTGCGGAAGATGCTCTTCTTCGCCAGTAAGCTCGTCCGGGCCGTCGGGGACTTCCAGTTCGGAACGAACGAGAGTCCGCTCCGAGGCAGGTTCGCCTACGGGCCGGCCATCTGCTACGAGGTGGTCTTCCCGCAAATCACGCTCACCCAGGTCCGGAACGGCGCCGACGTCCTGGTGACGATCACCAACGACGCCTGGTACGACGGAACGTCGGCGCCGCGGCAGCACCTCGACCAGGCCAGGCTCCGCGCCATCGAGAGCGACCGCTACCTGCTGCGCGCGGCGACGACCGGCATCTCGGCCGTCGTCGACCCGAGCGGCCGGATCGTCGAGGAGCTGCCGATGGGACAGGCGGGAATCATCTTTGCCGAGTTCCAGGAGAAGACGACGGTCACACCGTATGTGCGGTTTGGCGACTGGTTTGCGTGGCTGGCTGTTGTTGGCTCCGTCTGGGGAGTTTTGTGGTCGTGGCGGAGAATTGAGAATTGAGAATTGAGAAACCTCGGCTGTTAATTCTCAATTCTCAATTCTCAATTCTCAATTATCCAAGTACCCTCTCACCATGAAAGACGACACCCTCACCAGAATCGACGATGTCCGCAGCAGACTCCGGTCCGTCCGGAGTTATCTTTGACCTTGCCGGCTCGCGCAGGGCGCTCGACGAGATCGAGCGCGAAATGTCCGCCCCCGGTTTCTGGGACGACCAGGAGAAGGCGCAGGACGTAGGGAGAAAGCGGAGCCGCGTCGAGAAGCGGATCGAGTCCGCCGAAGCGCTCGAGTCGAAGACCGGCGATCTGGACGTCCTCCTGGAGTTCGAAAAGGAAGGGGAGAACGTCGGCGCGGACATCGACGCGCTGGTCGATCAGCTCGAATCGGAGCTCAACCGGATCGAGCTGACGATGAAGCTCTCCGGCCCGCACGACGAGCGCGACGCCATCCTGGCCATCCACCCCGGCGCCGGCGGCACCGAGTCGCAGGACTGGGCGGAGATGCTCCTCCGCATGTACCTTCGCTTCTGCGAGCGGCGCGGCTGGTCGACCGAGATGGCCGACTACCAGGCCGGCGAGGAGGCGGGGATCAAGAGCGCCACCGTGATGGTCCGCGGCGACTACGCGTACGGTTACCTGAAGTCGGAGCACGGCGTGCACCGCCTCGTCCGCATCTCCCCCTTCGACGCCGCCAAGCGCCGCCACACCTCCTTCGCATCGGTCTACGTCTATCCCGACATCGACGAGGACATCGAGATCGAGATCAACGACAAGGACCTGCGGGTCGACACCTACCGCTCGTCCGGAGCGGGGGGGCAGCACGTGAACGTGACCGATTCGGCCATCCGGATCACGCACTTGCCGTCGGGCATCGTCGTCACCTGCCAGAACGAGCGGAGCCAGCACAAGAACCGCGACACCGCCATGCGCCTGCTGAAGGCGCGGCTCTACCAGCTGGAACTCGATAAGCGGAAGGAAGAGCAGGCGAAGATCGAAGGGGTGAAGAAGGAGATCAGCTTCGGCAGCCAGATCCGCTCGTACACGCTGCAGCCGTATCAGCTCATCAAGGACCTCCGGACCGGCCACGAGGTCGGCGACCCGCAGCGGGTGCTCGACGGCGACCTCGACGAGCTGATCGAGGCCTACCTGTCCCAGCGGGCCAGGACGAACGCGGAGTAAACGTTGAAGCTGGCCTTCCTCTCGCCTCTCCCCCCCAGCCGCTCGGGCGTGGCGCACTACGCGTCGATGCTCCTGCCGGAGCTGCGGCGGCACGCCGATGTGACGGCGTTCGGGTCGACGGACGGATATGTCGCGGATGATTTCGACGTCGCGATTTACCAGCTCGGCAACAACCCGCACCACGAGTTCGTCTACGCCGAGGCGATGCGGAATCCGGGCGTGGCCGTGCTGCACGACGTCGTGCTGCATCACCTGGTCGTGGAGATGACGCTGGCCCACGGCGATGCGGAGGGATACGTGGCCGCGCTGCAGGCCAGTCACGGCCAGGCCGGCGCGGCGTGGGCCCGGGGGCGCGCCGCGGGACTGCACAGCGAGATGGGCAACTTTCTCCTCCCCGCATCGGTGGATCTGGCCCGGAAGTCGCGCGCGGTGATCGTCCACAACCGCTGGGCGGCGGATCGGCTGGCGTCGTTCGGGATCGAGACTCCGATCCACGTCGTGCCGCATCCGTACGAAGAGGAGCGCGAGCACCACGAGCGCGACGCCGTCCGCGCCTTTCTCGGCGTCCGCCCTGAAGAGCGTGTGATCGGTCTGTTCGGATTCCTGACGTCGGCGAAGCGGGGAGAGATCGTGGTGAAGGCGTTTCAGGCGGCCCGGGCCCGCGATCCGCGGATCCGCCTGCTCGTCGTCGGCGAGCCCGCGCCCGACATCGACGTCCGTTCGATCGCCGGCGAGGGCGTGACGATCACCGGGTACGTCGCGGACGACGACTTCGGCCGCTACTACGCGGCGGCCGACAGGCTGGTGAATCTGCGGTATCCCTCTGCAGGCGAGACCTCCGGCACGCTGATCCGCGCCTTCGCCGCGGGGAAGCCGGTGGCAGTGAGCGACTACGCGCAGTTCGCGGAGTTCCCGGATGCGTGCGTGGTGAAGATTCCCTTCGGCGATCGCGAAGTCGATGCGCTGGCCGATTTTTTCGTCCGCGATCTCGATGAGAGGGGGATTGCGGCGGCGCAGCACGCGTGGTTGCAGGAAAACGCGCGGATCGAGATGACGGTGAAGGGGTATCTGGAGGCGGTACGCCCCTCATCCGGCGCGGAGCGCCACCTTCTCCCCGCGGGCGGGGAGAAGGGGATGGCTTTGTTTCCGGGGCTGGCGCTGGCGGGAATCGTGTTCGAGGAGTCTTTTGCCGTTCTCACGCTGCGGAACGACGGGGCGTTCACGCTGCCGGCGCGGGTTTACGGCGAGCCGTCCTACCGGCTGCTGGCGAAGCTGTTCGACGGACCGAGGGAGGTTGCCGATCATTGGCTGCAGCTCGCCGGCGACCTGCGGCCCGGCCGCTCCGCCGATTTCCGCATCCCGCTCGCGAACGATGCGCTGACGCTTCGCATCTACCACGCGCTGGAAGGCATCCCGATCGTCGACGCGACGCCTGCCGCGGAGGTCGAGATCGCTCGTGTTTGACGACCGCGCGCTCGGGGAGCTGCGGCGCCGGCTCGCCTCCCGTCCCGCCCTCGAGATCGACGCGCCGCAATACCGTCGCGCGGCCGTGCTGATTCCGCTGATCCGGAACGGCGGCCACTGGTCGATCCTCTTCACGCGCCGATCCGAGAATCTCGCCGCGCACAGCGGCCAGATCGCCTTTCCTGGCGGCGCGGTCGAAAGGGGCGAGACGCTGGAAGCGGCGGCGATCCGCGAGGCGGAGGAGGAGGTCGGCATCCACCGGGGCGATGTGGAGCTGATCGGGCGACTCGACGATCTGATCACGAACAGCGGGTTCCTCGTGGCGCCGTTCGCCGGCGTCATTCATGAGCCGATCGAGTACGTGATGCAGGAAAGCGAGGTCGTGGAGGTCTTCGAGGTGCCGGTCGGCGCCCTGCTCGATCCGGCCATGCCGCAGGTCCGATACGTCCCATTTCGCAATCGCCGTTACCCCGCCTACTACTACGTACACGGTCCGTACGAGATCTGGGGTCTGACCGGACGGATGTTGAAGTCCTTCCTCGACCTCGTCTGGCAGAGCTTGTGAATCTCTGTTTTGTGAATAAGGAGGAAACATGGCGACCAAAGGGCGAACCAAGGTAACGAAAGCAGGAGGGCGCGGCCGCAGCGTCTCCCTCGCGGAAGAGGATCGGCGGTACATCAAGGAGAGTCTGAGCTCCGCGCGGGGACGCGTTGGCGGCGTCGATCTCGACGAGCGAGGGGTCCTCGAAGCGCTGGAGCGGTTCGGCCTGAGCAGCGAGCGGGTCGAGCGCCTTCGGGCCGCCATCGCCGATCTCGACGTGCGCGATTCGATCGACAAGGCATCGGACTTCCTCGCCGAGCAGATCGAGAACGCCCGCGAATATACGCGTGAGAACCCGAAGAAGGTCGTGGGCAGCGCCGCCGGCGTGCTCGTCGGCGCATCGCTGCTGGCGCTGGCCATCCGCCGCGCCGCCGGTGAGGAGCGGAAGCGCCCTTCGCGCCCCGCCGCCTCGACCACGACGACCACCAGCTCGAAGAAGAAGGGGAGCTCGAAGAAGAGCAGCGGGAGCAAGAAGTCGAAGAAGCGTTGAGACAAAAAACAAGGCCTCGGGCCTAGTTCTTCAGCAGCTGCTCGACGTAGTCCGCCAGTTCCTTCCCCTCCGGACCGCTCGCTATGAACGTTCCGTTGACCATGAACGTCGGCGTGGCCCGGACGTGGTTGGAGAACGCGGCGCCGACGCCTTTGAGGATCTCGTTGCGGAGCTCTTCCGAGGCCAGGTCGGCGTCGTACTTTGCCATGTCGAGGTCGCGGTCGTCGGCGAATCCGCGCGCGAAATCATCGAAGACGAACGCGTTGAGCCGGTCCTGGCTCTCGTAAACGTGTTTCTTGTACTCCCAGAACAGCTCCGGTTTCTGGCGGTAGATCGCTCGGCCGGCGGCGGCCGCGCCGAACGCCCAGGGGTGGCTCTGGATCAGCGGCAGGTCGAACCGCACATAGCGCACCGCGTCCGGATGGCGGGCCACGATCGCCTCCGCGAATCCCGACGAGCGCTTGCACGACGGGCACTGGAAATCGGAGAACTCGACGATCGTGACGGCCGGTTTCGCGGCACCGCGGCTCGGAGCCTTTGCGACCAGCGGCTGCAGCGATGCAAGCCTCGCCTCTGTCGCACTTGCGCTCCGGGCGGAGAAACGTCCCAGGAAGAAGACGCGGCCATCGGCGTCGACCAGCCCCTCCATCGGAACCTTGCCGCGCTCGGTCACCTGCTGGAGCGTCACGGGGAACAAGCCTTCCTGCGAGCGCTTCCGCTCGATCACCGGCGTGATGTTCGCCTGTATGTTCTTCCAGGCGAAGTCCTTCAGCCGTTCCTCGATCGTTTTCCCGCCGGTCTGCTCGAGGAACCAGGGGGTGCCGAGGTAGGAGGTGCCGGAGGCGGAGGTGACGAGCAGGTAACTGCCGTCGCAGGAGTGGCTCTCGCTCGAGGCATGGATCACGCGGGCCGAAAAGCCCTGCGGCATCGACTGGGGAAAATCGGTCGTGCTCAGGTTCATGTCGGCGCAGACGGGCAGCGCCTCACGGACGAGCTTCTCCGTTTCCGGGTCGAGCGGCTTGCCATCGGGAGGGGCGTGCGCTCCGGCGGTCGCGGCGACGAGAGTGACGGCGAGGGCGAGGACGGTTCTCTTCACGGTGACGCAGAACCGCCTCCGCCCCGACGAGCATTCCGAGGCCCGAGGCCCGAGGCCCGAGGCCTAGTGATTCGGGCGTGCTTCGCTGATCTGCTCGATGGCGCGGCCGACCTGGTCGTCCTTGTCCGTGCGGGTGGAGAGATCGCCGATGGAGATGATGCCGACGATCTCGTTGCCCTGGTTCACGACGGGGACGCGGCGGATCTCGGAGCCGCCCATCAGTTTGAGCACGTCGTCGACCGACTGGTCTTCTTTGACGGTCCGGACCTGTTTCGTCATCACCTCGTTGATCTTGACGCTGTTGAGGTCCTTCCCATCGGCGATCACACGCACCACGATGTCACGGTCGGTGATCACGCCGATGACCTTCTTTCCGTCCACGACGGGGACCACGCCGGTGTCCTCGTCACGCATGATGCGGGCTGCCTGGAGAATACTGTCGCGCTCGGATACGCACTTCGGGTTGGGCGTCATCACATCGCGCACGTTCTTGGCCATTTGCTGCCTCCTTTTTCGCCGATGAAAAAGGAGCAAGCTGCGTACCGATCAGAAGCGGAGGCGGAATCCTCCGCTGACGGTCAGAAAGTTCGGACGGAAGGGAAGTTTGGTCCAGTGGTGCGTCGCTTCCAGGATCACGCCGTAGCGGCGTGAAATGGGGAAATCGGCGTTGACGCCGGCGAGGAAGCCGTAGTCCATCTCGTTGTCGCCCACATTCCTGTCCGCCACCTGCCGGTACAGACCGATGCCGGCGAAGAGTCCGGCGCTGCCGAAGGGCTCGGAGAAGCGGTATTCGGCGACGGCGTCGAGGTGCTGGACCTGGCCGTCGACGTCGAACCGCGCGCCGTCCTCGGTGGCCAGACCGACGGGGGTTTCGATGCGCCCCAGCTTGATCTTGAACATCGTGCCCGGCTCGAGCTGGTTGGCGTAATAGAACTCGATCGAGGAGCGGGAGAAGGAGAAATTGTCGTCGAGCTCGACGGCTGCGTCTCCATCGACGGAACGCGAGCTGCCTCCGTAGAGGACACCGAACTCCGTCGACTGGGCGGCGAGGGGAACGGCGCCGGCGACGAGAACGGCGAGAAGAAACGCGGTCTTTTTCATGCGGGGCAATCTTACCTCCGATCATTACAATGAGCGCCGTGGAGACCAGGCTCCGCGGCGCGTTGTCCCTCATTGGACGGGAGGCGCTGCGAATCGTTCTGCCGGCGTGGTGCGTTGTCTGCGGCGGCGAGCTGCCGTGGCGCTCGCGCGTGGCCTCATGCTGCGCCGCATGCTGGCGGTCGCTGCCCGCCCTGCGCGGCGACCGATGCCGCTCCTGCGCCCTCCCGCTGCCGGCCGGAACGATCTGCATCGCCTGCAGCGCCGACCCTCTTCCGGCCGCCTGGACCGATGCCTGGGGGGAGTACCGCGCAGGGCTCGAGCGTCTCCTGCACGCCTTCAAATTCGAGCGGCACGACTTTCTCGACGATCCGCTGGCGGCCCTGATGGAGGAAGTGGTTCGCGGTCATGACGAAGAAGGTTTCGACGTCGTGGTGCCGGTGCCGATGCATCGCTCGAAACTGCGGCGCCGCGGCTACAACCAGGCCGAGCTGCTGGCGCGTTCGCTGGCGCGGCGGCTTCGCATCGCATGCGATCCCCGCCTGCTGACCAAGGAGCGGGAGAAGGAGACGCAGTCGACGCTGGCGCGCGCCGGCCGCGCCGCGAACGTCCGCGGCGTCTTCGCCGCCGGAGAGGGCGTGGCCGACCGGCGCGTCCTGCTCGTCGACGACATCTGCACCACCGGAGAGACCTTCCGCTCCTGCGCGGCGGCGCTGCTCGACGCCGGCGCGTCGCGCGTCTGCGCCATTGCCGTCGCGAAAGCGACGTAGTTTAGAATGCGCGCCGGCTTGTTCCGGGCATTCTTCATCCTCCTCTCCGAAAGCCGCGCCCTCCGCGCGGTCGCCGAACGCTCCGCAATCGGCAGACGTCTCTCCAGCCGTTTCGTCGCCGGGATGACCGTCGGGGATGCGCTCGCCGCCACCGCCGCCACGAACGTGCGCGGCATGACCGTCAGCGTCGACAACCTCGGCGAGAACGTCACCAACATCGACGAGGCGCACGAGAGCGAGCGGCTCTACCACGAGCTGATCGACGAGATCGTGGCCCGGAACCTCGACGCGAACGTCAGCCTCAAGCTCACGCACATGGGCCTCGACGTCGACGAGGGGGCGGCCCGGAAGATCACCGCCGAGCTCGTCGCCCAGGCCGCCCGTCTGAAGAATTTCGTCCGCATCGATATGGAGGGCTCGCCCTACACGGAGAAGACGCTGGAGATCGTCCGGGAGCTGCACCGCCGGCCGGGCCATGCCGGCCACGTCGGCGCGGTGATCCAGTCGTATCTTCGCCGGAGCCGGGCCGACGTGGAGGCACTCTGCGCCGAGGGGATTCGCATCCGGTTGTGCAAAGGGGCGTACAAAGAGCCGCCGGAGATCGCCTTCCAGGCGAAGTCGGAGGTCGACGACAGCTTCGTCGAGCTGATGAAGATCCTGCTGCGGAGCGGGACGTACCACGGCATCGCCACGCACGACCCGAAGATGATCGACGCGACGATCGCCTTCGCCCGGGCGGAGAAGATCGCCCCCGAAGCGTTCGAGTTCCAGATGCTGTACGGCATTCGCCGCGATCTCCAGGAACAGCTCATCCGCGACGGCTGGCGGATGCGCGTCTACATTCCCTTCGGCACCGAGTGGTATCCGTATCTGATGCGACGCCTGGCGGAGAGGCCGGCGAATGCGGTGTTCATCGCGAGGAACTTGTTTCGGCGTTGATGGTTCGTTGGTCGTTGGTCGAGCCGAGAGCCACATTTGAACTCCAACCGTTCACCAGGCGGTAACGACTCACCGGCCCCCCTGCACTATCCTTCGGCCATGCGCTTCTTCGCACTCTTGCTTCTGCTGGCCACGGGTGTATCCGCCGATCCGGTCGAGGAGGTGCGGCAGGCGGAGATCGCGTTTGCGAAGGCGTTTGCCGATCGCGATGCTGCCCGCTTCTTCAGCTTCGTTGCCGGCGATGCCACGTTCCTCTCCGCCGGCCGGACGCTGTACGGCAGGGAAGAAGTCGTGAAGGTGTGGTCGGGCTTTTTCAAGGATCCGGTGGCGCCGTTCAGCTGGGGTCCGGAACGGGTCGTGGTCAGCGACGACGGGACACTGGGCCTGTCGACCGGTTCGATCTACGACGCGCAGGGTCTTCCCGCCGGCTCGTACATCTCCACCTGGCGCCGCGACGCCGGCGGCGCGTGGAAGGTCGTGTTCGACGGTCCGGGGGCGCCGCCGCCGGCCGTGGCGGAGAGCGCGCCAAACGTGGAGGAGGGGTTCATCACCACGCCGGACGGCGCGCGGCTCCACTACCGCAGGATCGGACGCGCGCCGCAGACCCTCATCGTCCCTCTCGGGTTCATCCTCTTCGATCACGTCCGGCAGCTCTCCGACGTGGCCACCGTGATCACGTACGACATGCGCAATCGCGGACGCTCCTCGCGCGTCGAAGCGACGGAGACGCTGACCATTCACCAGGACATCCAAGATCTCGAAACGGTGCGTCGCCACTTCGGCATCGACCGTTTCGCCGCCATCGGCTACTCCTATCTCGGCGCCATGGTCGCGATGTATGCCATGGAACATCCGCAGCATGTGACGCGGCTCGTGCAGATCGGCGCCGTGCCGCCGGAGTACGGAAAGGAGTACCCGGAAGGCCTTGCCGAGCCGCAGCAGACGATGGGGCTGCCGGACGATCTGCGGAAGCGCTACATGGAGATGCGCGAAGACGCGGACCGCGATCCGCGCGTCTTCTGTGAGCTGCAGGCCGAGGTGTTCTCGTATCTCCTGGTCGGGAATCGGGAGAATCGCGGGCGCGTGAAATCGAACTGCGCGCTGGAAAATGAATGGCCGGCGAACTTCGCGCGCCATCTCGAATCGCACTGGGCGTCGGTGAAGAAGCTTCAGCTGACCGATCAGGACATGAAAAAAGTCACGATGCCGGTGCTGACGATCCACGGAACACGCGATCGCAACGCCCCTTACGGCGCCGGCCGTGAATGGGCGCTCCGCCTCCCGGACGCGCGGCTCGTCACCGTCCGCGGCGCCGCGCATTCGGTGCATCTGGAGGATCCGGTCACCGTGTGGGGAGCGGTGCGCCAGTTCCTCCGCGGCGAGTGGCCTCTGGGAGCGGAGAAGGTGACTTCGCTGGTGCCGTAAGAAAACGCCGTCCGTCTTTCGCGCGTGGTTCTCACAGTTGCAGCTCCCACGTCTGGCTGATGAGATCGTGGCCGAAGCTGTGGTGGGGCTCCTCCTGGACGAGGCGGTATCCCTCCTCTTCATAGAGATGGCGGGCGGCGTGGAGAACGCTGTTTGTCCAGAGAGTGATGGTTCGATAGCCGGCCTGCTGTGCGAAGCGGGTGCATTCGTGTACGAGACGTTTCCCGATCCCCAGCCCGCGTGCCCTTGGCTCGACGAGCAGGAGGCGCAGCTTCGCAACGCTTTCTCTTTCAGGATGCCTGACGAGGAACACGGAGCCGACGTTCTCCCCGTCTTTTTCCGCAATCCAGCAGCGCTCTCGCTTCGCGTCGAGGTGCCTGGTGAAGCCGGCGACGATCTCCGCGACGAGCGCCTCGAATCGCTCGTCCCATCCGTACTCCCGGTTGTAGAGAACCCCGTGCCGATGGACGACCCACCCCAGATCGCCTGCTGCCGGCGGCCGGAGCACGTACGGCGCTCGATGTTCAGGCGCGGCTCCCAGCACGCGCTCGATCATCTGCATGGCGTGAACGAGCCGCCGCTGCTCTTCCTCCGGAACGGCGCCGAGCATCAACTCGATCTCGGCGCGCGACGCAGCGTCGAGTTGCCCGAATGCCTCCTGGCCCGCCGCCGTGAGCGCCGCGAGACTCTGCCGGCCGTCTCTGGGCGAAGGCGTCCTCTGCACCAGACCGCGCGCCTGCAGTCCTCGGAGGATTCGACTCAGGTAGCCGGGATCGAGGCCAAGCTCCTCCGCCAGG